>DATHTH010000209.1:0-44572 GCA_035463495.1 Anaerolineales bacterium | reverse complement strand
GCCGCCACCGCCTGCCTGCCGCTCGAGGTGGGTCCATTGACCCGTCAGCCGCGGCAGGTAGTATTCATATTGGGCAAGCTCTACCTGCAGCATGCCCTCACTCGTATGCGCGTGTTGCGCGAAGATGTCCAGGATGAGCGCGGTCCGGTCGAGAACCCGGACGTTGCGGCCCAGTGCCTCCTGAAGCTCGCGCTGGTGGCGCGGGGAAAGCTCGTCGTCGAAGATGACCACCTGTGTGAGCGTTTCCTCGACGAGGCTCTTCAGCTCATCCACTTTACCGGGACCAATATATGTCTTCACGTGCGGGCGGTCCAGCTTCTGAGTAAGCTCGCCCACCACTTCCAGGCCAGACGTATCGGACAGCAATGTCAGTTCGTTCAGAGAGTCCTGTAATGACAGGAAAGATTGCTGCTTATAGAGATCCACGCCTACGAGGAAGGCGCGTTCACGCGGAGGGTTGGTTGGTTGAGGAGTTTTTTTTGACATCTATTCTTCCACTCTTGTTTTTAGTTAGGATCCGGTCACCGCTTATTCGACCGTCTCTTCATTTGCAGTTTTCCCAAGTGTATCAAATAACCGGGTCATCTTCGGATCTGGAGACTCCGTGCGAGCCGGGATCAGAATATGAAAGGTTGATCCGGGATTGGTCTTTTCGTCATAGCCAGGCGATTCAACCCAGATCGAGCCGCCATGAGCCTCGAGAATCCCGCGGGCGATCGGGAGTCCCAGGCCCGGGCCGCCGCCTTTGAACTTCGTCTTCCCGCTCGAATGTAGGTCCACGCGTCCCAGTTGCCCGAACTTTTCGAAGATGACCGCCTGGTCTTCCGCTGAGATCCCGATGCCGGTGTCGATGACGGTAACTTCGATGAAACCTGGCAGGGTCCTGCCATCGATCGTGATGGTGCCGCCATCGGGTGTATATTTTATCGCGTTGTGGATCACATTACGTAGCGCCTGCATAATGCGGGAAGCGTCTATGTAAATCCATTCCTTGCTCCCCTCGAAGTCCCGAATGCTGACTGTTAGTTTCCGGCTCTGCACTGTGCTCGCGACTTCCAGGCAGAGCGCCGCCACCACCTGTGAAAGCTGCATCGGCTGGAACGTCAACTGAAGGAGGTTGTTGTCGATCATCGAGACATCAATCATATCGTCCACGATGCTGCGCAGGCGTTCGATGCCGGTATTGATTCCAGCCAGCAGAGGATCCAGGTTGGTGGCTTTACCCTGTTCTATGAGATCCTCCATCATGGATGCGTAGCCCTCAATCAGAGTCAGCGGTGTTTTCAGCTCATGAGCTGCCACCGAGATAAAAGCAGATTTGCTACGGTCCACGCGCTCCATGCGTTTTTGAACCTTTTCCATTTCGCTGGAGATGTGAGCCACTCGCGTCTCCATTTCATAGCGCGCAACGACCTCAAGCCCATAGGTATAGATGGGAATCACCACTGCCAGCAAATCGAGCGCCTGCTGTTTGGTTAGCGTCTCACGCGCGACCTGGATGGTGAGCACGATCATCCGGTTGATCAAATAGGAAACGTGGTATGGCTCTTCCTCCAATTCTGTCTCGGTGGAAGATCTCGCCCAGTCGAGCAGAATGGAATCCATCCAGGCAGGGTCGCCGGTTGTAACTGACTGTTCTAGCAGGTCAAAGAACCGCCGAAGTTGTTCCTCAAAGTCAGCCCGGACATCCATACCGCGCGCCATGTCCTGGCTGACGCGGGCCATCCACGCGGGGCGGATCTTCGCCAGGACCTTCGGAACTGGGGTTGGAGCGGAATTCTTAGGCATAAGTTTGCATAGAACGCACGGACAAGCCGACCTAAGTTGTCATTTTATCAGGGTTGCATGCTTTGCTGCACGATCCAGGTGTAGAGAGTCTCCCCGACTACCTGCAGGCTCTCTGCGGCCACCTTGTCGGGTGTATCGTGAACGGTATGCCAGTAAGGGTAATCGAAATCGATAATATCGATAGCCCGGATCCCCGCTTCCACGAACGGAGTGTGATCATCCAGGACGCTGTGCTTATAGTCGGGGATAAATGTATCCTCATAGCCCAGCTCATTTGCCACCGCCCAGATTTCGTCGGTCAAAGCAGCATTGGAATTAAATTCCTTGTAAATATTCAAATCTGCATCGCCGATCATATCCACAATGACCACCGCCTGAGGCTGGACAGGATTGTTCCTCACAAACGCACGCGAGCCGAGAATCCAGTCCCAGCCCGGGATGTTGCCGTTATCTTCCGCGTCAAAGAAGACGAGCCATACTGGGACTGTTTCGTCCGGCAAGCTGCGTGCCAGTTCAAGCAAAACAGCTACACCCGAAGCTCCATCGTTTGCACCGGGAACAGGGAGCGTGTGGTTTGCCGGATCAGGGTCGAGGTTGGCAAACATGCGCGAGTCGTAGTGCGCCCCAAGGATGATTTGGGGTGACTCGTCGCTTCGTCTCGCCACCAGGTTCTTGATCGGATGACCCAGCGACTCTGATTCCTGGATCTCGACCTGCCAGCCAGCCCGCTCCAACTCCGCCTGCATCCATTCCAGGATACGAGCATGACCTTCGGTGCCCGGTATGCGCGGTCCCATCGCGACCTGTGTGTGTACGTCCTCATATGCTCGCTGCCCGTCGAAGGGAGGCAGGGCAATTGTTGGGGTAGCCGAGACAGTTTCTGTTGGCGGAGGCTCTGTGGCGGTCAGTGTGTGGGTAGGAATAGTCTGCGTCAAGGTCCCCGTGGCAATCGGCGCCGACGCCTCACCGACCGAACAGGCGGAGGCGAGAACCATGGAGATGAGGAGGATCCCGAAAATCAGGCGGGGCTTTGCAATCAATGGGTTTGCCACGAGTAGGGAGTCTACTGGCCCGGTATCGCAGCAGGATCCCGTGTGCGAAGTGCTACGCTTAAATCTGCCAGGCCCCGCTCGGCGTAGGCTCTTCCGCGGTCGCGTTTCCCGGTGCTCGAACCCGCCTCGAGAGGCGGGAGGATCCCGAAGTTGGCTTTCATCGGTTGAAAATCCTTGAGATCGGCGTGTGTCACATAATGGCAGAGTGCGCCGAGCATGGTTGTCGTCGGGAGGGTAATGGGCTCCTGGTTGTAAAACAGGCGCGCTGCGTTGATCCCTGCCAGCAGACCGGTGGCGATGTTACCCATATAGCCTTCCACGCCGGTGATCTGGCCCGCAAAGAAGAGATCCTCGCGGTCTATATACTGTAGAGTAGGCCGCAGGAGCTTGGGCGAAGCGATGAAGGTGTTACGATGCATCTGTCCGTAACGCATGAACTCAGCCTGCCCCAGGCCCGGAATTAGCCGGAAAACGCGCTTTTGCTCCGAGTATTTCAGATTGGTCTGGAAGCCGACGAGATTATACAGACTGCCAGCCAAGTTATCCTGACGAAGCTGCACAACCGCATATGGGCGTCTTCCCGTGCGTGGGTCCTTTAATCCCACAGGCCGCATCGGTCCAAATGCCAGGGAGTCGACCCCGCGTTCGGCAATAATCTCGACGGGCAGGCAGCCTTCAAAGAAATGGCCCGCCTTCACTCCGCTGCGGATCGCTTCTTCAAAGGAACGCAGCTCGATGCGTTCGGCGGTGAGAAGTGCTTCGACAAATGTGTAGTACTCCTCGCGGGTGAACGGGCAATTGATGTAGTCACCTGCCTCCTGTGTGCCTGTACCATAACGCGAGGCACGGAAGGCAGTGTTCCTGTCGATCGAACCAGCATGGACAACCGGGGCGATCGCGTCAAAAAAGAAGAGGTGCTCTTCTCCGCTCAAGGCTGCCAGGTCTCCGGAGAGCGCAGGCGAGGTCAGCGGTCCACTGGCGACGATAGCAAGGGAGTCGGGGATTTTACGGACCTCTTCACGCACGATCTCAATGTTTGGATGGTTTTGAACGCGGTCGGTGACCAGGCGCGCGAACAGCTCCCGGTCCACAGCCAGCGCGCCGCCCGCGGGCAGCGAGGCGGCTTCTGCGCACTCGAGCAGCATAGAATCCAGCATCCGCAGCTCGTTTTTCAGCATACCTGAGGCGCGGTCAGGCAGGTTCGACCCCAGCGAGTTGGAGCACACCAGCTCGGCCAAGTCCTGTGTCTGGTGCGCCCCGGTCTGCAGGACCGGGCGCATCTCATAAAGACGGACCTTCAATCCTCTCTGGGCAGCCTGGTGCGCAGCCTCGCTGCCAGCCAACCCGCCCCCGATCACTGTTAAGTCTATCATGCGTTCATTTTACCATTGGCACCTGTCGCCCGTCCGCCACACAGACCTGCCGTGCAGGCTGCCTGTTGACGATTTTCTCTGCTGTATAATTAACCTGCGATGCCTGGAGAAATTACCATCGAGAACCTGTTAAGAGAAGCCAGCCAGCTGACCGGCTCCAACTGGGCAGCACTGGTCGAACGTGAGGCCGGTAAATGGCGTGTGCTTGCCCAGTATCACCTGGCGCGGAAAGCCCAGCCTCTACTTGTAAAGTTCCTGAGCCGAACGGAGGTCGATTCCTGGCTCTGTGGCGCGCTCAGCGGAGGGCAGAGCCGCTCGGTATCCCTGCCTGCATCCAGCAATTTGGAGACGGGCAGGTTGTTTGCGTTCCCGCTCCCGGGAGTTTCGCGGGTTGTCCTCGCCGGCGCAAACCAGCTGACAGCGGATGCCCAACGTCTCTGGCGTCTGGTGGTAGCCGGCATCCCTGCCGAGCCATCTGTGGGCGAAGGGTCTGCCTCTGCTTCGGTTGCGGCATCTTTGCTCGTGCCGGATCTTGATTCTGAGAATCCGTATGACATGCCTCGCGCCTTGGACCGGGCGCTGACCTCCTTTGTGCGCCTGGTCCCCGTGCAGGCAGGCTGGCTGGCCATCCGGCGCGGTGATTCGCTCGAGGTCCGGGCGCACTGGAACGCGCCCGGCTGCGCGAATCTGGTGCTTTCCCTGGACGGGAATGCTATCTTGCGCCGTCTGAGCCGTGACCTGACGCCGATGGTGGTTCATCGCGACAGCCCCATGTGGGCAGACATCCCACACAAGGGATTGAAATCGAGCACCAGGCTGTGGACCTGCGTGCCGCTAGTAATCGGACAGCGGTTGATTGGCGTGCTGGCGTTCTGGCGCAGCTCTGCCTTCCGCAGCGATGAGTGGAGTCGCCTCACGGATCTTGCGATCCAGGTAGCGCCGGCGATCGAGACGATTATTACCTTTGCCGAAATGGCGGGCCATCTTCGGCGCCTTGCGACTCTCAATGATTTTGCTCTGACCGTCTCTTCCGGCCGGAACCTCGACCAGATTGCCAACCGAATGTTCGCACTGCTTTCACGTTCCTTCGGTACAGAGCTGATCGTGCTCTATCTCCTGTCCTCCGATCATCGCCTGCTATACGAGTATCGGACCAGCGAAGGAAATATGGTTTCCATGCTTCAGAGCGTGGATGAGCACCGGATCGTGCCCTTACTCTCCAGGGAGCAGAAAGTGCGTCTGGATGAGGTCGAGCCGGGTATCCAGTTGCCGCTGTATGACAAGGCACAATCAGGCTTGTACGTCCCTCTCCGCTTTCGCGGTCAGACCATTGGCATCCTGTGTATTGAGAACCTGCGTAAGGATGAATTCGATTTTTATGACGAAAGCCTGATGGTAGTGATTGCCAGTCATCTGGCAAGTCTGGCGGATTACACTCGTCTTCGTGAGGAAGCCGAGAGCCGCGCCCGAAATCTAGGCTTGATCCATGAGGTAGTTCAGCAGGTCATTGGGCTAACTGATCCGCGTGAAGTAGCGGAAATCACTTCCGACCTGCTGGCACGTTATTTTGCCTATGAGCTTTGCGCGGTCTTCCTTGCGGACCAGACGGGCAACCTGACAATTGTCGGGTTCGGAGGCACGAGCCAGAAAGTGGTCCAGCGGGCGATGAAATCATTTGAGTACCCCGTCCGAGGCGGAATCACTGGGCACGTCTTCGAGACTGGCGAAAGCACCGTTGTCAACGATGTGCTAAACGACAACCGGTATCGATCGATCAAGGGCTGGCAGGCTGGCTCTGAGATGTGCGTCGCCATTCGTGATGGCGAAAAGATCCTCGGCATCATCGACGTGGAGAGCAGCTCACGAAACGCATTCACCCACAATGACTTCCTTGCCCTCGAATCGCTAGCCGGAATCCTTGCAAGCGTAATTACCAGTGCGGACCAGTATCAGAGATTGCAATTCACCATTAACCAGCTACGATCCATGCAGGTGGAGCTGCGCGCCCGCATGGAGGCGCAGCGTTCGGCAGAGAACCGTCTGGTGCAGGCGGCGAAGCTTGCGGCGGTCGGCGAGATGGCAGCAGGCATCGCCCACGAGCTGAATAATCCGCTAACCTCGGTCACCGGTTTCGCCGAGTTAGCCCTGGAGGGTTTGCCCGCGGACAGCCAAACCCGCCCCGACCTGGAGATCGTGATGCGGGAAGCGGGCCGCGCACGGGATGTGGTCCGGCGTCTCCTCGACTTTGCCCGCCAGAGCGAGAGCACGCGCGCCCGGGCATCGCTCAATGAGGTGATCGACGATGTTGTCGCCTTGACCCGCCACCTGATTCACACGAGCGGCGTCGAGCTCAAGCTCGAGCTGGAGGACGAGCTACCCTGGATCCTGGTCGATCCCAACCAGATGAAGCAGGTCCTGATCAACCTGGTACACAACGCCTTGCAAGCCATGCCCGCTGGCGGCATATTGAAAATCACGACGCATTCCGCTTCGCGCGCCGGTCGCGACTGGGTGGTGGCTTCAGTGCGAGATACTGGTGTAGGAATTCCGGTAGCAGAGCAGGCGCGCATCTTCCAACCCTTCTATACGACCAAGGGCGACCAGGGCGGCACGGGGCTTGGTCTTTCGGTCACGTATGGAATTATCACAGACCACGGCGGGCTGATCGAGGTGGAGAGCGAGCCCGGAGCTGGCTCAATGTTTACAGTCTGGTTGCCTCAATAAGAAAAGGAAGCATGGAAACAATCTCCGTTCTGGTTGTTGACGATGAGCCGGGCATCGCCCTGTTGTGTAACCGCATTTTGAGCCGCGCCGGTTACGATGTTGCTTCTGAGACCAATCCGCGGGTGGCTATTGAGCATCTTCAGCATCACCGGGTGGACCTCCTGCTGGTCGATATTCGCATGCCCGAAGTGGATGGATTTGACGTGATCTCACGGGCGCAGATGGTGCAGCCTGATATTGCCGTGCTGGTGATGACAGGATTTGGCACAGTCGAAACAGCGATCCGTGCGCTGCGCCAGGGCGTCGATGGTTTGTTGCTCAAGCCTTTCAATAAGAGTGAAGAATTGTTGCAGGCGGTGCGCCAGGCGCTTACGGATAACCAGCGCAGACGTGACACGGCTCGCGTGTCCGCTTTGCGCCCACTCTTTAATGTGACCGAGACCCTCTTCGCCGAGACCAATCGCGACCGGCTGCTTGAGTTGATTGTCAGTGCAATCTGCGAGCATTTACATTGCTCGAATGTTGCCTATTATGAAGTGGAAAAAGGGACTACCTCTATCATTGCCCAGCGCGGAAAGGTCCTGGATGTCGAAAGAGACAGCTTCGCCGCGCAGCTGGTCAGTCGCGTGGACGCCGATGGGGATCCGATCCTTATCAATGCAACCGGGCCAGGCGAGGCAGATGCGCAGGCAGCGTTATCTGCCCTGAGTCTGGATACGGCCATTCTGATTCCGGTGGCGCGCGCCAGTATCCATACTGTGTTATTCGCGGCGCGCGACGCCAGCAGCGCGGGTTTTCCCTTTCGCGGTTCAGACCTCGAGATGTTCTTTGTGCTTGCGCGCCAGGCTGTCATCGCCATGGAAAATGCCCGTCTCTACGCAGATCTACGGGATTATATCCGCCGGGTGGAAGAATCGCAGGCGGCGCTGCTGCGGGCTGAGAAGATGGCAGCCGCCGGCCGCCTGACAGCTTCCATCGCGCACGAAATCAATAATCCGCTGCAGTCCGTGCAAAATTGTCTCCACCTGGCTGGACATGAAGACCTGCCGCCGGAAAAGCGCAAGGAATACTTCGATCTGGCAAAGAATGAGCTCGAGCGTCTCATGAAGACCAGTCAGCGCATGCTGGACTTCTATCGTCCTGGCGCCGTGAACATGGAGCAGGTGGATATCCTGGAACTCTTGCAGCATGTCCTCAATCTGACATCGCAACAGCTGAGCCAGCGCGAGATCGAAGTGAAAAGCGATTTGCCAGCTTCGCTGCCGGCTGTCTATGCGGTCAGCGGCCAGATCCAGCAGGTATTTATCAATCTCATCCTCAACGCGCTGGACGCGATGTCGGCGGGCGGCGAGCTCCGTGTCGGAGCACGTGCCCTCGAGTCGGGGGTTGAGATCACCTTCGAGGACACGGGTCCCGGAATTCCAGAAAGCCGCCGTAATGATATCTTTGAACCTTTCTTCAGCACCAAGCAGGGAGGCACCGGTCTGGGGCTGACTGTGAGTTACAATATTGTTACCGCCCATGGTGGCACGCTTGACCTGCTGAACGGTGGCGAGTCTGGTGCCGTCTTTCGATTATTCTTACCCCTGGGAGATAAGCAATGAAGTCGCACATCCTGGTTGTTGATGACGAGCCTGTTGCACGCCAATCCCTTACCGACATTCTCCGGCTCGAAGGATACACCGTGAATTCGGTGCCCAATGGGCAGGCAGCCGTAGAATATGTCCGGACGCATCCCGTCGAATTGGTCGTGGTCGATCTGAGAATGCCCGGCATGGATGGCCTGGAGGTGGTTCAGGTTGTGAATCAGATCTCCCCCGAGACGGAAGTAGTCCTGCTGACGGCGTTTGGCTCTACGGAGTCCGCCATCCAGGCGCTGCGTTTGCGGATCCATGATTACCTGCTCAAGCCGGCGCCGCCGGCGCAGGTCGTGAACAGTGTGAAGAAGGGATTGGCTCGGCGGGAGGCACGCTTAAAAATGCGCGGCGGATCCTCATCCGGAGATGTCGAGGACGGGTCGGCTGAATTTTCACTCAAGGATGGCACTCATATCGACCTCTCTCGCCGGCAAGTTCGGAAGAAGGATCGTGTCATCCATCTTACACCTGCCGAGGGCCGGTTGTTGCGGGTTCTGATCGAAAACCCCGGGCGTGTTTATTCGCACCGCGAGCTTGTCCTGCTGGTCCAGGGATATGACACTTCCCAGCGCGAGGCGCCCGAGATTTTGCGTCCGTTGGTGAGTCGGCTGCGCCACAAGCTGGAGCCGTTTCCCACTCTCTCCGATCAAATCATAAGTGTGCGGGGCACAGGATATCTGTACGAAGGCGAAGAGTGAGCAAGAAAAATAGACCCACCGTAAAAGGTGGGTCTATTTGTGCTTATAGAAGTCCGTGGGAAAGTCAGGCGGTTGCAGCCAGCCGAGTAAACCATGGGGCTGGACCGGCTTTGACGGCGGCGCTTCAAACCAGGCCAGCAGCAGGCTGATACTGAGTCCCGCAGTGCCAAGCCATTGCCAGCCGGTCAGTCGTTCCCCCAGCAGGAGGTGGCTGAACAGGATTGCCACGAGCAACTCCCCAAGTCCCAGCAGGGCAGTTTGCATTCCGCCAATGTGCTTGACGCCAAGAAACAACAAGAGCCGCGAGCAGAACGTTACCGCCGTCAGTCCGAAGATCGGTAGCCACGGAGAACTGACCTGGGGTACGCTCCCATCGAACAAAAGATACGCTGGCACCACGACCAAGCCCATGGCTAGCAGGGTATAGACGGTGACAGTCGGGGCAGGCACATCGTAAAGTACCCGTTGGTTGATCGGTAGATGGAGCGCGTACAGCGCCGCGGCTACAACCATAAATAGCATTCCCCAGGGATCGATATATCCAGCCGGGACCCGCGTCAGGAAATAGGCAGAAAGGCTGGCAATCACGATTCTCAGTCCTGTTAATTTTGACGGGGTCTGTTTATCCAGCTGCAGCCAGAACGCCACGAAGAAAGGATAAAGAGCATACAGCATCTGAGCAACACTGGCGTTTAGCTTGCTCAAGCCCACATAATAAAAAATAGAGCCAGTCCCGTTCACGGCGCCAGCGAGCAGGCACCCTAACAGGCCGGCGGGATAGATATAAAGGATTTTACGCTTGACCACAAAGATGATAGCGACCAGCAGCAGGGCGGCCATGCTGGTGCGCAGCGCCACCACTGCCAGCGGGGAGAACTGACCGGGTCCCATGGCAGCCTTGCCAAAGACAGGCGCTAACCCCAGGAACAACGCAGAAATCAGGGCAGCATTGATCCCGGTACTTCGACCATTTTGCATGTTGCAACTACCTCACAGGCTCAAATGATAACGACGGGCAATCGCAACACCCGCCGTATTCACGAGGGATTGTCAATGCTTCTGGTTGCCAGACAATTTTATCGTATAAGCGAGCGGACTTCTTCCAGAAATTCATCGTTCAAGAAATCCCCTTTTAGCATGAGCGATTGTATCTGACCCTGAAGCCGGCTCTTTTCGTCTACGGTCAGTTCCTTCGCAGTCGCCACGATCACAGGAATATTCGCGGTCTCCGGCTTGCTCCGCAGTGCATCGAGCACGGCAAAGCCATCCACCTCCGGCATCATCAGATCGAGGATGACCAGATCGGGTCGCTCGACGGTAATGAGCTCGATAGCTTGCCGTCCATTGCTGGCTTCGAATATCTCGAAATCTCCCTGTGACTGAAGGATGCGCCGGATGAGACGGCGCGCCTCCAGCGTATCATCAACGATTACCACCCGCGAGAACCGGTTCGGGGTGACATTGTTGAGGGCCGCGAGCAGACCTTCTTGAGGCGTGGGTGACTGCATGGTGCGGTCGCGTAGATCGACGTCCCGTGTCCAATTCTCACCGAACAGGAATTGCTCGGCCGGCAGGGTATGCCCCGTACAGTTTACTACCACCGTATCTGTGGGTTTGATAACGCCCGCTCGAACGAGCTTGAACAGGCCGGCAAACGCCACAGCAGCAGCCGGCTCTGCGGAGATCCCTTCCAGCTTTGCGAGCACATGCATGGCACGGAACGCGTCCTCATCGCTAACGCTCTCAAAGGCACCGTGTGTTTCGTTCACCTGGCTGCGCAGCATAACATATGTCCTTCCGGGGTCGCCGGTCGCCAGCGTTTCGATCCTGGTTTTGGGTGACAGCACCGGCTCAGCCTTTTCAAGTCCCTTTTTCCAGCTCGTCACCATTGGCGCGCAACCTTCTGCCTGAATCGGTCCGATTGCCGGGATGCGGTCGATGAGGCCGAGCTGCTGCAATTCGCGGAAACCTTTGTAAACACCGAGTGGACCCATCCCCCCGCTAATTGCCTGAACGTACCAGTCCGGGGTGCGCCATTTCGGCGAGTCGTCAGAAGAGCCTGGCGGCGGACCCATCTGCATGGTCAGCTGCTCGGCAATCTCAAAGGCGATTGTTTTCATCGCCTCGACTGCCGTGACCGTCCTTGCGCCCATATCCTGATATAACCCGCGCTGGCGGGCAAACTCCGCAGCCACCTGCTTTGCCTGGTCATAAGAACCGGTGATTTTCACGACCTGACTCCCATACAGAGCGATCTCGCGCATCTTGACACCCGGGACCAGGCTGGTGACAAACGCCCAGAGCTTGATCCCGGCACGGGCTGCATAGGCGGAGAGAGAGATCGCAACATTGCCTGTCGAGGCCGCCACCATTTCGGTGATGCCGCCCTCTTTTAGCGCTGCAATGGTGACTGCCGCCTGCCGATCCTTGAAGGATGACGTAGGTCCCTGGCGTTCATCTTTGATGAAAAGGTTCGGAAGCCCGAGCATCATCCCGAGGTTAGCAGCCTGGATGAGCGGCGTGCCCCCCTCGCCCAGCCGTAAGGTCGGGTTTGGATTGTGGATCGGCAGCAGCTCCTGATAGCGCCACAGGTCAAACGGCCGATTTCTTAATTCGGCGGGGAACGTCTGAGCGACTTCCGCTAGATCATATTCGGCTTCACGCCACTGGCTGCTACATTGCGGGCACTGCATGGAGCTGGGCATGAACGGTGCAGCATGACCACAATCCAAACACCTGATGACAAAAGACATAGAGTATCCTGTAAAAAGCGGACTGGTTTTAGGGACCGATTCGCTTTAGTGAGTTTTCGATCGTTGCGATGAGCTGGCTTTCATTCAACGAACCCTTTGAAATGAGGCGCTGGCCGAAGCGTTTCAATTGCTCCTGCTGTTCAGTTGTCAGCCCTCCCCCGCTGACAACGAGCACGGGTATGTCGCGTAGGGCCGGCGTCTCCTGCAATCTTTCCAGTATGTGAAAGCCGTCCATCTCTGGCATGAAAAGATCGAGAATGATCGCGTGAGGAGGTCGACTGTTAATGGCTTCCCAGCCTTTTCGGCCGCCCTCTGCCAGGACAGGCTTATAACGCCCGTGCTGCTGGAGTATCTTTTCCACGAGCCGCAGGTCACTCGGATCATCGTCGATGACCAGCACTTCAAGAATAATTCCGTCTTTGTTGAGGCGGTCGAGCGCCTCGACAAGCTCCTCTTCCAAAATCGGTTTTACCAGATAATCAGCCGCGCCGAGGCTGAAGCCTCGCTCTGCCTGTTCGAGAATTGAGCAGATAATAACCGGATAATCCCGGGTGGCCGGATCGGACTTGAGTTCCGTGAGCACGGACCACCCATCCTTATTGGGCATCATGACATCCAGTGTAATGGCATACGGACGTACCTTCAAGACCTGTTCCTTGGCTTTCGAGGAATCGGTCAGCGGAAGTACATAATATCCTTGAGGCGTGAGATAGCGTTCATATAAGCCGATTACCTGCGGATCATCGTCAATTGCCAGGATTACCTTCTTTCCCTCCGGGATTTTTTCTTCAGGCTGGTAGTAGAGCGGAAGGGTGAACCAGAAAACAGAACCAGTGCCGACCGCGCTGTGGACGCCGATCCGGCCTCCGTGGAGCTGGACCAGGTTCGCGCAAATCGAGAGTCCTAAACCGGTGCCTCCGGTCTTGCGCGTCGCGGATCCATCCACCTGGGAGAACGCCTGGAAGAGCTTCTTTTGATCATCAGCCGAGATCCCGGGTCCTGTATCGATTACGTTGATAAGCGCCTCCAGCTTACCTGATGGACTCTTCTGAACAAGCGACTCAACGGTGATCGACCCGGTCTCGGTAAACTTGGCAGCGTTCGATATCAGGTTGAGCAGGACTTGCCGCACGCGCATCGCGTCGCCCCGAACGGTCGGCATATTTTCCGGAATGCGGTGCAGCAGCTGGATCGGCTTTTCCTTGACCAATCCTTTTGCCGTGGACATGACGCTGGTGGTCATCTCGGCGAGATGCACCTCTTCAAAGTTAAGCTCCATCTTACCGGCTTCAATTCGAGCCAGGTCCAGGATATCGTTGATCAACCCGAGCAGGTGCTGCCCGGAATTGTAGATCGCGGTCAGGTCTTGCTGCTGCATTTCCGTCACGGGCCCATCGATGCCTTTGAGGATCACGCGCGAGAACCCGATAATCGAATTCAATGGCGTGCGCAGTTCATGACTCATATTGGCCAGGAACTGACTCTTCAGGAGATCAATCTCTCGCAGCTCCTGGATCAATTGCTGTGATAACTCGTAGGAGCGGGCGTTGTCAATCGCAACCGCCACCTGATCCGCCAGCGATTGGAGCACAGAAAGGTCATCCTGTGTGAAGGCGTGCGGCTGGGTGGACTGAATGTCGATCACGCCGACAATGCGTAATCCAATGCGCAGGGGGATGGCGACTTCCGAGCGGGTATCCAGCAGATAGGGATTGGGCGCGTGCAGAGGCTCGAACTCAGTGTCATTGACCAGCATGGGCTCGATATTCTGCGCCACTTTACCCACGATCGAGTTAGATCCCACGACAACGGAATGCCGCTGCGCCTTCATCTTCTCGCCGGCCTCACCGGTGGCCTCTCGCAGCACGGCGTGGAAGCCGGTCTCTTCGATGATGTAGATCCCCGCATAATAGAAGCCAAACCGGTCGCTGATAAGGCTGACGGTACGCGTAAAGATTGTATTCAGGTCCAGCGTAGAGGTGACCAGGCGCCCGATCTCAGTGGAGGCAGCCAGGTAGTCGTTGCGGCGCCTGAGGGTCTCTTCCGATAACTTACGCTCCGTTATGTCTTCGTGGACTGCCAGGAAGCCAATCATCTTGCCGCTTTCATCCAGAATGGGGCTATAGGTTGCGGCAATCGGAATGAGCCGACCATCCTTTGATTGGTTTGTAACCTCAGTAGCAATCGTTTCACCCCCCAACAGCCTGCTCCAGAAGATCCGGTATTCCTCGTTCGAAGTTAGTCCCGATTTGATAATGCGCGGCGTCCTGCCCAGGATTTCTTCATTCGAGAAACCATAGACTTGCTCGAATGCAGGATTGGCGTACTGGATGGAACCATCCAGGTCTGTGATGAAGACTGGATTGTTGGAGCGGTCGATGCCAAGCTTGAACTTCTGGATCTCTCGCTCTGCCAGGAAGCGCTCGATCGCCGCCGCCGCCTGGGTCGCGATCAGGGAGAGGGTCTCCTGATGTTGCTCTGTAATGCGGCTGGTGTAGTCGTAGGTTTGAATTGCCATCACGCCGTTCACGACTTGCTTGGCGCGCAGCGGAACGCCCAGCCAATCTACGCTCAGGGTGCCATCCAGCACGACTTCCCCCGAGGCTTCCAACTCTGCAAACACCTCTGGCGTTGCGCGCAGCGCCTTCCCCGTACGAATCACATAGCTCGTCATTCCCCTGCCCAATCTGCGCGGGGTCCATTCCGTCTCGATCTCATCCTTATGGTACGGGAAGGTAATCAAGTTCGAATGCGAATCGTACTGTGCAATGTAAAAGTTGGTGGCAGGCAGAAGCGGCTGTATGGCAGCATGAATGGATGTAAAGAGCTCATCCATGGTCCGGGCGGTCAGCGCCGTTTCCGAAATTTGCGTGATGGCAATCTGGGTCAACTCGTGAAGCTTGCGCTCGGTGATATCGCGGGCCACCCAGAACACCTGCTCGTCGTTCAGTTTTGACACGCTGGCGTCGAACCAGAATGGGTTGCCCCCGATAGTTAGGGGATACTCGATTCTGATGATGCGCTCTCCAGCAAGTGCTTCGTGAATAGCAGCCATAAATTGGAGATGCAGGTCGGCTGGCAGGATTTCAGAGATATATTTTCCGATCATCTCCTCAGGCGGACGGACGAGCAAAGAGGGATTTGTCGGCGCAATGCGTACATAGCGCCCATCCCGGTCATAGACGATGATGACGTCATTCATGGACGCAAACAGGGCGCGCAACTCACCTTCCGATTTTTGCGTTGCCTGGAATAAGCGTGCGTTTTCGAGGGCGACTGCTACCTGGCCGGCAAACGCCGTGAGAAGCTGAAGATCATGCCGGTCATAGGCATTAAACTGGTCATAGCTCTGGACTGCCATAGCGCCCAATGCCCGGCCGCCGCGGCTCAATGGAACGCCCAGGAACGATTTGGCTGGAGCACCGGCTGTGGGAAGTCCTCGTTCCTTCATCCAGACATCCGAGCCCTGGGTGATCAAAACACTTTCGCCAGTCTTGATGATGTGGGATGTAATTCCCTGGCCCATCGGCAGACGCGTGATCTGGCGATCGGCATCCGACTCGGATACGTTCTGGGGGAAAACGATTTCATTTGTCTCGGCATCATAGAACGCGACGTAAAAGTTCCTGGCGTCGATCAGGCGCGTGATGCCCGTATAGATCGTGTTGACAATCTGCTCCGGCTCGAGTTGCAGGGACAGGGTTTGCGCCAGCTGGTTCAGAGTGGCAAGCTCCTCAGCCCGGATCTCTGCCTCTTTGAACAGGCGCGCATTCTGGATGGCAATAGCTGCCTGACGGGCAAGGCTGGTGAGGAAATCCAGTTCCGCCGGTGTGAACTCCCGGCCCTGGCCCGATCGCCAGACCGCCATAAGGCCGGTCGTCTGGTCGGCGGTAAGGATCGGAACTCCCATGAGATGATCATGGGGTCTCTCAGGCGTTCCCTGCACGATCAACGCGCCCGCTTCACTGGACGCATTATTGACAATCTGACCGGCTTTGCGCAAAACGATCTGGCCGAGGATCCCCTCGCCTGTGTTCAATGGATCGTTCTTGATCTCTTCCGCTTCGTCGCCCACCACGGAAATGGCTCGCCAGATCGCACCATCCGCTTCCGGGAGATACACAGCGCTTGATTCTGCCTGGAATAAATCTCTCGCGAAGGATGCGATCCGGGTAAGCACCGTTTCCAGATCAAGCGTGACGGAAATTTCTCGGCCAACCTCTGCCAGTGCGGCCGTCTCCTGTGCACGGCGCCGGGCTTCCTGAAACAGACGGGCGTTTTGGATGGACGTGCTCGCCTGGAATAAGATGGTGCTGATCAGGTTTTTCTGATTCTCCGTGAGCTGGTGAAAAGGATCCGCGAAATCGATACCCAGCGTACCGATCACATCTCTTCCCGCAATAATTGGCCAGATAAACAGGCTCTGGGTGCCCCGAATCTTGAGAATCTCTGCGATATGTGCAGTTGCCGGATGGTTCGGGGTGTCATTGATAAAAAGAGGCTCCCGGTTGTGGATCACCGGCTCGGCAGTCGGGTTGCCCGCAATCGGGATCCTGATGCCAATATCGCTAGCCCCTTCCTGAAAAGGTGCATCCGCCGAAAGGATGAGAACGTGCTGTTCCTTATCGATCAGGGCGATCCCCACATGCAGCGCGGATGTGTAGTCTGCGATTTCATCGGCGATGATCTGCAGGTTTTTCTGCATATCGAGTGTTTCTGCTACTCTGGTCACCAGCTTGTTCAAGCGGGCCGTCTCATCGGCGCGCAGCTGTGTCTCCTCGAACAGACGAGCGTTTTCGATGGCAATGGCTGCCTGGCTGGCAATGGTTGTCAGAATTTCGCGATGGTGCTCATCATATACACTATTTTGCTGGAAATGCTGGACCGAAATCAAACCCAGCACCCGGTTGCCCAGCATCATCGGTACTCCCAGCCAGCACTGCGGATGGACATGGCCCTCGCTCAGGGATGCAGAATCGATCCCAAGAGTTTGCATGTTCCCGAGCACATTCTCCCGAATAAGAACAGCCTGCTTGTTACGGATCACAAAATCTGACAAGCTTCGGTTGCCAAGCCCGGCAGGCTTCAAGTGAACCTGTTGTCTCTGCTCGAACACCAGTGGGAAGCTTTTTTCCCCACTCTTCTCATCGTAAAGAGTGAAGCTGAAGTTACCGGTATCTATCAGGCGGCTGGTATAGCGGTAGACCACCCCGGCAATGGCAGAGACCTCCAGCTTGGCTGAGAGTTCTCGTGCCATTTCGTTAAGCACGCTCAATTCCTCTGCCCGGGTCTGTGTTTCCTGGAAGAGGCGCGCGTTTTCGAGAGCCAGCGATAGCTGATCGGCAACCTGTTTTACCAAGAGCTGCTCGTCCTGAGTCCACTGGCGCTCTGTTGCCTCATCTAGGACCTGGAGCGTAGCCCAGGAGTCCTGACCCGCCTGGAAAGCCAGCGACAGTCCCGACGCGGGCTGAGATCGACGACTTACTACCTCAATAGGACGCGTTGACTCGACCGGGAGCTCCACCTCAGCGGGCGATGGATGCATTTCCTCAGAGGCGCGCTTCCCGGATACGGGACGGAACTCCGCAGGGGCTTGCTCAGGATTTACGTCTTCGAATAGCGTTTTAAGCCGCTTGTCGATTGGCTTCTTCTTTGGCATATTCGATTAACTCCTGGGCGAGCACACGGTATTGCTGCGAGCCGCGGCTGGTGGGCTTGTATTGCGTAATGGGAACTCCTGCAATGGGGCTCTCCCGCAGCTTGGTATCCACTTCAATGACCGTCGTGAAGACTCCCTGCCCAAATGTGGCTTGCAGCTGTTCGAAGATATTACGGTGCGTACGGTTCCGCCGGTCCAACAATGTGACAAGAATGCGGTATGCTAGATTCGGATTGCTTTCCTGACGGACTCGTCGAATTGTCCCCATCATGTTCCGCAACGCATACGCAGAAAAGTATTCTGCCTGGGTAGGGATAACCAGCAGGTCGGCAGCGGATAGGGCATTCAGGGTGATGGCCCCCAGAGCAGGCGGACAGTCGAGGACAACATAATCATAAGGTAAAGGAACGGCCTGCAGGGCGGTCCGCAGCGTGGCCAAGTAATGGCTGCGCATGGGCAGGAACTGCTCCGCCGTTTCGATTCTGGAGTTCGAAGGCACCAGATCGAGGTTATTCACCTCTGTCCGGCGGATAGCGCTTTTCATCGGAACGTTATCGATCAGCACACTGGACGAACTGAACTCCACCTCGCCTGACTCGAATCCAAGCGCGAGACTCAAATTTGCCTGCGGATCAAGATCCACGAGGAGGACACGATGTTCAAACTCAGCCAGCGCAGCGCCCAGGGAAAGCGTCGAGGTCGTTTTAGCAACGCCGCCTTTCTCATTCGACATAGCAATGGTAAATGTCATGTTGCCTCTTGTTCCTTCACAACTCTTCTGTGCCTTGGACCGACTGTGGAACGACCTCGACCCGGCTCGCACCCAGGGCTTTGCGCAACTCATCGATTGCGGTCTGAACCATGGTCTGGGGATCGTGTGTTCCACGAATTTTGCCCGTGATGTCAGAAACCAGGCGCTCTCGTTCAGCACGGCGTGTAGTTTCCTCGAACAGACGGGCATTCTCTGCGGAGAGTGCCACGCGTTCTGCCACAGCCTGGATCAAGTCGAGCTGATCCTGATTGAGGGTCTGCTCGGAGGGTGATTGCACAACCAGCGTGCCTATCGTTTCTCCACGCAGTAGGATGGGGACAATCACCTGGTCTGTGTCCACCGATCTTGGCTGAGCTCTGGTTGCAGCCTGAGCTTTCAGATCCATGGGCTGCTGAAGGGGGGCGGCGCCCGCGACACTGTACCGGTAACCGATCAGCTGGTGCTCTGTTGGGACACGTGACCAGGCCTCACGGATAAACTGGCGGCTGACCGCTTCGGCTTCCGCAAGCGCCGTACGGGTCTCGTCGAAGAGCCGGGCGTTTTCTATCGCCAGGCTTACCTGATCGGCTAACAGGCTGAGCATCTGTACGTCTTCGTTGCTAAAGGCAGCTGTTTCCTGGCTTTGAACATCCAGTGCGCCGACCACGCGCTGTTCAATCCGCAGCGGGAGGGCTAGTTCGGAGTGTGTCTCTGGCAGGTCCGGGTTGTTGAAGAAGACGGGATCCTTTCCTACATCCATGGCGATGCGCGGCTCCCCGGTTGCGGTCACAAATCCCACGATGCCTTCCTCGCCCACCCGCAGACGATGCTTGCGAGCCAACATTTTCTGACCGCCGGAGCTGTTTGCCGCACTGAGAATCGCGTACTCTCCAGCTTCGTCGATCAGAAATACACCGACATGATAAAAACCAAATTTCTCACTGACAACACCTGCAATGCGAGGCAGTAATTCTTGGAGATCGTGTACCGAGATGATGGTCCGCATCACCTGCGCCAGCGCTGCAAGCTGTGCAGCTCTGCGCTCCACTTGTATGTTTGCAGTCTGCAGCTCCAAACCGCGCTGGCGTAACTCTTCAGTCCGCGCCTCCACACGTTGTTCGAGAGTGGCCTGCAGCTCCTGTAGAGCGCGATTGGCTGCTTCCTGAGCGTCCTCGTTTGCCTCCGCCTTTGCAAGCGCTATTCTCAGGCGTCCCACGACCAGATTTAATATCCACGCGCTTAGCAGAACCAACACGATGCCAACAAGGATGTCATCCAGGCCTGTCCTCGTGCTGATTGGGCTATTGCCGCGTCCCAGCATGTCCACTGTGCCAAGCAAGGCGATGGCTGCCACGACGAGCGGCGTGGTGACCACCAGGGAGCGCCTGCCCTGCAGCAAGGTGGCCATGATCATAATAACGGGATAGGCCGCGACCGATATATCGTGGATGGTATTCCTGCTTAATGCAATCATCGTAATAGCAATGGTTAGAATCGTCGGGAGGAGCAGCTTTGCCAGGGTCAGCTTTCCTTGCAGAACCTGGAACAAAGCCACACCTTCAAGTAACGCAGCAATGATGAGGACCCCAACAGTCACCGGGAGGGCGCGCGAATTGCCCGTGCCTGCAACCGCCCCGATGGAAATCACGGTTGCTGCCAGCGTAAACAACAGAATATTACGCGTGAGGCGGATAAAGCTGGGATCGTTGTCTTCGGGTGACTTGAAGAATTCAATAATCGCGTTCATCACTGTATACTCTCAAAACCTATTGCCGGATCCTGTTCTTGTTCTGTTCGGTTTCGAACTGGATCACGACCTCTGAGCCGGGCAGTGCGCGGCCCAATTCTTCCACCGCGGCCTGCAGGATATTCCGCATATTGATGGATGAGCTAATCCGAGCGGTGACTTCACCGATCTTTGCTTCTTTTGAAGCCAAACGTTGCGAGGCTTCCAGCAGACGCGCATTTTCCATGGCAATGGCCGATCTCTCAATAATAGCTTTGACAATATCCAGTTCGTCCTGATCCCAGGGACGGTTGCCCGGCGAGCGCGCCTCCACGAAGCCAATCACCTCACCACGCAGCTCGATCGGGAGAGAAAGCGTTGCCCCGCGTGCTGTCGGCCGTACCGGATCTTCAGGGCGAGTCTGATCTACCGGGTTCTTGCCGTTCTTCCCATAAAGCAGAGTCGATCGAGCCCCGGTGTGCCGGATGCCCAGAAGATTTTTGTCACTCGTAAACTGTTGCCAGCCTGTCTGCACAAACTGTTTTGCGAGCGCTTCTGCCTCTCTGAGCGCTTGACGGGTTTGTTCAAATTGCCGGGCATTCTGGATTGCAATGCTGACCTGGTCCGCCAGAGACGAAAGGATACTGATGTCTTCCTGTGAGAACGCATTTGCGGCCTTGCTTTGCACATCGAGGGCGCCGATAATCTCACTGCCTGTCCGTAGAGGCAGGGCTATCTCAGAGCGGGTTTCAGGGAGGAACGGGTTGTTGAAAAACGTGGCATCGGCGCCGGTGTCCAGTGCGACACGTGGGTTACCGGTGCCGGTTACATAGCCTACAATGCCTGTCTCGCCGACCTTGAGGCGGTGGCCGCGTGCCAACATCGTCTGACCGCCTTCGCTGTTGGCGGCGCTCAGTACTGCATATTCTTTCGCCGTATCCAGTAAGAAGATACCGACGTGATAAAACCCAAACTCACGGCTAATGACACGTGTGATCTGGGGCAGTAGCACCTCCAGCTCACTGGTGGAACTGATCGTACGCGCTACTTCTGCAATCGACTCAAATTGCCGGGCTCGCCGCTCGTTCCGCTCATTTGCTGCCTGGAGCGCGGCGGTACGCTCCTGAACTTTATCTTCCAAAGCGTCGAGCGTATCGCGTAACCGGGCCGTCATTGTATTGAATGAAGCTGCAAGGGTTCCGATCTCGTCATTGGTGACGCTGGTCGCCTGTGCAGAAAGATTACCCGCCGCGATCTCGCTCGCGACCTGAGAGAGCCGCAGGATCGGTGTGGCGATCAGACGCCCGAGTGCCAAACTGGTAGCTACGGCGACGAGCAACAATCCAAGCAGGAGGACGGTCGCGATCTGCGTTGCTTCCCGGATCTGCTGCTGGGTCTGCGCGCGCGCAGAAACGATCGCGCCCTGCAGCTCGGCCACCGGCACCACCAGCGCCACGCTGTAGCCATTGGCGCTGACCGGCGCATACGACACATAGGTTTCGACGCCACCCACCTGGGTGATCAGGAGCCCATTGCCGCCAGAGGTCATCCTCATCGTCAACGCCTGGAGCTCATCGGTGCCGGAACCCAGAATCGTCTGCTTGAAAAATTCCTCTCTGTTCATATCCTCAGCACGTATTCCAAACATTTCATACCCGGCGGTTGGCATGGAGAGAATTCGGCCCGCATCATCAAGCATAAATGCATAACCCGACTCTCCGACTTGAATCGCGTTCACCCGCTGAGTGATTTGCGCCAGCTGCATGTCTGCGGCCACTACACCGACAAAGCGGTCGTCGTCATACACGGGCGCAGCAACCGTCACAACCAGTCCGCCTCCAGTGGCGTCGAGATATGGAATTGTCCAGCGAGGCATCCGCTGCGGATCAAACAGTGGTGATGTGATCGTGAAGTACGGTCTTTGGGTCGCATCAAAATCGGGCGGCAGCAGAGAAGCCAGATTAATATTGGGATAGTAGCGAGTGACTCCCCGGAGGTCGATTGCATAGATGGCGAGCAAGGAGGGATGCGTCTCCAGCACCGCGGGGGCATAGAAGTCAAGATAAGCAGAGACGCTTAAATCTCGGAATAGGGCTGCATCCAGACGAGTTCCCACTGGAACGAACACTGAGGAGGCGTCGCTTGTAGAGTTGCCGTGCTGTCCACCCTCCAATCTCATAAGATTCGATTCTGCATCCCAATACGTCTCTTGGCCTAAAATGGCTGTCTGGGACCGGAGCAACGTCCAGTTTTGTGCCAGGCTTGCAACCTCCTCTTCTATATCTTCGAAGGTTTGATTTGCCTGGTTTGCCTGGGAAAATGCCGTATTGATCAACTGCTCCTTTGCGAGCTGGCTGACGCTCGCGTCAAGCCGGATCGAGAGGGCATCGGTAATCTGCTGAGTCTGGAACCAGGCAAATAATGCCAGCACGGCGAGTGCCAGTCCACCGGTCCCAAGAATACCCAGGACAACTTTTGTCCGAATATTGAGAGCAGAGAGCCTGCTGAACACGAATATTCCGAAGATGCTTAGGATAAAGATGGAGAAAATCCAGCGTCCCTGGGTCAGCTGGGCAGTCGGACGGCTGAGGCTCCCAAATGCGTCGAGCAGGATGGCTGCCATGGCAACTGCCAGTCCACCTAGTATGACATTACGCATATTTGCGCGTGGCAGAGTGCCCATCCCAACTGCGAGGATCAATGCCAAGGCTATCATGGCACTGGGAACCCCCAGCCCTCGAAGCGCGAGTGAGCTCAACAGCGACTGAATTGCGATCGCGACCATGATGAGCACGATCGCAGGATACTGATTTCTCGTTCTCACTAGTGAATAGGCAACAGGCAGCGCGAAAAAGACCGGCAGGGTGGTCCACCAGAGGTTCGCGTTCCCACCCACCCATAGAGCAGCCAACTCCGCTCCGGCATAGATGAAGGCAGGGACGGCGGCAAGCAGCCAGCGGGTGGCAGACGGTTCAGGATGGGGTTCTGCAGGAAGCGGTCTGTTGACGCTCACGGCTGTTCCTTCTTCTGGAATTGAATAGATATCTCAGAACCTCCCAGCACACGCTCGAGCTCTTCTGCCGTGGTTTGGAGGATATTCTCGACGTTGAAGGCACTGCTGATGCGAGCGGTTGCTTCCGATATCAACCTTTCTTTGGCAGCGCGCCGGCGGGCATCCTGAAAGAGGCGTGCATTTTCCATCGCAAACGCGGCACGCTCCGCTACTGCCTGGACAAGGCTCACTTCATCTGCATGCCATTGCCTGAGGGGATCGTCTGACTCAATGTGCAGTACACCAACAACTTCGCCGCGCAACCTGACCGGCACAGCCAGCGTTGCTCGTTTCCCTCCGGACCCATTAACATGGCCCGGCACCACGTCATGGTTTTGGACCGCCTGCTCAACCTCAGGGAGCTTAATTGCACTTTCCAGTATCTCAACGCGACCGGTGCGATAGCGGAATCCGGCCTGTTCTGTCTTATTCACAATATGACTCCACTCCGACCGGGTAAATTCGTTATAGACTTCCTGTACCTGGATATAGGCTGCGCGGGCTTCTGTTAGCAGTCTCGAGTTTTCGAGCGAGATCGAAACCTGATTCGCAAGGGTCGTCAGCACTTCGAGATCTTCGGTGGAAAACGCCCCGGGCTCGGTGCTTTGAACGTCGATGACGCCGATCGTCTCTCCCCGCGCTTTCAAAGGCAATGCAACCTCTGAGCGTGTTTGAGGCAAATCGGGATTGTTAAAGAATACAGCGTCCATACCGACATCGAGGGCGATGCGCGGCTCCCCGGTCTGAGCTGCAAACCCCACTACACCGACGCCCAGTTTCAGCCGATGTCCTCTCTGGAGCATGCGCTCTCCGCCCGAACTATTGGCGGCTTGAAGGACCACAGACTCACGTGCCTGATCCACCAGGAAGATGCCGACGTGATAAAAACCGAAGTGTTGGCTGATCAAATGTGTAGCGGCTGGAAAGATCTCATTCAGGTCCTGGACCTGCGCAATGGCCTCCGAGAGATCCGTGATCGCTTTGAGCTGAGCGGCTCGACGTGAGATCAAGGCATTCACTTTTTCGAGTTCCGCACTGCGCTGCGTTACTTCATGTTCCGCGATTGCCTGCGCCGCTCTCATCTCAGTTTCGCGAGTTATCAGCGTTCCAATCTGCTGTCGCAACACGTCCTGTGCACGACCCACAAGAGCGCCCAGTAGCCCAAGGCAAAGCGGCGCAGCATCGAACAACCACAATAATGGATTACTCCGGTGCAGGCCGGCGATGGTGGCCGATTCTACAGGTAACTGTTGCCGAGTCAGCTCAATGAGGGTGGCGAGAAGGGCGAGGAGAAGCCCAGCCAAGAATCCCAGGGCTGCATATCGAGAAGCTGTAGTTCCGGATAACCGGGCATCCATGTTATTCATCGTCCTCTCCCGGATGCGCACGGTTGCCAGCCTTCCTGCCCGCCTCTTCCTGCTCACGAGGTGGTAAGCTGGCGGGGTTCACAAGCTGAAATGTCACCGTGGAACCCCGCAAGGTTTCTCCTAATTCCCGCACGGTATCACGCAGAATTGAATCCAGCTGGAAGGAGGTGCTCAATCTGGTGGATACCTCGGAGAGGAAAGCCTCCCGCGTCGCCCGCTTTTGAGCTTCCTCGAGCAGCCGCGCGCCTTCGAGCGCCAGCGCGACCCGCTCAGCGGTGGCTCGTATCATCGCGAGCTCATCTTCCGTCCACGCCCGCCCAGGATCGGATGGATTGAGCTTGAAGGCGCCGATCGGCTGACCTCGCAGTTCGATAGGAACTGCGAGCGAATAGCTGCCATTCCCGGCTTGCAGGAAAGTCTCGATTGGCTCGGATTTGAGGCCGTCATAGCGGTAGCCACTCATTCTCATCTCTTTTTTGTAACCGCGCCAGGCCTCATCCGCCGTCCGCAGGGCGGAATGATCTGCCTTGCGCAAGGCTCTCTGCGATTGTTCATACAGCATAAGGTTTTGAAGTGTAATGGCGAGCTGGTCAGCCAGAACAGCCAGGACCGAAATCTCGTCTTCCGTAAAATCGTCCATCACGGTGGAGTAAATGTCCAGGATTCCGAGCATTTGCTCGCCGACTTTCAGCGGCAGCAACAACCGCGTATACGGGTCGACAAGCTCAGGGACAGGTGGAAACGAACTATCTCGCTCATCGGATCGAAGCACGCGCGGCTGGGCGGTCTGAAGCGTGAAGCCAATAAGTCCACTTTGTCGGACCGGAATCCGCTGTTCTCGATCGGGTATGTCCCCCGTGGTCAGGTTGGTCGATTTTAAAATTGCGAATTCTTTTTGCTCGTCCAGAAGGTAAAGACGGACATGCTTGTATCCGAGCTGTTGGCTGATGGCGCCCGGAATGGTCGTTGCGAGGGTCTCAAAATTCTGTGCCGAGGCGGCCGCTCGAGTGACCAGTGCAATTGCATGCAGACGCTCCGAGCGTTTTTCCAACTGCCGGTTAGCTTGCAGTAACTCGGAAGAGCGTTGCGTGAGCTCATCCCGGGTATGGTTCAGGCTCGCATTGACCGCTTCCAGTTGACTGAAGCTCGATCTAGTTTTGCTCAAAGCGTTCTCCAGCCCTCGGATCAAGAGTAACATCAAAAAACCATTCAATGCAAAGACGAATATGATATCTCTTACGAAGTTTCCCACGGGATATTCTGCCGGCGTGATCAGCCCATTCTCTTCTGCATATGCCAGGCCGAGGCCAGAGAGTATGCTCATCATCGTGACCACTGCAGATGCCTTCCAGCCCAGCAACAAGCCTGCCATCAAAACGATGGCGAAGTTGACCAGGTACGAAGCATCCTGAGCACCGTATTCGGTCAGTGCCAGGCCGTTTGATGCCAGCCAGACCAACGCCAACAGAAGAAACGACGTAAATCGGACAAGTCCCTGCTTCAGGAGATAAAGACCACTCAGGCATAGAACCACCACCACGGTCAATATCAGATCGAACCAGGAGAACTCAGAGTATCCGGCAAAAACCCTGACGAATACCTGGAACGCCAGGATGACTCCAAGAATGGCAAGGGCGATATTATGACTATATCTTGCCTGGCGCGTCTTGTCTTCATCTTCAGAAAAGACTGGAGGTATAAAAAGATTGAGGGTTTGTTTCAACATTGACATACTTGTCTATGAGGAAGGGTGGCTGCCCGGCTCCTCCGGGGTGATTTCAAGCGTGACTTCGGTTGCCCCGCCCAGTTTGCGCCCTAGCTCTTCTACGGCCGTTTGAAGGATTGACTCCAGCTGGCTGGCCGATCCAATTCTGGCAGAAATGTCGCCGATGGCGCGTTCGCGAGCCGCACGGCGCTGCGCACTTTCCACCAGCCGGGCATTTTCCAGAGCCAGAGCGGCGCGCTCGGCAGCCGCCTGCAGCATAGTCAGTTCATCCTGCTTCCAGGTCCGTTCACCTTTCTTGGAGCGTACATCCAGAACGCCTATGGTTTGTCCTCTCAATTTGAGAGGGATCGCCACAGTGGCGGTCTCCTTTTCGAGGGACAGGCTGCCCGTCTGAAGAACGGTTCGGGTGGTGCTGCGCTTCTGCGAGCGCTCAAGCGGAAAGACATTCTTCCCGTCGAAAATGTAGCCGGTCTGTTTGGCCTGCCTGGCAAAGCTGCTCCACTCCTGCTGCGTGTACTTCTCGAACAATGCCCTGGACTCGTTCAGGGCCGACTTAGCCTCACTAAACAAGCGCGCATTTTCGATGGCAATCGCAACTTGATCCGCCAGGGTGAACAGCACGCTGATTTCAACCTGGGAAAACGCATTGATCTCCCGGCTCTGAACATCCAGGGCTCCGATCACTCGTCCAGCCACGCGGAGAGGCAGCGCGATTTCGGAGCGCGTCTCGGGCAGGTTGGGATTATGCAGATAAACCGCATCGGCGGTTACATCCTGCGCAATGCGCACGTCTCCGTGCACGATGGAGTACCCGACAATACTGTATTCATCGGGAGTCAGGCTGAACTCCTGATCGACCAGCAGCAAGCCGCCTGCGCTGCTTGAAGCGCGTAGGATGGCCCTGTTCCTCTGTTCGTCCAAAAGGAAAATGCCGACGTGATAAAAACCAAATTGCTGGCTAACCAGCTCCGTGATCGCAGGAAGCAGGCTCTTTAAGTCTTGGACTGATGCAATCGTGCGCGCCACGCTTGAAACAGCTTCCAGCTGTGTTGCGCGTTTCCTGAGCTCTATCGTCCTCTCATCAACGCGGCGCTCAAGCTCTCTGCGCAGATCATTTACATCTTTGTTAGCCTGGGTTAGCTGCTCGGCTGCCATGCGTGATTTATCGAGGGCGTTCTGCAGCCCCGAGATTGTCAGATATACAAGAATCCCCGTCAATATCAAGACCCCAGATACATCCCGGACGAAATTAAGAGGTTGGTCGAGGCTCGGCTGGAATACCTGGTTAGCTTCGGCATAGGCGAGAACCCAGCCTGAAGCCATGCTGGCAAGAGTCACCAGTACGGAAGCCCGCCAACCCAACAGTAAACCTGCCAGGAGGATGGGGATGATGGATCCAAAGAAGGTAACATCGCGGATGCCATCTGCCAGCCAAGCCACCGAGGTAAGAGCAACCCAGATCATTGCGATAAGAATGATCGCCGCCGAACGAAGTTGCCCCTGGTGAGTAAGATAAATCACCAGGCCGATGACCAGCATGACCGCTACCAACACCAGATTGACTTCGAGCAGGTTTGTGTCCTGCCCCTGCAGGATACGCATGACCAGAATGATGGCTACAATGAAAAGCGTGCTCCACCCCATGGCATTCAAGATGCTGGCCCTGCGGGCTTTGTCATCATCTGCAAAGACAGGAGGGGAGAGGAGTGAAAGGATGGATCGCTGCATATTACTAATCCCTCTGCTCGACGCGCTTTTCGGCGGCAGGCTCTTCAAGTATCTGAATCGCAACCTCGGTATCTCCGAGGATGCTGCCAATCTCCCGGACCGTGGTCTGAAGGATGTGCTCGTACTGCGTGGAAGCGCTGATGGCGGTTGTCACCCTGGCAATAGATTGTTCGCGATCGGCGCGCAGTCGGGCCTCTTCGTAAAGACGCGCGCTCTCCATGGCTGCCGCGAGGCGCTCTGTAGCTAATTCAATGATCGTCAGGATGCTGCGGTCATACCCGTCTTTCAGTTTCAGGTTGATCACACCAATGGTTTGGCCGCGCAGCTTGATGGGTAGCGCCACTTTGTGCTCTTTCGGTTCTCCGGGAGCACTGCCGTTTGCGCTGATCATCGTACCTTTGATTAGAGCTGAATGGGCAAAATCCGGCAGCTCGTCCACAGGCTCGATCCGAACGTTGTCGAAGCGGTACCCCTTATGGGCGATCACACCACTCTCGGAAATCCTGGTCCAGTTGTCCTGAGTGAAGCGACCATAGGCGCTTTCCAACTCACGGAGATTGATCTCAACTTCCTGTAATAGCCGCGTGCGCTCCATAGCAACTGCCAGTTGATCGGCCAGGATCTGCATGATGGCTACATCGTCGTCGGTGAACGCATGCAGCTGGTCGCTTTGCACGTCCAGCACACCGATGACCCGACCCTCCACCTTCAGGGGCAGCGCCATTTCGGAACGGGTATTGGGGAGGAAGGGGTTATTGAAATACACGGCATCGTTGCCGGTGTTTAGCGTGACGCGAGGCTCGCCCGTAGCAGCTACCCGTCCCACGATCCCGACCTCACCAACCCGGAGTCTGTGATTGTTCTCGATCATCTGCTTGCCAGCCGCGGTGGGTGAGGCGACTAGCACAGCATATTCTCGATTTTTATCCAGCAGGAAAATCCCTGCATGGTAAAAGCCAAAACGATTGCAGATCAATTCAGCTGTCCGGGTGAGCAGTTCTGCCACATCTCGAGCGGCTGTTGCATCCCGGGCGATTTCAGCCACGACGCGTAGGCGGAAGGTCTGACCTTCTAGATCGCGGGTGCGGTCTGCCACGCGTTGTTCCAATTTGCCGATCATTTCCTGGAGCTGTGCAGCCATCTGGTTGTACGCCTGCGCGAGTGCGCCGATCTCATCGCCTCGCTCCACCACGGCTCGCGCAGAAAGCCTGCCAGCTGCAAAACTCTGGGTTGTTTCGACCAGCGCTTTCAGGGGGTCCGCAATTGTGCGAGCGGAAATGATGACGGCCACGATCGCGACAATGACCACAAAAAGAGCCAGGAGGGCGCTGCCGGCGAGGGCTTGAATGGAACTGCTAACTACAAAGCTCAACGGCACCTCTGCAATCACCGCCAGTTGCATCGGTGCGAACCATTCCTGATAGCCAAGCACTTGCTCGCCGGCGTAATTGTGATAAATGCTCCTGACACCGCTGGCTTGATTGCGGATCGCATTGGTCGCAGCCTCCGTCTCGATGCTGTCTGCCGGCACGCGAGTACTCGTCACGGGCTGAAAATCCAGATTCACCATGTAGGTTTCGACCTCACGAAATCCGGGCGTGTCCTCCATGATTTCTTTTATCGTCGCGGCGTTTGAGCGCAAAATCAACGCCCCACGTACAACGTTGCCGCGATCGATAATGGGTGCTGCCACAACCAGGTTTTCAGTCCCAAACAAAGCCGGTTTCGCAAACTCGGCATGAAAGCCGTACAATCCATGCTGGAAAAATGATTCTGCACTCAGGCTGGATCCCTCGCGGGACTGCATGGTGGAGATAATCACGGTGCCGTGCACGTCCAGGACCATGATTTCGTTGTAGGCTTCCTCCTCGGCTCCCAGTACATCGACCATGCGTGTGCGTGAGGTCCGCCTAAGACTTTCCTCCGCCAGTGCATTCGATGCAACACCTTCCAGTGCCTCCAGAGTGTTGGTGATGAACCTTGGATCAGCGAGGAGTGTTTCGGTGTCATTCCGCGAGTCGGATAGAAGCGATTCGATTTGATTCAATTTGAGAATAGTAACCGCTTCGAGCGAGTTGAAGATTTGCGTCTGGCTGTTTGTATAGGCGCCGATAGCAGAGAGGATCGCAGTCATGACTGTGGCAATCGTCACGATGATGACAAAGGCAGTCAACAGGAGGCTTTGGAGGCTCCGGAATCGGCTGCGCTGGGATATGAAAGAGATCGTTACGAGCAGCAATCCCGTGGCGAGCAGAAAAACCACACTGGCAAGTGCAGCAGCGGAGTTATTCTGGAGACGATCAATGGGAGGCGCTGCGTTGACATAGAAAATACCAATGCCCACGAAACCCAAAAGAGCCAGCAGCGTCGGTAGATACTTGCGAGGCAAACCGTTGCGGATCGCTGCAATGGCTGGCAGCACAGCAATCAGTAATGTCACAGGTACAACCCCGTCCCAGAAGCCGGTCAAAAACACGGCAAAGATCCCTGCCAGCGCGCATGTATAGAGGTTTGCTGAGATGCCTCGTTTCCTTTGTGCCAGCTTAAGGATAGGGATCTCCGCCGCAGCAAACACTAAGGTGATTCCGCTGATATAGAGCAGCTGGGGGGTGGGCTCACCAAGGATACTCAGGATCGTGAGAACATAAATCGCAATAAAACCTAACCCTGAGACGGAAAGGAGCAGTGGGATATACCGGGCACGCGAATAGAGCGCCGCGGCCAGGCGTTCGTCGGCGATGTTTGTATCGTTGCGAGAATAGCTATGTCCGTGCATGGTTAGCCGGGCCTGCGTTTGGTAGACTGCCTCGGTTGGGGCGCAGCCTCTGAATCTTGACCGACAAACACAGAGATCTCCGAAACGTCGGGGAGCTGGCCCAGTTCACGAGCGGCGGTTTGAAGCAGCGTATCAAGGTCAAGGGACTGGCTGAAGCGAGCTGCCAGTTTTCCAATGGTCTGTTCCTGACGTGCCCGCTGGGTGGCTTCTTCAAGAAGCCGGATGTTGTCAACAGCCAACCCGACCTGGGCTGCAACCTCTTCGATCATGGCGCGGTCAGCCTGGCTCCAGGTCGCCTCGCCTTTGCGTGCAATAGAAATGGTTCCAATTTTTTGACCGCGCAGAATGATGGGCACGCTGACAGTCCGTTGTGCGGGCTGGACTACCTTTTCGGCGCGTAAACCGAGAGGCGTAAAGGTGAAGACACGATTCCCATCCTGAAGCTTCTGACTCCAGGCTTCGCGCGTTCTGAGGCTTGTCAGCGCCTCGAGCTGCGTCATAGCAGACTGTGTTTCATCCATCAGGCGGGCATTCTCGATAGCAATGGCGATCTGATCTGCCAGGGTTTGCAGCGTGTCGATATCATCCGAGCTAAACGCCTGCGGCTTATCGGATTGAATATCCAGGACTCCCAGTACCTTATCGCGCACCAGCAGTGGCAGCGCCACCTGTGAACGGGTCATAGGTAGATCAGGGTTGTTAAAAAAGACCGCATCTTCCCCTACATCCATGGCGATCCGCGGCTTCTTTTGAGTCACGACATACCCGACGAGGTTTTGCGTGCCGACTGGAAGTGCATGTCCTTGCTCCAGCATCCGCTGTCCACCTTCGGAGGAAGCTGCCTGTAAAATTGCCTGGTTGCCCGCACTGTTGAGCAGGAATATCCCCGCGTGATAAAAGCCAAATTGATCGCTGACCAGCTTGGCGACGGTTGTCAGGAGCGGCTCCAGTTCCTGAAGCTCGGCCGTCTTCCGTGCAATATAGGATGTCGCCCGCAGCTGCTCGGTTCTCTGTCTCAATACGGCAGTCCGTTCTTCCACGCGCTCTTCGAGCTGAGCACGTTCTTGCCGCAGGGTATTCAGTATCTGCTGTGCGGCTTCCTGGGTTTTGATGAAATCTTGCAGCGCCGTGCGCAAACCGATCGTTATACTGGATCCAATAATCAGAAAGATTCCAATGTCCCTGACCCACTCCAGAATGGACGATCCTTGTCTGCCAAACAGGATCAGACTGAGAACTGACAATCCCAATGCATAGTACACCGCCGACCGCGTGGACAGCAACAAGCCTGTCATCACAATGAAGCCGAGGAAAAGGACTGACGATTCTCCCGTGCCATAATCTAAAAGCGAGCTGAAACCCGCAAAAAACAAAAGTAAAAGAAAAATTCCGGCTCGTAGGGTGTACGGAAACCTGGGGGACCATGTGACCAGGAGCAGGAGCCCGTACATAAACAGCGCCAGCAGTTTGAGTCCAGCACTGGACGGGGTAAAGAAATACAGAATGATCCCGAGCAGCCCGAGGACAGACGTTCCTTGCAGCACGCGCAGGAGAAAGCGTTCCCGCCAGCTTGCGTATGACTGTGCGCCGACGTTCTCGGGCCGTGCCAGCGGAGGTACGTTGCTCATGCCTGCTCATCCGTTCCGTTTTCGAGATGCAGCTCTACGGTCGCGCTGGACGCGTCCAGGCGTCTCCCCAGCTCCTTGATGGCGGTTTGGAGGACGCCATCGATGGTCGTGGACGACCAGATACGCGAGTTGATCTCTGCGAGCATGCGCTCGCGCAGCGCAATTTGCCTGCTTTCGCTCACGAGACGGGCATTCTCGAGGGCAACAGCAGCTTGCGTGGCAATGGCATCCACCAGGCTTTGCTGGTCGGGGGTCCATTCTTCCTTGCCCTCGAGCAAGATCTGTCCCAGCGTCTGGTCTCGCAAACTAATCGGCATCTCGAGCGTTTTGGCATTCTCATCCAGCTCATCGCCAAGCCGGTATTCAAGTGATCGATGCTCTTCCGAAAAGTCCCCCCAGCTTTCACGCAGATATTGCTGCTGAACGGCGCGCATTTCCTTGATGATCTGCTGGGCTTCCTGAAAGAGGCGGGCATTCTCAATTGCCATGCTCACCTGGGAAGTCATGTTCTTCATGGTCTCGATCACCTGCGGACCGAAGTCTGACTCGCGGGTGGACTGCACGTTCAAGGCACCCAGCACGCGGTCGCCCACCATCAAAGGCAGCGCAATTTCAGAGCGGGTGTAGGGGAGAAGTGGGTTTTCGAAGCGCTGCTTCTCTTCAGACGCAACCTGGGCAATGCGGGGTGACCGCTCACGGATCGCGGCGCCCACCATGCTTTTACTCATAATTTCCAGGCGGTGGCGATTTTGCTTGAGCACTCTGCCAGCCTCACCGGTGGCTTCTTTTAGCTCCGCCCACCTTCCACTTGGGTCTACCAGGTAAATGGCTGCAAAATAATACCCGAACTGCTCGTGAAACAACGGAATCACCTTGGCGAGTAGCTGATCGGGATCGAGGCTTGATGCCGCGACGCGTCCCACCTCATTCGTGGCAGCCAGTTGCCTGGTTCGCTCCTGCACTTGTTGCTCGAGTGTGCTCTGCAACGACTCCATGCGCGCCACCATACGATTGAACTGGACTGCGACGATGCCCAGTTCGTCGGTGGCGCTTACCGGTGCCCGCTGTGTCAGGTCGCCCTGTTCGACACGGGAGAGTGTCTTAATGAGATCGTTGACAGGACCCGAGACCGATCTCGACATGTAATACGAAAAACCGGCGCCAACCAGCAGTGCCAGTACGCTAAAGAGAATCGATTGCACGCGCAGACCCTGGAACATCTCGATGGAGCTGATTTCGGCGTACAGAACCTGGACAGTGTGTTGAAAGCCAATCGGCGCGATCAGGAGGATTGCGATGGCAATCAACGCCATGGTGATCATCAGGAACTTCCACGAGAGTAAAAGACCGGAGCGTCCCTTGAGCTGCGTTTCGAAATCTCTGGGAAGCAGGATTAATCGAAGGGGCAGGGTTAGGCGTTCGATCAGCAGGACGGCAAGCATGATCGAGCCAAAGAGCGCTACCGCGCCGCCAAGCAAAACATAAATGGGGTCAGCCGCATTCAACGCAGTCGGCTGAAATGCAGAGCTGATCACCTCGCCCTCAGAAAAAGAAATCAAGAAAACTGGCAGGATCACCACAGCGTAAAAGACAATGGCTGCAACCAGTCCATAGCGCCAGCTCAGGCTCGTGATTTCCTGCCAGGCGGGCAAATCATGTTCCGGGTTCCAGTAGATACTGTGATCGGCAAAAGCATCCAATCTTCTGCGGGCAGTGCGCGTCATGCGCCAGCCTGCAGCCAGCAGGAAAATGATTGCGCAGACGATCAGGACAGGAAGGAGGATCGAAAACATCCGCACCTGATCGGGCCGGAATTCAGCATTTGCCCCAATGGAGAGGATTCCCGGCAGGGCACCGAGCAGCGCGGCGATCTGGGAAAACGCCATCAGGAGGATCAGGTATCTGCCTCCGAAACGCTGCAACATCCGCTCGTGCGAGAATCTCTTAATCATTATCCGCCTTTTTCTGATAATCGCCATTCGACAGGCTGACGCCCAGCTTGATCTGTGCGCCGGTTGCGCCAACCGCGCGCGTCAATTCACTGGCTGTGGTCGCCAGGATGGTCTCCATATCCGTCGTGCGGCGGATCTTGTCAGAAATGTCGAAGAGAATACGTTCACGCTCTGCCCGGGCCCGGATTTGCTCGAGGAGCCTGGCATTGGCAATGATGGCCGCCAAGCTGCCGCCCAGCGTGCCGAGCAATTCCTCATCATTTTCAGCATAGGCAGAAAACTGCTCGCTCTCCACATTGAGCACTCCCAGTAGCTCACTCCGATACATGAGTGGAATTGCCATCTCTGAGCGGGTGTTGGGACTGCCCTGAATATAGCGGGCGTCCTGCAGCACGTTATGGATGCGTAGCGTACGGCGGTGCGCTGCCACCCAGCCGGTAATACCACTGCCGATGGGAACTCGCAGATTGAAGATGTCACTGGCATAACCGACCGCCGCTTTGACCTCCAGAATCATCTTCTCACGATCTGCCAGCAGAATGGACACGCGATCACCGCCAAGCGTGACCTGCAATCCGTTGACCGCGGATTGGAGAGCTTCGTCAAGGGTCGTTCCGGAGGCGGCTGTGGTTGTGATATGGTGGAGAAGTCTGTGCTGGGCGAGGTGTTCCTGGGTCTCGGCGAAGAGCTCGGTGTTTACCACGGCGATCGCCAGCTGGTCCGCCAGGATCTGCAGCATACGCAGGTTGTCTTCCGCAAAGGCATAAGGTTGATTGCTCTGTACATCAAGCACGCCAACGATGCGCTCGCCAACCTTCAGCGGGATGGCAGTCTCGGCGCGTGTTTCGGGCAGCAATGGGTTTGGATAGTACATCGGATCTCGCGTGGTATCGTTGACGATTAACGGCTCGCCCTTTCCTGCGACGTACCCAACCACCGATTTGGAACCGACGCCCAGCTTGTGACCGGAGCGCTTCATTTGCGTGCCCGCCTCACCCGTGGCTTCCCGGATCACCACGGACTCGCCGGGCAGGTCCTTGAGAAATACCGCTGCGTGATAGAAGTCGAATCGCGAGCGGATAAGCTCAACGGCCTTTTGCAGGAGCTCATCCAGATCGAGTGAACTGCTGATGTCACGCGCGATCTCAGCAGCTGTCTCGAACTGCAGTGCGGTCTGCTTGCTCTCATTGATCAGACGGACGTTATGGATCGCGCCTGAGATCTGGTTTGCCACGGAAACCATAAAGCGCAGGTCATCTTCATCAAAACTGTGCTCGTGTTCAAGGTCTTGAGTGATCAGAGCGCCAATCGCCTCGCCGCGCGCCAGCAGCGGTACCCCAAGCCAGGACTTGGCTGGTTTCCCGGATATCTTCGCACCCATGGCAACCGCACGCCGCTCCGTGTCCTCGACGAGCATCAGCGGCTCACGCGTGCGGATGATGATCGAAGTCAGGCCCTCGCCCAGCGGAAAGGTATCCATGGACGAGAACGTATTATCTTCGTAAAGATAGGGAATATTAATGGAATTGGTGCGCTGATCATAGAGAGCGATCACGAAACCATGATTTCCAATCACAGCCCGCACCTGATCGTGCACAAGAGAATAGAAGGTGCGCAGGTCGTCCACATAAGCAGCGCTGGAAGCAAGAGTATCGAGAGATCTTCTTTCCAGCGCGCGCCGGTTGTCCGCGAGCGCGGGCTGGGACGACGCTTCCAGGGTTGCGTTGGCAGTTAGCCACATCGTTCTGGAGAAGGCGTGGATCACATCCTCATTCAAAACCTGCCCTCTGCGTGCACCAATTAAGACAAAGCCGCGCAGTTGTCCTTTGTGGAGAATAGGAACGTACGCGGCGGACTCACATCCAAGCTCACGCGTGTAGTCTGCAAGCGGTGGGGGAAGCGAGGAAGCATTCTGCATCGCCACCTGCACGGGCCCGCCGCGGAAGAATTGCTCCATCTCGACCAGCGGAAACTCGGCCCGGAGAGGCACCGTTTTTTGGACAGGATCTGAATAATGGACAAGCTGAAGCTGGTTTCCGCTGGTAAGAAAGTAGGCGGTCGCAAAGAATGGTTTGTTGCTCATGAGCTGACGTTCATCGTGGAACCGTTAATTAGCTGAATTCCCAGACGGATTCTCCATTCAAAATACGGCGGATCTGGTCGGGGAATTTATCGGGGTCGAGCGGCTTGCCGAGAAAGCCGTCGAACCCGGAGCTCTTCGCTTTGTTCATCTGATCTGTGCTCGCTTCGGCGGTGACGGCGATAATGGGGATGTTCTTGAGCCTGTTCGAGGCGCGGATCTTCTTCAGGGCACCGTAGCCGTCTTCATAGGGCAGGCGGATATCCATCAGGATCAGGTCCAGGCGCTGCAGGGTGTCGGCGTACTCCACCACCTCGTAACCGGATGTCTTCCATTCGCAGTGGATGCCCAGGTAACCCAGCATGCGGGCGATCAGGACAAAGTTGGCTACATTATCCTCGACAACAAGGACGGTGGCATCCTTGGGAATTGTAGGTTTCTTGATCGGCTGCGTATCGGTAATATTGTCAGGCATTGGTTCTCCTCGTCATAAATCTTTCGATTTCCCTGGTCAGCTGGTCGATATCGATGGGTTTTTGAATGTAGCCGTCACAACCGGCTTCCAGTGTCTTCTCCTTGTCGCCCCGCATCACGTTCGCGGTCACGGCGACGATCGGAGTACGCTCGAAGCCCGGGAGAGACTTTATTTTTGCAGTCAGGGTATAACCATCCATATCGGGCATATTGATGTCCATCAGAATTACATCCGGACGGGCGCTCTCCAGGACATGGAGCGCTTCGAAGGCATTTGTCGCCTCCATAAGCTGATAGTCCTCGGAAAGCAGGACGCGCTTTACGAGCAGACGGTTATCAGGGTTATCTTCAATGTAGAGGACGGTGCCCTTGGTGTCGGATTCTGTCATGATGCTGAGTCTCCAACCTGATTTTACATATGACCGTTGGGGGAGCACATGACAGGTACCTTACAAAATAACAAACAAAAATGTCGAGGGTCTCTCCTCGACATCTGCGCCCTTTCGGCGGATCAAAGCGGGTGATGGGACTCGAACCCACGATATCTTGCTTGGGAAGCAAGCGTTCTACCACTGAACTACACCCGCATATATATAAACTGCCTTTCCTGCCCAGATCTAAGGAGCAAGAGTTCGTTTGGCTGGCGAAATTATAACACAAGGCGGGAAGCACGCCGCCGACAGACAGTGAAGGTTTTCAGATTACTGATGACTCACACATCAGATCAGCCCTCGCATGCCTGACCATCACTGTCACGATCGAGCCTGAAGATGTCACCGTATCCTTGCGCGACACAATAGTCAAAACATGGTTGAGCTGCTGATCGTGGCGAGAAATCGCCACAATCCAGGTCCGGGCCGCTACAGTTGCAAACGGCGCTCCCGCCGCCACCGGCTGGCCCTTGAGTAGGCAGCACTACCAAGGTCGGTGGTAGCTGCGTAGGGAGAGTAGCCACAGTTGGCTGGGCCTGCGTGGGCAAAACAACGAGGTTTGGCGCCGCATTCCATAAGCCCAGGCTGGAGGCGCGTGCATTTTGTTCCGCCTGCTGAAAGATCGGAATGCAAGCGATGTCGGGCGGGAAAGAAGCTGTACTGGCATAGCCCTGTGCGACAAGCTCATAGTTGATAAACAGATCATCGACGATTACGTACCTCAGGAGTCGGCCAAACCGGTCCGTCTCCGATACATCCTTCATCAAGGTTACCGTTTTTCCCAAGACCATCTGGCTGTTCTTTGCGGAGGCTTCCACCCCAAAGTATTCCACCTGGGTGGTACTTTCTGGGGTGTCCATTCCTATATAGCGAACTGTGTAGATTTGTCCATCCTGGTCGAGGACGACCTTGATGGTGTCCCCGTCTACCACCTCGATCACGGTGCCCGTTTGCGCCGGATTGTTTGGAATACAGCTTGCACCCTGAGCCGTTGGACCCGTGAGTGGGATTGGGATTTGCTCCGCTGGATTAGACGCCATGGCTATTTCTGTTACGGATACTGTGGCGGTCGATAGAGCGGTCTCGGTTGGAACGGGTGTATTAGCCGAGTCGATGCCTGTTGGCTGCGAGGCTAACGTTTGTGCGATGGCTGTGCCTATGGCGTTCGGATCCAGGGTGGGCACAGACGGCGTACCGCTCCCGCAAGAAACGGTGACAAGGATGAAGATTGCCATTGAAAGAACATGAAGGAACCGGGATGTGCTGGTCATTGTTAGTCCTCCTGCGAAGCTTGGATAAAAGAGTCGATCCTTTAAAAGATTATAGGCTCCCTGAAATCATCGGGTCATATTCAAAACCTTGCTCACTCTGAAGAGGAATAAACTTGCTTCACTGAGTCCTTTTTAGCAGTCGATCGGCTAACCCAAACAATGCCTCTCCCGCCTCTCCCTGGGGGTCCGCTGCTCGCAGGCTGGTAAGTGCGAGGTCAGTCATCTGGCGCGCGGCATCGGTCGCAGCCTCGTAGCCGCCTTCGCTGGCGAGGGTCCGCGCCAGTTCCTGTACTTCGTCTGAGCGGATCGGGCTCTGCTTCCAGCGCGCGGCGAATCTGCCATTGGCGCCTAATCCCGCCAGTACAGGCAGGGAATGCTTGCCCTCGATCAAATCGCTGGCAGCAGATTTTCCCGTCAGGACCTCATCCCCCCAGATGCCGAGGATATCGTCCTGCACCTGGAATGCCAGTCCCAGGTAATGTCCGAAGGAGCGATAGGCGTCCTGTTTTGATTCATCTGCACCGCCAAGCAGCGAGCCGATGTGGCAGCAGGCAGATAGTAATGCAGCTGTCTTGCCCGAGATCATGGGCCAGTAATCTTCTACCGTCAGGTCGTTTCGTTCTTCGTAGGACATATCGAGGAACTGTCCCCGCGTCAGGTCGAGGCAAGTATTGTGTAAAATCATCGCCGCCCTGACTACGATCTCGGCAGCATAGTCTCCCTGCAAATCCATGATCGCTTGATTGGATAGTACAAACAGTGCATCGCCTACGTTGATTGCCATCGGCATACCCCACTTGACCCAGGCGGTCGGGCGTCCGCGGCGCCTGTCGGAGTTATCCTGGATGTCATCATGGACCAGGGAAAAGTTATGAACCAGTTCTACGGCGGCAGCAGCCGGCAGGGCGGAGCGCCACGTCTCGCTGGTAGATGAAGGACGACAGGCGGCTGTGCATAGCAACACCATGAGCGGGCGTATGCGCTTGCCTGTTGCTTCAGGCCCCGCACCTTCGCCGGTCCAGCCCATATGATAAGTTAACATCTCGTGAAATGGTTCGGTGCGCGAGGCATCGAGACGAGAAACCTGTCGCTGCAGTTCAGATTCGATCGCGGAAAAAAGCGGTTTGAGGTCCATTGATCAAGATCCTGTTCCTGCCAGATGAAATCGCTGAATCTTATCATAGGTGACGCAGAAGAAGCCGGTCCTAAGAAACAGGATTCTTCTGGTCACCCGGATACGTTTACAGAATTCGTAATTCCTGGAGCGATGCTTTAAGATGTTCGGGGGACTGGAAATGAATCGTCGCGAATCCCATTCTTTGGGCCTGGTGTATATTGGGTAAGGAGTCGTCGATAAAGAGACACTGCTGCGCCGGCCTTCCGATCTTATTGAGCAGGAGCTGAAAGATCTCCGGGTCGGGCTTGACGTGGCCCACCTCGCCGGAAATAATCATGTCGTCCAGCAGGCTGAAGAATTCGTGTCTCTGACGCGCCTTTGGAAAAGTTTCCGCCGACCAGTTGCTCAAGCCATAGAGCGGGTATCCGCCTCGTTTGAGCTCTTTCAGTATATTGACTGTACCGCTGATTGCTTCGCCGAGTGAATCGATCCAGTGATCGTGGTATGCCTGGATCAGGTGGGAGTAATGAGGGAATTGTTTTGAAAGCGCTGCCACACCCTCCGCAAAAGGACGTCCCTTATCCTGCAGTAGATTCCAATCCATGAAGCTCACTTCATGGAGGAAGCGCTCCATGCCTTCGGAGTCATTTGGAAAAAACCGCCGGTAAACAAAACGCGGGTCCCATTCCAGGAGCACATTGCCGAAATCGAAAATGATGACTTTGATTTGTGAATTCATGTGTATGATTCTAGCAGGGATTCGGGCATCGCATCCCTGCGAGTCATCAGAAACGTGTTGGCATCAACGTCAGCCTCCATGGATCTCTGCGTTCTACGGCGGGGGAATCTCATAAGCTGTGATGATCGGGTTTTGATCCCAGTTGGCAAGATCTACCGTTGTGACCTGATACACATAATATGCGACGGGGTCGGGGTCGCCCTCGCGGTTGAAATCATACTCACCGGTGAGGCCCTCATAATCGTTGAGACGCCGGATGGCACGCGCCACTTCATTGCGCGTAGGGGATCCACCACCCTTCGTTTCGATCGCACGGTCGATTCCCTTCAGACAGATTCCCGTGGCGTCGTAAGCTCGCGCTGCAAAATCGAGGGGAGCGCTTCCGTATTGGTTTGTGTAGTCAGAAATAAATTGCTCCGTATCGGGATGGTACTCCACCGGAGGGTTGCTGATTGTATAGTACAGACCTCCACCTTCCAGCAGCGACGCTCCCGCCTGGCTGATCAAGGCGGGATTATCGAGATCTTCCGTGCCCAGAAAGGCTCCCGCGTAACCGGCAGCGCGTAGCGCCAGCATATAAGGCATGGCGCGCTCTGCCGAGCTTGAGAGGTAGACCACAGCCGGATTCGCGTTCATGATCTTATTCACGCTGGTATTCAGGCTGTCGGGAGTGGTCTCGATAATCACCGTTCCAAGCCACTGGATGCCGAGCCCGCCAGACTGGGTCCGGAAGGACTCCGCGTTGCGTAAATTGGTCTGTGCCTGCTGTGTGATAATGTAGGTGCTGGTATATCCCTGCGCCTGTGCGAACTGCCCTGCGATGACTCCCTGGCCGTCCGCCCGGCCAATGATGCGATTGGCTTCCACATAATTGCGGTCGGTAAGCAGCGGCGCAGTGGCGAATGGCGCAACAAAAGCCAGCCTGCCCTGGTGATAGATATCCGAGGCGGTGAGGGTGATGTCAGAGCTATAGTGTCCTACACCGCAAAGGATCTCCGGATCCGCGATGATTGCCTGAGCATTGGCCCGAGCGACGCCGGCATTGCCCTGGTCGTCGTACGATACCAGCTCCACCTGGATCTTGCGTTCGTTCAGCGGGCCGCTTAGCTGCTGGATAGCAAGCTCGGTGCCCCGCAGCATGTCGTTGCCGAACTGTGCCTGATCGCCGGTCAGCGGCAAGTGGCTGAAAATCTTGATCGTCGCAACCGGTACAAAGCTCGTCGGTGTGCTGCTGGGAATGGATGTTGGAAGGAATGGAGTCGCAGGCGGTTGGGTAGGCTCACCCGGGCGGGGCGTTGCGGTCGGAAAGTCAATGATGATGGGCGTTGCTGCGGTTCCGCAGCCAACAGTGGAGATCAAGATAATCTGCGACAATAAAAGCATACAATGACGGATCCAATGATTCCTTTTAGTACTTTTCATAGTTTCACCTTTCTTCACCAGGTAGAACTGGACATTCCGGAATTAAGTTCCCGGGTTATTTGTGAGGCCATCTCAATCCCATGATGGCATTACCGATTATCATACACCAGGCAATAGCTCCTGGGCAAGGAGCCCTTTGGTAGAGGGATTACAGGGAAGGAGGATTAAGAGGCGAGAAGGCTCATCTTCCCCTTGTCCAGGTCGTGCAGGGTGCCTGCCCCTGTTGCGAACATTGTGACCTGAATCTGTCTCCTGGTAAGTTCCATCAACTGGACGACGCTCCGAGTTGAAAGCGCTGCGGCTTTCAGAAACTGGCCAGCCATTCCACCCAGGGCTGCTCCCAGGGCGATGCACTTGGCGATATCCAACCCATCCTTGAGTCCGCCGCTGGCAAACACGTTCATTTCCGGGACGGCGTTCCGGACGTTGAGAATGGCTTCCGCCGTCGGAATGCCCCAGCCGACGAAGGTTGCTGCCAGCTGGCGCGTAAACTCGTCAGGGGCGCGGTGCATCTCCACCTGCGACCAGCTCGTTCCGCCGGCGCCGGCCACGTCAATGGCGGCGACGCCACAATCAGCCAGAAGCTTGGCAGTACGCTCCGAGATCCCCCAGCCGACTTCCTTGGCGATGACCGGCACATCCAGCTTTTTGCAAATTTCTTCGATCTGTCGTGCCAGATTCGCGAAATTCGTGTCTCCGGCATCTTGCACCGCTTCCTGTAGCGGGTTGAGATGCAGGATCAGCGCATCGGCTTCGATCATGTCCACAGCGCGGCGGCAATGCTCGACGCCATACCCGTAATTGAGCTGCACCGCGCCCAGATTGGCAAACAACAAGATGTCTGGTGCGGCGCGCCGGACCTGGAACGTTCTTGCCTGTTCGGGGTTTTCAATCGCGGCGCGTTGACTTCCCACGCCCATCGCGATCTTCATCTCCTGCGCGGCTTCCGCCAGCCGGAGGTTAATCAGCTCTGCATCGGCGGTCCCGCCGGTCATGGATGAGATCAAGATCGGAGCGGAGAGTGGCTTGCCGAACAGGTGCAGGCTGGTATCAACCTGCTCGAGATCCAGCTCGGGCAGGGCTTCGTGGACAAAGCGATAATTCTCGAGTCCGCTTGTCAATGCGGAGCGGACGTCCCGCTCCAGATTAATCTTAATGTGATCCGCTTTCCGCTGGTCAATCTTGGATTGTACGGAGCGTGAACCTTTTTCGCTCGTATCGAAATCCGGCGCAACTTTTGACATGGGGTAGTGTTCCTGTGTTTGAATTACTACGGCTTGACACGGTCTTTGGACTGTGTAAAATAGCCACGAATATTATCCCGCGCTCGTACGGGAAATCCTAGAAGGAGGCTGACATGTCAGACACATATACGGAAGTGAAGGCGATCATCAAAGATTTGCTCGGGGCAGATGAAGCGAAGATTACGCCGGAGGCCCGGTTCCGCGAGGATCTGGAGGCCGATTCGCTTGACCTGGTCGAGCTCATCATGGCTTTTGAGGATAAATTCGGCGCCGAAATCTCCGATGAGGATGCACAGAAGATCACGACCGTGGGCGACGCCGTTAGCTACATCGACTCGCACAAGTAAGAAATTTTCCTAACCGTTGATGTGATTATAACCGTAGAGCCGTCCCAGGCGGACGGCTCTATGCATTTAAGGGTGATGGGTAGGTCGCTGCGGGATGGGCATGATCTTCAAGCTTGCCACTTCGCCTCTACCTCATTGCGTTGACTATTCCAGAAGTGATGGAATCTCCTCGGGATGCTTGGCAACCTTCACGCCCGCGGCTTCCAGCGCCCGGATCTTTTCCGCGGCAGTGCCGGCACCGCCCTCTATAATGGCGCCCGCGTGGCCCATGCGCTTTCCGGGCGGAGCCGTCTGCCCGGCAATGAAGGAGACGACCGGCTTCGTCATCCGCGCTGCGATGTAGTCGGCAGCCTTGTCCTCGTCTGTGCCGCCAATCTCGCCGATCAGCACGACTTTTTCGGTACGCGGATCATGCTCGAACATCTCGAGCACGTCGATGAAATTTGTGCCATTGACCGGATCACCGCCGATGCCGACGCAGGTGGAAGCGCCCATACCGACCAGCTTCAGCGCGTACAACACTTCGTAGGTGAGCGTGCCTGACCGCGAGACCACACCGACATTCCCCGGCAGCGCGATGTCTCCTGGAATAATTCCCACCTTCGACTCGCCCGGGGTCAGCAGCCCCGGGCAGTTCGGCCCGATCAGCCGTACGTTCTTATGATCGAGATAATTACGGACGCGCATCATGTCCTGCACGGGCACACCCTCCGTGATGCAGATAATTAGCGGGATGCCTGCGTCGGCGGCTTCGAACATCGCATCCGGCGCAAAGCGAGCCGGGACAAAGATGCATGTGCAATTCGCACCGGTGGCATCGACTGCCAGTTTGACCGAGTCGAAGACTGGAACCTTGCCGTCGAGGACCCACTCACCGCCCTTTCCGGGCGTAACTCCTGCAACGACCTTGGTACCGTAGGCGTACATCTGCGTAGTATGGAAGAGACCTTCGTTGCCGGTAATCCCCTGAACCAGCAGCCGGGTATTTTTATCGATCAGTATGCTCATCGTTAGTTTCCCTTTGCTGCTGCCACAGCCTTCTTGGCGGCATCTGCCA
>DATHTH010000208.1:0-4598 GCA_035463495.1 Anaerolineales bacterium | reverse complement strand
ACCCAGACCGGCTGCATCGGCCTGTGCGAGCAGGAGCCCATCCTGCAAGTGATGCTTGGTGACCAGCCGAGAGTGATGTACGGCAAAGTCAATGCGCAGGTAGTACAAAAGATCATGCGACAGCATGTCCAGAATGGACAGCCTGTGAAGGAAAATATCATTCAGAGCTAATCGGCAACAGTCACCCTGTCTGGAGTTTTGTATGGCTTTTTATCGTTCCCATGTCCTGGTGTGTGCTGACCCGGAGTGCCTTTCCAAAGGCGCGCACGAGGTCATTGATGCATTACAGGATGAATTCACCACACAGGGATTGATCGACGAAATCCAGGTGCTGGAGACCTCACGCCTGGGCCGCTGCAAGGGTGGTCCGGAGTTTATGGTTTATCCTGAGGGCATTCACTACGTCGGCATGACGCCCGACGACATCCCTTATCTGGTCGAAGAACATTTCCTGAAGGGACGCGTTGTCGAGCGCTTCCGCGAGATGGTCAAACCCATCGTGGATGAGGAACTCGGTCCATTGCGGCCGAAGGAAGTGCGCGTTGTCCTGCGCAATTGCGGCGAGATCGACCCCAATAACATTGAAGACTATCTGGCATCCGATGGCTACCAGGCGCTCGGCAAGGTCTTGTTCGAAATGACGCCAGAACAGGTCATCGATGAGGTCATGGCATCCGGTCTGCGCGGGCGCGGCGGAGCGGGTTTTCCGGCTGCAAAGAAATGGGCAATTACCCGAGCGGTTCAAGACTTGCCCAAATACATGATCTGCAACGCAGACGAGGGTGACCCGGGCGCGTTCATGAACCGCCGCGTGCTCGAAGGTGATCCACACTCGGTGATCGAGGGGATGATCATCGGCGCGTACGCGGTTGGTGCAAGCTACGGCTACATTTACTGCCGCGCCGAATATCCCATCGCCGTGGAGACGCTCAACATTGCCATCCAGCAGGCGCGGGAGTTCGGTTTCCTAGGGGAGAACATTCTCGGGACAGATTTCTCCTTCGACCTGGAAGTGCGGGTCGGCGCGGGCGCGTTCGTGTGCGGTGAAGAGACCGCCCTGATCGCTTCGATCATGGGCATGCGCGGTGAGCCGCATCCCCGGCCTCCCTTCCCCTCCGTCAAAGGCGTGTGGGATAAGCCCAGCAACAACAATAATGTTGAGACCTATTCAAACGTACCGCAGATCATTTTGAAGGGCGCGGAATGGTACGCGGGCATGGGCACCGAAAAGTCCAAAGGCACCAAGACCTTTGCGGTGGGCGGCAACGTCGTCAAGCCGGGTCTGATCGAAGTGCCGATGGGAATCACCCTGCGCGAGATCATCTTCGACGTGGCTGGCGGCATCAAAGACGGCCGTACGTTCAAAGCTGTGCAGACCGGCGGTCCCATGGGCGGCTGTCTCACCGAAGAACATCTCGACCTGCCGCTAGATTATGAGGCTTTATCCCGGGCCGGTTCTATGATGGGCTCGGGCGGTCTGGTCGTGATGGACGAGACCTCCTGCATGGTGGATATTGCTCGCTTTTTCATGGATTTCACGCAGGCGGAGTCCTGCGGTAAGTGCACGCCCTGTCGGGTCGGCACCCGCCGGATTCTTGAAATGCTTCAGAAAATTTGTGACGGCAAGGGCCAGCCCGGTGACATCGAAGCCCTAGAGTCATTATGCTTTGAAGTTTCCCGCAACAGTTTATGCGGCCTTGGACAGGGTGCGCCGGTTCCTGTAATCAGCACGCTCAAGAACTTCCGCCATGAATACGAAACGCACATTTACGAGAAGCGCTGCCCCGCAAAAGTTTGCAAGGCGCTGATCAGCATGAAAGTCCAGGACCCCATTTGCACCGGCTGTACAGTCTGTGCCCGCAACTGCCCGGTGGACGCCATACGCGGGGAGCGGCGTCAGGTTCACCACATCGACGACGAGATCTGTATCCGCTGCGGCATCTGCGTGCAGGTCTGTAACTTCCATGCCATTGCCGTTGAGTCTTGAGAATATGGTCCACGGAGATCTGATGATTGCACCAACCACCGAACGTGATGTCCCGGTCATTGTGAGAGATGCCATCGAAAAACATGGCTCTTCCAGAGACGCATTGATTCCCATCTTGAGCGAGATCAACCGCATCCTGGGCTATATCCCGGCAGAGGCGTTTCGGGAAGTCCAAAAGCAGCTGCAATCTTCTTCGGCACAGGTTAGCGTCTCAAGAGGTCAGCTTTTCGGTCTTGCCAGCTTTTATGACATGCTGTCCACAAAGCCCAGGGGCAGGCACGTCATCAAATTCTGTGAGAATGCGCCCTGTCACGTGATCGGCGGCAAGGCTGTCTGGGATACGCTAAGTGAAAGGCTACGCCTGAAGAACGGTCAAACAACCGCGGACAAAAAGTGGACGCTTGTTACCACCTCCTGCCTGGGGCTTTGCAGTGTGGGTCCGGTCGTGTTGATCGATGATGATCTTTACGGGAATGTCTCCCCTGAGCAAATCGATGAGATTCTCGCGCGGTATGCATAGTACGTATAGGAGCAGATGATGCAAACCAAACGTGCCATGATCCTCGTTTCAAATGACCCAGAGAGCATCCGTCTCGGCGCGGATGATTTGATCCAGCATCTGACGGAAGCCCTGGCGACTTACGATCTTCAGGATGAAGTGGAAATTTCCACCATTTCGAATATCGGATCCTCGAATATCCTGCCCCTCGTCGTTGTTTATCCAGAAGCGACGGTCTATGGACCTGTGAAAGCCGGGGATGCGCGCTTCCTGGTGGAAGAACACCTGTATAAAGGGCGGATTGCCAGCGATCTGCTCGCGCCGCCCAAACAGCTCAGCGGCAACATCGGCTGGCTGCGGGCGCACAAGGGCTATAACCCCGCCGAGCAGCGCATTGTGTTGGAGCGCGCCGGCCGCATCGACCCTGAGAACATTGAGGAATTTATTGCCGAGAACGGTTACCAGGCCCTCGGCAGGGCATTGATTGAAATGACCCCGGAGCAGGTGATCGAGACCATCGAGAAATCTGGATTGCAAGGACGCGGGGGCGCGGGCTTCCCTACCGGACGCAAGTGGAAATTCGTCCGGATGGCCCGTGGGGGCGAGAAAAAGTACGTCATCTGTAACGCGGACGAGAGTGAGCCCGGGACTTTTAAGGACCGTATTGTGCTTGAGGGCGATCCGCATACGATCCTGGAGGCGATGGCGATCGCCGCTTATGCGGTCGGCGCCGATGAGGGCTACATCTACATCCGCGGCGAATATGGTCTCGCCTACCGGCGGCTGCAGCATGCCATCGAGCAGGCAGAGGAATTTGGGTTCCTCGGCAAGCATATCTTTGAAACGGATTTCAGCTTCCACATCCACCTGCACACGGGGGCGGGCGCCTATGTCTGCGGAGAGGAAACGGCGCTGATCGAATCCATCGAGGGCAAGCGCGGCGAGCCACGTTCACGTCCGCCCTATCCCGTCACGCACGGTTTATGGAATAAACCGACACTCGTCAACAACGTAGAAACACTGGCGAACATCCCGGCGATCATCCGGCACGGCGCGGAGTGGTATCGTTCGTTCGGCACCCCTTCCAGTCCGGGCACAAAGGTGTACACAATCTTGGGCAACGTCAACTCCAGCGGTGTGATCGAAGTGCCAATGGGAATCACGCTGCGTGAGGTCATCAACATTTACGCCAAAGGCATGAAGCCTGGCAGCGTCTTGCGGATGGCGCAAACTGGCGGCTCGAGCGGATCGATCATCCCTGCCAGCCTGCAGGACACCCCTATGGATTTCGAGTCCTTCCGCAAAGCCGGCGTATCACTGGGCTCGGGCGCGCTGCTCATCTGCGACCAGAACACCTGCATCGTAGATCTGGTCAAAGTGCTGCTCCAGTTCTTCCGGTTTGAGTCATGTGGAAAATGCACACCTTGCCGCGTCGGCACACAACGCGCGTATGAAATCCTCGACCGCATATCGCAGGGGCAGGGCCGGCTCGCCGACCTGGATGTCCTGATCGGGCTGGCGCAGGAAATGGAACGCGCGTCGAACTGCGGGCTGGGTCAAACGGCTGCGGTTCCGATCCGCGATATGTTGAAGCATTTTAGAACGGAGACTGAGGCGCACATCCTTCTGGGAAGTTGTCCCGCCGGTGTCTGTGAAATGACCCCCGAAGCTGAGAGAGTGTAAAAAGAGGAACGCATGGTACAGATAACGATCAATGGAAAACAGATTGAAGTTCCGGAAGGAACAACAGTTTTACGCGCGGCAGAAATGGCGGGGATTAATATCCCCCGGTTATGCGACCACAAAGAACTGACACCCTATGGCGGCTGCCGCCTTTGCATCGTGGAAGTGCAGGGTGTGCGGGTGCCACTGGCATCCTGCACTCTACCGGTGAACAATGGCATGGTGGTCAACACGGAGACAGAGGCGCTGAAGAAATCGCGCAAATTCATCCTATCTATGCTGTTCAGCGAGCGAAACCACTTCTGCCCGTTCTGCCAGGTCAGTGGTGGCGATTGCGAGTTACAGAATGCCGCCTACTCAGAAGAGATGACACACTGGCCCATCCAGCCGGGCTGGAACGATTTCGTGGTGGATTCGTCCCATCCCTAC
>DATHTH010000207.1:0-5315 GCA_035463495.1 Anaerolineales bacterium | reverse complement strand
TCGACTTCATCCCCCATGGCATCCACGATGTGCCCTTCGTGGACCCGGGATTCCATAAGGACAAGTTCGGCGCGGAAGGACGTCCCGTGCTGATGACCTTCGGTCTGCTCTCCCGCAACAAGGGGCTAGAGTATGTGATCGAGGCGCTGCCAGCCGTCGTGGAGCAGCATCCCGACCTGCTGTATCTCGTCCTGGGCGCTACCCACCCGCATGTCGTCGCCTTTGAAGGCGAGTCGTATCGTGAGGAGCTCCAGGCACGCGTCCGCGAGCTCGGCTTGCAGAATAATGTCCTGTTCAACGATGAGTTCGTCACGCTCAAGGACCTAAAGGAATACATCGGCGCGGCGAACATTTACATCACGCCGTATCTGGACCCCGAACAGGTGGTCTCGGGTACGCTCGCCTACACCGTCGGCGCGGGCAAGGCCGTTATCGCGACCCCTTATCGCTATGCGAAAGAGCTTCTGGCGGATGGACGGGGCTTGCTCGTCCCTTTCCGGGACTCGAAAGCCATTACCGAGAAGATCCTCTACCTGCTGGAAAACGAAGCCGAAGCCAGTGCCATGCGCAAGCGCGCCTACATGTATGGCCGCGATATGATCTGGCCCGCCGTGGCAGAGCAATACCGCGAAAGCTTCGACCGTGCCCGCCGCGAGCACCTCACGGAGCACTACCTGATGACTGTCAGCACCCAGCTCGAGGCGCTGGCAAGTGAAACGCCCGCCCTAAAGCTCGACCATGTCGAGCGCATGACCGACGGCACCGGCATGTACCAGCATGCTGTTTACAGCGTCCCCAATTACGACGAGGGCTACACCACCGACGACAACGCCCGGGCGCTGATCGTCTCGGTGCAGCTCGAGGAGAGCAGCAGCGTCTCGAAGACGGAAGCCGAACAACCGGCACTCGCCCGCGTTCAGGAGCTGGGGCACCGTTACCTGGCGTTCCTCTGGCACGCTTTTAGCGCCGAGACGGGTCGGTTCCGTAACTTTATGGGGTACGACCGCCGCTGGCTGGAAGAGATCGGTTCTGAGGACAGCCATGGCCGGGCTCTCTGGGCGCTTGGCAATGTGCTGTCGCGCTCCCGGCGTGAGGGCTTGCAGGGCACGGCAGTCCGCCTTTTCGATGCCGCCCTTCCAGCTGTGACCGAATTTACAAGCCCGCGAGCCTGGGCGTTTGCCCTGCTTGGCATCCACCGCTACTTGCGCCGCTACCCGGGCGACCGGGCAGTTCTCAGCATACAGACGACGCTCGTCCAGAAACTCAAGGACCTTTACAAGGCAAAGCGCACCGATGGCTGGCCCTGGTTCGAGGATATCGTCTCTTATTGCAACCCGGTCCTGCCCCAGGTGCTTCTACAATACGGGCAGAGCTACAACGACAAGGAAGCCATCCGCATCGGGCTGGAGTCGCTCGAGTGGCTGGTGAACATTCAGCAGTCTTCCCAGGGTTGGATCATGCCCGTCGGCAACCAGGGCTTCTATACGAAGGGCGGTCCAATCCCCTACTTCGATCAGCAGCCCGTGGAAGTCCACGCGTTGGTCTCCGCCTGCCTGGACGCTTACCGCGTCACCCGCGACCTGAAATGGTATGACTCTGCCAGCCAGGCATTTGAGTGGTTCCTGGGCCGCAACGCCCTCGGCGTCTCGGTCTACGATAAAGTAACCGGCGGCTGCCGGGATGGGCTGCACATTGACCGCCTGAACGAGAACCAGGGCGCCGAGTCCACGCTGGCATTCGTTCAGGCCCTGCTGGAGATGCGCCAGTTCGCCACCGAAAACCAGGTCCCGTTCAAGCTGAACGGCAAGTCCCAGCCCTCGCGTGCCCTGGCGAAGTATCCGAGAGCCGAATAATCAGGGTCATTGCGAGGGAGCCACTGGTCGAGTAGAGCGAGTGTATTTCTCGCTTGTACCGAGACCGAGGCGACCGAAGCCGTCTTTTCTGAAATAGGAGATTGCCACGTCGCACGGCCAGGAATAACCACAGCGGCGGACCATATGGTCCGCCGCTGTTTTCTTATTCTCTCTGCTCGTGATCCAGATGGGGCTCCTGTCCCTCGCCTTCCTGCCTGCGCACCACGTAGCTGCGGCCGTGCGTATGCAGCCAGTCCAGCAGCGTGCTGACCCGGGTCGTCGCCAGGGCAATGTAGTGATCGGCAGCCCCGTAATACAGACGCACCGTGTCCCCGTCGGGCTCCACCACGTGCCCGCAGGGAAAGACCACGTTGCCCACGTCACCCACGCGCTCGTAATCTTCCTCTGCCCCGAAGATCCACTCGTCGCCGCGGATCAGGCAGCGCTCCGGGGCTTCCAGGTCGAAAAGCGCCAGCCCCAGCCGGTAGAGCGACCCGGAGGCCGTCGTGCGCACACCGTGATAAACCACCAGCCAGCCGCGCTCCGTCTCGATCGGGGGGTTGCACAGGCCGATCTTATTGGCGTCCCACCAGGCGCCACGCCGCGCTTCGAGCATCAGCTTGTGCGTGCCCCAGTGCTTGAGGTCGTTGGAATACGAGAGCCACATGTGCGCGCCCATAAAACCCACCGGACGGTGGATGAGCGCCCACTCCCCGTTGATACGGCGTGGCAGCAGGGCAGCATCCTTGTCCTCCGGCGGCATGACTACGCCCAGGCGCTCGAATGCTCGGAAGTCTTTCGTTAGCGCCATGGACACACCCGGGCCACCGCGCGAGTACGAGGTGTACAGGATCGCATACTGCTCCAGCTCGGGTACATAGGTGATACGGGGATCCTCGATCCCCCACAGCTCCTCGGGGTGGTTCGCCAGGTCGGCTTCGAAGGTCGGCTCAGGGTCGATCTCCCAGTTCGTCACACCGTCCTTCGAGCGCGCCACCGTCAGGTGCGAGTGACCGCGCATATCCTCCACGCGGCATAAGAGCAGCGTGGTTCCGTCCGGGAGCATTGTCGCCCCGGGGTTGAAGATCGTATTGGCACGGTACGGCCAATCGCCTGCCGTCAGGATCGGATTATTCGGATGTCGCTGCAAAAGGGGAGGCGTGCGGGACCAGACACGGGACATCAAATAGTTCCTTTCTACCGGTAAGATTTGGGGTGATTGTACCGCACGCCTCAGACATACTGAGGCGTGCGATCCAATTTATTATATGGTTTGACGTGGGGAAAAGGGGGTTGTTACAGCCGACGTCTAGAAATCGGCAGCCTCGACCAGGTGTCGTTCCCGGCACACGTGTAGGATCATGTCGGCGTCCGCCTCGATCCAGCGCAGGGATTCCCCGGCGCCCAAATGTCGATCGACCTCGCACAGTGGGCAATGGATGCCCGTCTCCAGCTCCGCGCCCAGGGCAGCGCGCGCCTGCTCGCCGATCATGTGGCTGGCAGCCATGAGGGGGTCGAATTTGAATTGCGCGGCATTCAGCTCGAGGATCTCCTCGGGGGTCTCGGCGGCCAGATATCCGGAGGGCGTCACCAGCCGCCAGAGCCCACGCTGGCGAATGGCGTTCTTGAGTTCGTGCCAGTGTTCCTGACAAATTTGCATTGTGCACCTTCTTCCATCGAATGGGTCCGTGCCGGACCCTGTGGCATCAAGGTTAAGACGTGACGGACAGAAGATAAGTTCGTTACAGGATCTTCTTTATCTGGTACGGATGTACTATGCCACGGGGCAGCAGACGGCTGCCCACGTTGCAATATACCCGCGAGCATACAAGCGTACCAGTGAGCTTCATCCCTGCTTGATTATGACAAATATTGTCTTCTTTTTCCGATATCCCCCTGTGGTGCTGCTGATTACAGCCCGTCAGCCGCCGGTTTCGTCCCTTTTACCGCCATCGCTCCCCTCGTCCAAATACTGCCTTGCCATCGGCTGGATCGTCTCGCTGAAATACCGCCCCCCGTCTGCGATGGCCCGCACGGCAGCCAGCAGTTCCCGTCCGGCATCATCTTTGAGCACATAGCCGCACGCCCCCACCTCCATGGCCTGATCCACGTAGGCGGGACTGTTATAGGAAGAAAGCATCACCACACGTGTATACTGGCAAAGCTCGTGCATGTGCCGGGTGGCTTCGATGCCGTCCATGAGCGGCATCGAGATATCCACCACGGCAACATCCGGGCAATCCTCGCGCGCCCGCTCGATGGCTTCCAACCCGTTCGTCGCCTTCCCAATCACCTCGATATCCACCGCTTGTTTCAACATGTACTCAATACTCGCCTGCACAGGACCGTTATCGTCCACCAGAAGGACAGTAATCATAGCTACTCCAACAGACATACATAATAAGGCAGACCATTCACCACGTCGCGTGCACGCACTCTGGACCTGCCCTCCAAATAAAGAACGACCATCCTTGCCCCCTGGCCATTGGATGTACTAGAATTATTGTTAGTATACGCATTTCACTCGACGGACTACAGTAGGGAAATACCTGATGTTCTAGCTCCCCCGTCTTGCCTTCTGTCATTGCGAGGCCATTGTTCCTGAGCGGAGGGTCGAATGCCCGTAAAGACTCTCCGTGACACTCACCGGACCCTCGAGGTTCTCCTGTTCAGCTCCGGCAGTACCTCAAAGTCCTTTGCCCGCGGGATCAGCTCGAAGATCTGCAACAGCTCCGGGATGGGGACGGTAGGCTTACGGCTCCGCAGGTCGAGAATCACACCCTCCAGCTCGAGCCTGACCGCCTTCTTTCCGTTGGCTTTGAGCACCTCATGCCTCACCTTCCAGCGACTGCCGTTGGGCGAAAACCCGGCGGCAACGTAGTTGATCGTCACCGTCTCGCCCAGGCGGACCTCACGGAGGAACTCGGCATGGATGGCGGTGTAGACCGGGCCCATCCCGATCTGCTCGAACTTCTCGGGCGGGAAGCCGTGCTCCCAGAAGAATCGGTAGCGCAGGTCCCCGGCCGCATCGATATAGGCAGCCCAGTTGACGTGCCCGTTGGCATCCAGATCCGACCAGCGGATCTCATAGGTTCGGGAATATTCGTTCAAGCGATCATCGCTTTCAATCTCATCTCTCGATGGGAGTATTTTAACTGAGCAGTCCAACAATACTCGTTCACGATATTAGCCAGTCGCCGACCCCGCACCTGCCTGCTAAAAATCAGACCCTTAGCGAGCCTCGAAACCCTCTGGCGGCATAGAAGGATGGCGCACTATTATGAAATACGAACACATGACCGTAGCGCCGGTCGCAAAAGAGGGCGCCGCCAAGTTTTCGGATATCGGCAGGTGATTGTATCCAGCTCTCAGTTCTCGTATCGAATTCTCCAAGTGTCTGCAGCGCTCGATACTGATCCTCGTTCAAAAGCTCGATGCCCATAGCGGCTGCGAGATCGAGGG
>DATHTH010000206.1:0-10003 GCA_035463495.1 Anaerolineales bacterium | reverse complement strand
GACTCCAGCCATGCAGGACCATGGCGCCCATCAGGCACAGCATGGCAATACCGATGATCACCGGTGCGTTCAAGCGGCGGGTTTTCTGGTCGAAATCCACCAGACGTCTATTTGTGCTCACAGCGCTATCCTCGACTTTTCAAAAAAATGCTGCGCGACCTTCGGTCTTGATTCTACATGGAGTCGTGCAGGGGACAAGCCTTTCTTCCCTCTATCCTCAAAACCTGCCGCGTGGTCCCGGCAGGTTTTGTATGACGAGCAATGGTTTGCTTCAGGCTCAGGGTGCAGACAGGGGATCAATAATCGGCTCCAAAAGCGATAACGGGTCTGGTGTCTCCTCAGTTGGCACTTCGGTCGGCTCTTCCACCTCCGTCGGTATGTCAGTAGGTACCAGAGTCGGTACATCGGTAGGAGGAATTGGAGTGGGCGGAATTGGAGTCGGCGGAACCGGAGTGGCTGTCGGTGGAACCCGGGTTGCGGTCGGCGGGACGCGCGTGGCGGGCAGGCTGGTGGGTCCTCCGGAAAGTCCGCCCTCCGAAGAGGCGCCATCGCGGCGCGGGCGCGTCGGCTCCACCGAGACCGACGTACGGGTCGGCACGATGGTGCCGTAGGCGGGGCTGACATTCGTGGGTCCCGTCACCGGGAGCTCGAGATCGGTTGCCAGCGCAAACAGGGAGAAGTGGGTCGTCTGCCCGCATAACTGTCGCCGGGCAGGATATGTCTTTTCGGGCAGCTGCACCCAGGCGGGCGGGGTCGCCTGCTCGTCAAAGTGCTGCACCTGGTAGGCATCGGTCTGCGCCATGAAGGTCTGCCACTCCTGCTGTGTCATGTTGAAGCAGATCTCCACTGGCTCCTGGAAGGATATATCCGGTAGGGGAACACCGTTCGGATCGCGGAACTCCACGCTGGCGACATAGGCGCGATTCCACCCGCCCCCATCTGCCACGAGCGACTGCTCCGGCGAGGAGAGGGTGACGCTGATCGAGCCTTGCTCCGTGGTGGCATCCGGCGGCACATATACCGTCACGGGACCCTGCGTGATCGTCTGGATCTCCCCGGAGGGACCCGGGGGCGTGCCCAGAAGAACATCGATGGGGGATACCACGTTCTGGGCGCGGCTCCTCTGGTGGAGGATCATCATTGCGGCCAGCACGACCATGAAGGCGAGGATCATCACCGTCAGGCTCGGCATACGTGTTCTTCGTCTTTCTACATCTACATATTGTCGATTGGTACTCATCTACTCTCAACATCCATTCAAGCTGGAAAACGCTGCAGACTTGCCGGCGCTGACGAGACATCTCGTTCAGGGCCAAGCCTGTAACATCCTCCACAATTTTTATCAGACTGCCTGGGGGTAGGACGGGATTCGATCTCCCGGGATTCTGGATACGCGGCGCCGTCTTCCTCGAAAATTCATGTATTACTAGACGAGGAAAACGCGTTCTGGATACACATCAATTTTCACCAAAATGAGAGGGACGCTCAGGGGTTGTCCTTATCCTTCTTCCCTTGCCCTTCATCATTATCGGCATTGCCCGGACCCTCATTCCTGTCGCCACCACCCCCATTGCCATTGCCCGGGCCCTGATTTCCATTACCACCATTGCCATTACCCCCACCGTTCCCATTCCCGCCCCCTCCATTGCCGTTGCCTCCGCCGTTCCCATTCCCGCCCCCGTTCCCATTGCCGTTGCCCCGGTCTTCATCCTGGGCAGGAGGCCGGGCAGGCGGAGGATCGGTTGGCCGGGGCTGGAGCACAGGCGGCTGCGTGGGAGGTATCTGAGTCGGCGGATTGGTCGGAAGGAGGACCGGCGCGCCGGCTTCCGCCTCATCCTCGTCCTGGCGCGGCCGGACGGGCGCGACCGCCTGGACCAGATCTTCCTCTTCTTCGTTTGCCGGGGCGGGCATCCCCCCGCCGGTGACGGGAACGACGGGCGGTACATGGACTGCCAGCCCAAAGATCGAGAGGTCGTATGCCTGGCCGCACAGCTGGAACCGGTCCGCGTAGATGACCGGCGACAGCGCTTTCCAGACAGTCGGATGCGCCTGGTCGGTATATTGCTGGACTCGGTAGGACTCCGGCGCTGCGGTATAGGCTTGCCACTGCTCCCGGGTCAGGTCAAAGCAAATGTCCAGCGGGGCGGCGAAGGCGATGTTCGAAAGCGTCATCCCGTTCGGGTTGCGAAATTCGATCCTGACCACCTTAAGCAGGTCCCACTCTGTGTCGTCGGCAACCACCGATGCGCCCGGCGCCGCCACCGCGATCGAAAGCGTGCCGTCCAGCTCTGTGGCATCCGCCGGCATGTAGACCGTGACGCCATCCTGGCTGACCACGACCATTTCCCTGGCAGGCGCGGGCTGGTCCCCGAGCAGGATCTCGATCGCCGAGATGGGGTCGCGACCGCGCGTGTGCAGGAAGATCATCCCGATCAGCAGCAGCACCGCCCCGACGATCCACCAGGGCGCGGGCATACGCTTTCGCCCTCCCTGTGGAAGATCGAGAATGGATCTGTTTGTGCTCATAAGTTCCTCAGCATAATTCCATATCCTGCATTTCTGTAAAACCACCGGAGTGCTGCGAAGGTCGCATGCCCGGTCAATGATCGTCAAGTCGTTCTGCGGGTCGCAATGGGATCTTTGATGTCAGGCCGTTTCGATGCCCCCGGCATGTTCCCTCATGAATAAAAACGATGAAACGCCTGGATAGATACGTATGATTTTACATTATAAAGGGCTCCCGGTCGTCTCTCCAACCCGATGTTAATAAAATAATAAGGAAAAAGACCGTCTTCATTCAAACTCATCTGCCCTATTCATTGACTCTGACCTGTGCTTTTCATATAATGGTTTGCAACAACGCCGTTTGCAATCCCACATCGAAACACAAAACCGGATACAGAAGATCGGAGGTGTCATCGTAAATCTGCATTTGTGTCGTCTGTTCCCCAACCAAACGATTCGCGAAAAGGAGAAGAAGATTATGCGTAAGTTATTGCCTCTATTCAGCCTTGTCATGCTTACCAGCCTCGTCCTGGCGGCATGCGGAACACCTGCTGCCACGCCAACCGCTGCCCCTGCCGGTGAAACGCCTCAAGCGCAGGCCCCTGCCGTCGCGGGTGGTGAGCGCCTGCAAACCATCCTGAACCGGGGGAATGTCATCTGCGGTGTGCACGGCACATTCCAGGGCTTCGGCTTTGTGGATAGCGCCGGCGCATGGACCGGCTTCGACGTGGACTTCTGCCGCGCCTGGGCAGCCGCCCTGTTCGATGACCCGAACGCCGTCGAATTCCGCGGCTTGAGCGCGCAGGAGCGCTTCACGGCCCTGCAGTCGGGTGAAGTGGACGTGCTCGCCCGCAACAGCACCTGGACCTGGGCGCGCGATGTGGAGCTCGGCCTCACCTTCGGTCCCGTCAATTTCTACGATGGGCAGGCGATCATGGCACGCCGGGACGTTGTGGATGATCCCGCCGCGGGCCTCGAGGGACTCGAGGGCACCAACGTCTGCGTGCAGAGCGGCACCACCACGGAATTGAACCTTGCCGATCAGTTCCGCGCTGCGGGTGTGGACTATACCCCGGTCGTCTTCGAAGACCAGAATGCTGCCTTCCAGGCGTATGACGAAGGCCGCTGCGATGCGATCACTTCCGACCGCTCCCAGCTCGCCACGCAGGGACAGGCTGTCCTGCAGAACTTCGACGATCATGTCATCCTGGATGTAGTCATGTCCAAGGAGCCCCTGGCGCCGGCTGTGTCCGACGGCGACCCGAAATGGGCGCAGGTTGTACAGTGGGTGGTCTACGGCATGATCCAGGCGGAGGAGCTCGGGATCACCTCGGAGAACGTGGATGAGTTCCTGACCAGCGAAGACCCGGTCGTCCGCCGTCTCCTGGGCGTGGAAGGTGAGCTCGGCGCGATGCTGGGTCTCAGCAACGACTTCATGGTTCGCGTGATCCGCCACGTGGGCAATTACGGTGAAGTCTACGATCGCAACCTCGCCACCTTCAACCTGGCGCGTGGTCAGAACGAGCTGTGGACGAACGGCGGCTTGATGTACTCCCCGCCCTTCCGCTAAAATCAATTGAATCTATCGGGCGGTCTCGCGCATAAGCGGACCGCCCGATGCATATCTCATGGAATTTCGAGCACTCTGGCGAGACATCCGCTTCCTGAAGATCCTGGCGCAGGCTGCCTTCCTGATCCTGCTGCTGCTGGTGTTTGCGTATTTCTACCGGAACGTCACCACCAATCTTGCCCGGCAGGGCCTGACCATGGGCTACGGCTTTATGCGCAACCCTGCCAGCTTTGGAATCGGCGAGACGTTCATCCCCTACAACCCTTCCGACACCTATGCCCGCGCCCTGGTGGTGGGGCTGGTCAACACGCTGGTGGTGAGCGGGCTGGGCATCGTGCTGACGACCTTTGTGGGCGTCCTGGCAGGCGTGGCGCGACTGTCCTCCAACTGGCTGATCAACAAGTTTGCCGCGGCGTATGTCGCCGTGATCCGCAATACTCCGCTGCTGCTACAGCTCATGTTCTGGTATTTCGGCGTCTTCATCCAGCTCCCGGCAGTCCGCGACGCCGTCGAGTTCCCGGGTCCGGTCTACCTGTCACAGCGCGGGGTGTATATGATCTGGGGCGAAGGGACCGATACATTTCCTGCCTGGCGCATATTCATCCTGCTTGCCATTCTTTCGATTTTTGTGATCTGGCTAGTGCTGCGGTCCGCGCAGAGACGCTCCAGCCTGCCTCTCTCGCCGTGGTGGAACCTGGCGTATCTGGGCGTGCCGCTGCTGATCATGACGGTGGGGTTTGTCATCCAGCCGGAGCCGCCCTTACGCGCCGATGTTCCGGAGCTCTCGGGCTTTAACTTTGCCGGTGGGCTGCGCCTGACGCCGGAGTTTGCAGCCCTGCTCTTCGGGCTGGTGGTGTACACCGGCGCCTTCATTGCCGAGATCGTGCGCGCCGGCATCCAGGCAGTCTCACGCGGCCAGGTGGAGGCAGCCCGCTCCCTGGGCCTGACCACCGGTCAGGCATTGCGCCTGGTGGTCTTTCCGCAGGCGCTGCGCATTATGGTCCCGCCAGTCACCAGCCAGTATCTGAACCTGGCGAAGAACTCGTCCCTGGCGATCGCCATCGGGTTCCCGGACCTCTTCAGCGTGGCGGGCACGGTCTTCAACCAGACCGGTGCGGCGATCGAGATCATCACCATCATGATGCTTAGCTATTTGAGCATCAGTCTGTTCACCTCGCTGCTGATGAACATCTATAACCGGCGTATCCAGCTGGTGGAGCGTTGACATGGCTGTCGTCGAGATGAAACCTCCCGTCACGGTGGTCGGTCCCATCGCCTGGCTGCGGAAGAACCTGTTCAGCACCTGGTACAACGTGGCGCTGACGCTGGTGACAGCCTGGGTGCTGTACCTGCTGCTCACGCCGGCTATCGAGTGGGCAACCACCAAGGCACGCTGGGGCGTGATCGAAGCCAACCTGACGCTCTTCATGGTCGGGCAGTATCCGCGCGACCAGCTCGGGCGCGTCTGGCTGACGATCTTTATCCTGGCGGCGCTGCTCGGTTTCTCGTGGGGCGTGTGGAAGAGCGCGGCGCGCGGCTTTGCCCTGATCGCGCTGGGCGCCGGTGTGGCGTTCATCCTGATCGCCCTCTATTTCGGCTGGGACGTCTGGGTGGAGTGGCTGATCGCAGTGGCGATCCTGCTGGTTTTTTATCCGATCGGTCTGTATCTGCCGCGCGGCGGGCTGGTCGCGGGCATCGCCTGGTTCCTATATTTTCCGCTCATTTTCCTTATCATCGCCGGAGTGCCCTTTATCAGCGCGCTACCCCGGGTTCCCTCCAACCTGTGGGGTGGACTGCTGCTCACCCTGCTGCTGACGATCGTCGGCAACATGGGCGCCATCCCGCTCGGCATCCTGCTGGCGCTCGGCAGGCGCAGCCGGCTGCCGGTCATCCGTTACTTCAGCATCGGCTTTATCGAGCTGATTCGCGGCGTGCCGCTCATCACCATCCTGTATATGGCGGCGGTGCTGCTGCCCTATTTCCTGCCAATCAATATCCGCCCGGACCAGGTGGTGCGCGCCATGATCGGGTTCATCATTTTCGAGGCGGCGTATCAGGCGGAAAATGTACGCGGCGGCCTGCAAGCCATCGACCGCGGGCAATACGAAGCCGCGCATGCCCTGGGATTGAACGGCGCCCAGACCACGCTGTTCATCATCCTGCCGCAGGCGCTCCGGGCGGTCATCCCGGCGCTGTTCAACTCGTTCATCAGCCTGTTCAAGGACACCAGCCTGGTTGCCATCATCGGCTTGTTCGACGTGCTGCGGATTGCACGCACGATCCTCGCGCAAAGCGAGTGGCTGGGCACGCATCGCGAAGTGTTCCTGTTTGCCGCCCTGATCTACTGGGCGTTCAGCCTGGCATTTGCCTACGGCAGCAGCCGCATGGAACTCGCCCTCGGCGTGGGAAAGAGATAATCGATAACGAAAGGCTTGCGCAGGGTGCCCGTAGGGCTTCGCAAGGCTTCAAGTAGACCTCAGGGTCTCCCGGAGAATCACATGACCGACAACAATTCCGAAGACATCATTATCTGCCGGGACGTACACAAATGGTTCGGCGAATTTCACGTGCTGAAGGGCATCAGCCTCACCGTGCAAAAGGGTGAGGTGGTGGTCGTCTTTGGTCCTTCCGGCTCCGGCAAGTCCACGTTCATCCGCTGCTTGAACCGCCTGGAGGAGCACCAGAAGGGCCAGATCATCATCGACGGCATCGAGCTGGGCAATGACATCCGCAACGTGGAGAGGATCCGCCAGGAAATCGGTATGGTCTTCCAGCAGTTCAACCTCTTTCCGCACCTGACGGTGATGCAGAACATTATGCTGGCACCTCTGTGGGTCCGCCGCACGCCGAAGGAGCAATCGCGCGAGCTGGCTATGCAGCTGCTGAGCCGGGTGGGCATCCCCGAGCAGGCGGAGAAATATCCCGCCCAGCTCTCCGGCGGGCAGCAGCAGCGCGTCGCCATTGCCCGGGCGCTGGCGATGCAGCCGCGCATCATGCTCTTCGACGAGCCGACCTCGGCGCTCGACCCCGAGATGATCAAGGAAGTGCTGGACGTGATGATCGAGCTGGCCGGGAGCGGCATGACCATCGTCGCGGTCACGCACGAGATGGGCTTTGCCCGGGCGGTTGCCAACCGGATGGTCTTCTTCGACCAGGGCGAGATCGTCGAGCAGGGCACGCCCAAAGACATCTTCAACAACCCGCAAAACGACCGTACGAAGCTGTTCCTCTCACAGATCCTGCATCATTAGCTTTGTCACGCGGCAGTAGCGTGTCGCCGTTGGAGACATGTCACGCCCGGAATATCGCTCTCTATCCTTTCTGATCTCACCGTATGCATACATGTGACATCCTCATCCTCGGCGGGGGTCCTGGCGGACTCTCGACCGCGCTGCACCTCGCCCGAGACTTCCCACATCTCACATCCCGTATCCTGATCCTTGAGAAAGCCCGCTACCCGCGCGCCAAGCTGTGCGCCGGCGGGCTGGTGATCGATGCCGAGCTTATTCTCCAGCGTCTCGGGCTGGATGTGAGCGAGGTGCCGCATGTCGATGCGGAGCGAATCCATTTCGACTTCGAAGCCCGCGGCTTGCAGATCCGCTTCCCCGGACGACACGCGCTGCGCGTCATCCGCCGCGCTGAGTTTGACAACTGGCTGGCGGGGAAGGCAGAGAGCAGAGGAATAGAGATTAGAGAGGGAGTGACGGTTAGAAAGGTTGTTCCCTGTGAGGATCAGGTCATGGTCGAGACCGATCATGGGCTTTTCCGGGCGCAGGTCGTGGTCGGCGCGGATGGCTCGAACGGGGTCACGCGGCGCTGGCTGTTTCCGGATTCAAGGGTGCATACCGCGCGCGTGCTGGAGGTGTTGACCCCCGAAAACAGTGTCATTGCGAGGAGCCAGCCGTCAGGTGGCCACATGAAAGAAAATCGCCAGCAGGGCGACGAAGCAATCTTCGCGTTGAACAAGGGTGAGATTGCTTCGGGGAAGAACACCCCTCGCAATGACGGTCAGCGCAAAGGCGCATATTTTGACTTCTTCCCGGTTCCCTCGCACATCGCGGGATACGTCTGGGACTTCCCCACACAGGTGGACGGCGAGCGGATGCGCTGCTGGGGAGTCTACGATACCAATCTGCTGGCAGACCACAAACGTCCGCCGCTGAAGGAGCCGCTTGCCGCTGAAATGCGGCGCTTCGGCTTCAACCTGGATCAATACGAGATCCAGGGTCATCCCATCCGCTGGTTCTCGCCGGAGAATCAAATATCCGTCCCACGCGTGCTGCTGGTAGGTGACGCTGCCGGCGCCGACCCGTTCCTCGGGGAGGGCATCAGCATTGCACTGGGATATGGCGCCCTGGCGGCGCGCGAAATCGGTGAGGCGTTCCGGCGGAATGAATTTTCATTCGGTGGCTACCGGCGCAGGGTGCTGACCAGCTCTCTGGGACAGGCGCTGCTGGTGCGCTGGATACTGGCACAGGTCCTTTATCTTTTTAAGTGGAGATGGTTCCAAGTCCTCGCCTGGAGGACATTGAAACCACTTGCCATCGTGGTCGCCTGGCTATTCGTATTGAACTGGGGTAGACGCTTGAGAATGGTATCCTGATTTTTCATCATCCTATTGTTCATCCGGTTGCAGGATCAGGACGTTGAACTCTGCACCGACCGGCATCGCCACCGTATTGTCTTGATTGAAAATAGCCCATTGTGTTCCGTTGTGCCATACACCGAGAGGCTGCTTGCTAAACACGCCATCCGTATCGGGCGATACTCGTGGCATCACAAATAATAGCATCCTCGGATCATAAGCAAGTGGATTATCAAGGGTCGTCCAATTGTTCCTGGTATTCTCGGTTGTCGCCTTATGAACAAAGGCATTCATGCCGGGATTAAGAAGAATTTGGACATTGAACGCCGCGCCTTCTTGTATCGGGAAACCATCGAGATTGAAAATAACCCATTGCGAATCCACGTACTTTACCCCTATGGGATGGTTGTTGTCTTTCGTCCTGCCACCCGGCGGACTCCAGTTTTGCGTGGCAAACACCAACGCATTTCGATCCGAGGCATCGCGATGGTCGATCCTCGTCCACATCAAATCTTCCGAACTATTTTGGGCTGTCGCTGTATGGACAAAAGCATGCTCGCCCGGGTTCATGATCTGGACGTTGAATGCGGTGGCGTGAGACATACCTCCTGCGCCTTGATTTCTGATCGCCCATTGTGTTTCTCTATACCATACAGCATGGTGATGTCTGTAATATACCCCTACAGGACTCTCCGGAGAGTTAAAGTTTGGCATGACAAATAGCAACGCATCTGGATTCTCCGCCATAGGATGGTTGATATTAGCCCACAAGCCTGTCATATTCTCCGCGATCTCCACATGGATAAAAGCAGCCTGCCCGCTAACGTTGGGTTGTGTTGGGGCTGAGGGAACCATGGAATCCAGCGTCGGTGGAAGGTCTGCAAAGGTGGCGGTCGGTTGAATAGGCGCAGATGTGCTCGTCGCCAGGGAATTGTCAGGCTCTGAAGAGGGAGTCGACTGAACGGCTGTTTGTGCAGGGGTAGAAGTATTGCTTGGGGGTGGCGAACTAGCTGGTTCCCTGCCATTGAAGAACATAAGAGTTCCCACGGCAGCCAGAACAGCCACAGCCCCGGCGATCACGACGAATCTGAGGGACCTTGGAAGAGGAATGCCGGGTTTGGTTACCTGAGTGCTCGTCGATGAGATAGAGGCTGAACCTGTATTTAGAAACCGGGTGATCTTATCGAAATTCCGTGCATAGTTCTCACCTTGAACATCAACGTAATTGACGTTAAGGAAGCCCAGCGGTAGTTCGCAGTCGCGATACATGATCGGAAGAGTTTTCTTCTTGAGATTGTTGGATAAAAGATACTCGCGCTCTACCCACTCCGATTCAACTGAGT
>DATHTH010000205.1:0-5746 GCA_035463495.1 Anaerolineales bacterium | reverse complement strand
TGGTAACCGCTGGAGACTATCAGCGTCTTGTAATATGTGGCAGCGGTAATCTCAAGCCAGAATTTAGCAAGTGGAATATAATGACAGATAACATGGGTGCCTCTTTCAGTCAGATTTTTTCGGTGCTCACGACTGCCCCGGGAAGTCTGATCTACCATCTGATCCTGGTGTTTTCCATCGCCGGAGCCCTGCAAGCGGCGTTTGTGCACTGGCGCTCGAGTGAGTTCCCACAGGCGCGACGGACCCTGTTCGGTCTGGGTGTCTTGCTGGCTGCGCAGCTCGGGCTGTTCCTGATCGGTGCGTTCGGAGTCCAGGGTTTCGTCAACTTACGCCTCTTTTTGCCGCCTCTCGACCGGGCGGTGACGCTCTTTTCGCTCCTATGGCTGGTCTGGCTCTGGGCATTCCCCGAACCCAGCCGCCCTGCGGATGCCGCGGCCGCACTTCTGAGCTTGTTGATCAGCGCTGCGCTTGCGCTGAACCTGGCGGCATATTCTACGGAAGCCTCTCTTTCTGCATTCAATCTGACCGTTTATGAGACGTACTGGCAGCTGGCAAGCATCGGGTTCTCGCTGCTGGGCTTGCTTATCCTGATCGTGCGCCGCCCGAACGGCTGGGGATATGGTATGGCCATGTTCCTGCTCAGCTTTGCCGGGCACTTGCTTTATCTGATGATCGGCCGCACCGACGGGGACTTTCCAGGTGTAGTGCGGCTGGCGCACACGGCGGCGTACCCTATCCTGTTGACCCTGCCGCAGCGCTTCCCAAGCCCGGCGAACCGGCTGACCAGCGTCAAACAGCAGGACGCTCCCGTTGGCGAACGGCGCAAATACAGCACCGATCCCAAAACGTTCCACGCCCTGCTGGCTCTCGCGGGCGAATCACAGACCGATAAACTGAGCGAGGCGATCACGCGCGCCATCGCGCAGACCATGCTGGCGGATCTGTGCTTCCTCATCTATCTCACCGACAATAACACCCAGATGCAGATCGTCAGCGGCTACGATCTGATTCGCGAGGAGAACCTAGAGGGCGGGAGTTTGAACAAGGCTCTGATTCCAATGCTCAGCAGCGCCCTGCTGCGCGGGCGTCCCTTGCGCCTGCCGTCCAGCAGCACCTCCGCCGACATTAAGGGGTTGAGCGATCTGCTCGGACTGGACAACCCCGGTCACTTGATGAGTGTGCCGATCATTTCCCCCGAAAAGGACCCCCTGGGAGGAGTGCTTCTGCTCTCACCCTATTCGAACCGGCTGTGGAGCGCGGAGGACCAGGCGTTTCTGACGAACATCGCTGTTTCGCTGGTACCCATTCTCCAACGCGGACAGAAGATGAGCTCGCTCGAGATCAAGGGCGAGCAGACCAAACAGGCGCTGGATGTGGCGCAGGCGCGCGCCGCCGATCTGGAGCGCCGCAACAATGAGCTGCTCAAAGAGATGGAAGCAGTCAAAGCCGAGGCGCAGGAAGGATTAGCGCAAGCCGAAAATCTCGCCGCCCTGCGGACCATGCAGGAGGAGACACAGCGAGCGCTTGAGAAGCTCAAGCAGGAAAATGAAGAGCTGAGGGCTGCACGCGTCCCCAAGAAAACGGATCTGCTTACCTCCTCAGGACAGGTCGAGAACGAGCTGCGGCTGACGCTGGAAGAGGTGGCTCGCCTGCAAAACCAGCTGGTAGAAGCGAACATTCGCCTTTCCGAAGTAGAGAAAGGCACATCCGCGGTGCGCTCCACTGAGCAGGCGGAAGTGGTCGCCTCGATCGCGCAAGAGCTCCGGCAGCCCATGTCGTCGATCGTGGGCTACACGGACCTGCTCCTGGGCGAATCGGTCGGGATCCTTGGCACGCTGCAGCGCAAGTTCGTGGAGCGCATCAAAGCCTCCACCGAGCGCATTGGCAGTTTGATAGACGACCTCATTCAGGTCACCACTCTGGAAACGGGCTTGCACGAGCTCAAGCCCGAGCCGGTGGACCTGGACCTCATTATCGACAACGCCATGTCCTACACCAGCAGCCAGATCCGGGAGAAGAACATCTCGCTCCATCTCGATCTGCCGAAGAATGTGGCGCCCATCTATGCCGACCGTGAGGCGCTACAGCAGATCCTGATCCATCTCTTGCAGAATGCAGGAGCCGCTTCTCCACTGGAAGGCACCGTGGACCTGAAAGTCCAGACCAAGACTGAAGACAACCGCGAATATGTGCTCATTCAGGTCACAGACACCGGCGGCGGCATCCCCGCTGAGGATCTGGGCCGCGTCTTTACCCGCCTGTACCGGGCGGATAATGTGCTGATCCAGGGCGTGGGCGATACAGGGGTTGGGCTTTCCATCGCCAAAACACTGACCGAAGCACAGAAGGGCCGCATCTGGGTAGATAGCAAGCCTGGCGTGGGCTCCACCTTCAGCGTCCTCCTGCCGATGGCGCGAAACTCCAGGGAGAACTGAGCATGCAAGCCTTGCGCCAGCTGGGCGTCGGCGTCCTGATCGCGATCGGTTCGGTCATTCTGGTCCTCGGCGGCATCTTCCTTTCGTTAGCAGAGAGCCTGCCAGCCCCTGCCACGCCCACCCAGGTCCCGCCTACCCTGCCGTTGAGTTTTCCCACGCCGACAGTTACATCGACCCTGGTCGCGGAAACCGCGACGCCCACCGAAACGCTCACATCTTCTCCAACTGCGACTCTGGAAACGGCGACATCCCTGGTCTGCAATCCCCCGCCCGCCAACTGGGTGCGGGTGACAACTTCGGCGCTGGATACCATCTATTCTCTCGCGCAGCGCTACCGGACTACCGCGGAGGATCTAAGCGCCGCCAATTGTCTGGCTTCATTTGATCTGTCGGCTGGTCTTGTCCTGCTTGTGCCCCCGGTTCCGACCGTGACCGTCATCCCATGTGGTCCGCCTGCCAGCTGGGTGCGGGGACATGTCGTACAGCGCGGCGATACTCTCTTTCGAATTGCGCTCTCCTACGGGATCACGTATCCCCAGCTGCAGCGCGCCAACTGCATGGGAGGCTCAACGACCATCTACGCAGGGCAACGACTATGGGTGCCGAACATCCCGACCCGCACCCCGGTCCCGGGTGTGACCGTCATCCCGGATTTCCCAACCGAGACGACCGAGCCGAGCGTGACCAGCCCACCGCCGAGCAGCACACCCACAGATCTACCCCCGCCGACCACGGCTGTGCCGACATCTGCTCCCCCAAACACCAGCACACCTGTGCCTACCTCTTCAACACCTTAGCGTATGAAGTATCTTTTACATGTTGTACTTCTTGCGGTGATTCTGCTGACCGGATGCGGAAGCCTGGCATCGGCTCGTGTGAATGAGCAGGCGGCATTGCCCTTCGAGTGGGTCACCGTTCCGCCGGATGCTACCGTCACGCCGACACCGTTTCAGCCTCTCGCCTCGACGCCGACCGGCGCCTCGCCCACTCCGCTCGCCGACACCGCGACCCCGACGGTCACCGTCCCGCCTCCCACCGAAACGCTGGTCCCCACCATTGATCCAAACCTGCTCGTCAACACCCTGGTGCCCTTCTCCACCATCGAAGCCTCAGGCAACAGCCAGATCCTCAACAACGGACAGGAGACGGTCAACTTCCTGCTGATCGGCTCCGACCAGCGCTCGGGCACATCGTTCCGGACGGATACGATGGTAATCGCCATCCTGCGTCCCAACGAAGGTCAGGTCTCCCTGATATCCATCCCGCGTGACCTGTGGGTCTCCATCCCCGGCGGAGAGAACCAGCGCATTAACACGGCGTACCAGCGCGGCATTTCCTCGGGCCACCCCGGTGGAGGACCTGGCTTGCTCAAGGACACGATCCTCTATAACCTGGGCATCCGCATCGACCACACCGCCATGGTGGACTTCGATGGTTTCCGCCAGATCGTGGACACCCTTGGAGGCGTGGATATACCGGTTGCCTGTCCCTACACCGACTGGCGTCTGATCGACCCGAGCTACGATCCGTATAACGAGAACAACTGGCACCTGTACACCACCGGCCCTGGCGTCGTGCACATGGACGGGGACCTGGCACTGTGGTACGCGCGCTCCCGCCAGCGCTCCAGCGACTTCGACCGCGGCCGCCGCCAGCAGGAAGTGCTGCGGGCGTTGTTCAACCAGGCACTCCAGGCGGGCACGCTGAGGCGCATCCCCGAGCTGTACAATAATTTACGAAGCACAGTGGAAACGGACCTGGGTCTTGGCGACCTGCTGCAGCTCGCCGTATACGCCCCAAAAATGACCAACGCCGATATCCGCAGCTATTACATCCGGCCACCCTACGTCAACTCGTGGATCACGAGCGGGGGTGCGTATGTTCTGCTGCCTAATGAAGAGCTTTTGCAGCCGATGTTGACAGAAGCCCTCTCGCCTTCCCCGCGGACTGTTCAAAAGCAATCGATCGTCATCGATGTGATGAACGGCACATCCATTGAAGGTCATGAAATGCTGGCTGCCACGCGTCTCAACTATGCGGGCTATGAGACGCGCATTGTCCCTTCCGACCGGCAGGACTATGCCTACTCAGTGCTGATCGACAAAACGATTGCGCAGGACTACTCCCAGGGCGAGCCGATCCTGAACATCATGGGGATGCAGACGGGCGGCATGATCCCCTCGCCAGATGCAAACAGCACGGCGCATTATTTATTGATCGTAGGGTATGACTTCCAGCCATGCTTCCGGCCGGAGAATTTAGGGCAGTAATCTGAGGCCCCAGTGATTGAAAAAACGCTGATTTTGCCAGCCCAAGACCTTAATCGAGATCAAGGTTGCCAATCACATTGCCATTGGCATCGGTCTTAAACAGTCCTTTACTCGTATCCAGCAAAACCAGCGGATTGCCCCAGGGGTCTTCTACAACTACACAGCGCCCGATCTGAATATCGAACGGCGAGACTCTGACTTTACCGCCGGCCCTCTCGATCTGTGCTGCCGCTTCGTCAGCCGAGTCCACCAGGAAGTCCACTTCCTGCTTCCTTTCTTCCGTCTGGATCACGAGCTCTGCATCGGTTTCCGGCAGCTTCAACCCGGCAGCCGTTTCCGTGCGCCAGATCAAGGTATGACCGAGCAGATCGCGGTAAAACGACAAACCTGCCTCCAGGTCGGGGACGTACAACCGGACACAATCGACTTTACGAAGGAGTGTCATAACTTATGTCAATGTACACCACGCCGGGCGGATCTCGCCGAGGTGATACGCCGTATGGATCACGATGGAAAGCGCACCGCCCATGGTGTCCTGGTTCCAGGTTGAATTTTCGTGGAAAAGCTGGTCCATACGCATATAAGCTTCTCGAAGCTTGCGCTTGTATTCCTCCCACTGCTCCGGGCTGACCTCACGCACAGTGCGCCAGATCTCACCCCAGTCGCGCGGACTGTTGTCCCCCTGCAATGCAAAGCGCTCGAAGGATTCGATAAAGAACGTGACATGCGCCACCTGTGCGGCAAGGGAAGCGCACTTACCTCCCACGGGGATGGACGCCTCTTCGGCAGAAATCGTCTCGAGGGTTTCAAAGAGCGAGGTGCCTTCATCGAGATAAATGCCGTGGTGCCTGGCTTCGAACGTCTCTTCCATCAACTGAAATAAGTTATTGGCAAAAGCCTGTCCACTCGTCATAGAGTTATCCAGCTCCTTCATAAGCAGATTTGATCCAGGCGATCAGCTCGGCATCGACATCCTGCGGATCGGTCAGGCTGACGATGTAATTGCACATGCTCCCCTTCGACTGCTCCTGCAGGCGAGCG
>DATHTH010000204.1:0-8548 GCA_035463495.1 Anaerolineales bacterium | reverse complement strand
AGCGTGGCAGCGGTAACGATCGTCATCCGCGATGCGCAGGGGAACCTGCTCGAACGCGGCGAAGCCGTCCAGTCCGCGGCCGGCAGCGCCTGGTGGCACTACACCACCCGAACGCGCATCCCCATGAACCCCTTCCCCGCCATCGAAGCCACCGCGCGGGACCTGCCAGGGAACGAGGATTCGTTCACGATATAAGAACCCGTAAATAGCCTTGCGAAGGTTGCCGCCAGAGCATTTCCCTTTGCAAGGCTGATGATTCGCACCGCCCATCCTACGGATGGGCAGTTTTGACTCCATTCGCCCCCATCCGCATCTGACGGGCACCCTGCGTGCGCACCCGCAGGGTGTCCCCCAAATTCGCAACAAGAGTTGAAATAATTATTTATGCTACTAAGATCGAATTTGCCCTTTCAGGATGCTGCGCAAGGGGAGGTAGGAGGGGGCCTGTAACCTTTTTTAAGAAGAATATCCCTTGCCTGAAAACGGATATTGCGTATACTAGATGTAACCGTTTACAGTCCCTGTTTTATTACTCTCAAGGGGGTCGCAGCCAGAACGAGAGCGCTCGAGAAAGGAGCACGTACCCGGGAAGTTCACTCCAGTCGCTATACGCAAGCCCATCTCCCCATCTACCTCAATTCGATTTCCTCAGGAGAAAAGCAATGAAGATCAAAAAGACAGCCTTTTCCGTGATCCTTGTTCTGAGCTTATCCATCAATTTATTGGTTTCCCCATTTGCGACGCCGGCGCTGGCAGCCACGCTACCCCTCGTCGACGACTTCGAAGCCGGTCTCCCCCGCGGTACGGATGCGAACGGGGCAGCGATCGGCTTCATTACATTCAACGACCCCAACAGCTCGGTCGCCATCTCCACCACCGCGACGCCTCCCGCCCCGGTGCCCGGCGCGTCCGATCCCAATAACGTGCTGAAGATGGACCTGAACGTCGTCTCCTTCGCCGGCTTCGTGCACAACTTCGAGAACGCCGCCGTCGATGCCTGGGTTCCGCAGGACTGGAGCGCCTACGAGGGCATCTCCTTCTGGCTGTACGGCAACAACAGCGGCACGACCATGTTCGTGGATGTGCTCGACAACCGCAACCCCGGCTCCACCCGGGACGATGCCGAGCGCTGGTCCGCGGATGTGATCGATAACTTCAGCGGCTGGCGGGAGATCCAGATCCCCTTTGAGAGCATGCGCCGCAAAGAGATCGGCAATGGCGCCCCCAACGATGGCTTCGGTCTGACCGAGGTGCATGGCTGGGCGCTGGGCACGATCACCACCCCCGCCCCGCAGACCTATTACGTAGATAACGCCATGGTCTACGGCGTCGCCCCGGTCCGCCCGCTGACGGTCGGCTTCACCGCCATCGACTATCGCTTCACCGAGGGGACCACAGCCACCCTCACCGCCCGGCTCAGCAAGCCCTCCCCGGACCCCGTCACCGTCCAGTATGCCACGACCTTTGGACCCGCGGTCCCTGACCGTGACTACATTCCCGCCAGCGGAACCCTGACCTTCCCGCCCAACGTGACCCAGCAGTCCTTTACGATCCAGACGATCGATAATCAGAAGTATCAGGGCGAGCGCGGCGTGCTGGTGGAGCTGTCGAACCCTGCCGGCGCCGCACTTGGCATTCCGCCCCTGGCACGTTTAGCCATCCTAGACAACGAAGCCTACGACCCGACCCTGCTCGACGACTTCGAGACCTACCCATATCTCTGGCAGGTGGATAAGAAGGCGACGCTTACCCATCCGGAGATCGCCGGCGGGAACGCCCTTGCTCTGCCCGGTCAGGGCGCTTACGAGCGTGTGCTGCAGGCGGTCCAGAAGAACGGCACCGGGTCTTACTCGTTCAACCGCACCTTCCCCACGCCGCAGGACTGGAGCAACGCCGAGGCATTAAGCTTCTGGTATTACGGGCGCAACAGCGGCAAGGATATCCGCCTCAGCCTCGACAACAACCAGGCAGCCGTCGGTGCGCCCGCGGACTGGACGCTGGTCTGGAGCGATGAGTTCAACACCAGAGCCGGCACGGCTCCCGATCCGGCGGTCTGGGGCCGGGAAGTGGGCGATGGCACGGCGAACGGCATCCCCGGCTGGGGCAATAGCGAGCTGGAATACTATACCGCCGGGACGGAGAACGCTGCCACCGACGGTCAGGGCAACCTCAAGATCACCGTGAAGGAAGCCGACGGCTCGCTCCTGTGCTACTACGGTCCCTGTGAATACACGTCGGCGCGGCTGCTGACCAAGAACCGCTTCGAGGTGGCGTACGGCCGCATCGAAGCCCGCATCAAAGTGCCCGAAGGCGCCGGCTTATGGCCCGCATTCTGGATGCTCGGGACAGATATCGACCAGGTCGGCTGGCCGCAGACCGGCGAGATCGACATCATGGAATTCGTCGGGCGGGTGCCCACGGAGGTCTTCGGCACGCTGCACGGTCCGGGATATTCCGGCGGGCAGAGCTACGGCGATACCTACGACCTGGGCGAGCCGGTCGGCGATCAATACCACGTCTTCTCGGTCGAGTGGCAGCCGGACCGCATCGTCTGGTACATCGACGGCATCCAATATTTTGCCGCCACGCCCGATGACCCCTTCATGCAGGGCAAGCAGTGGGTCTTCAACCATCCCTTCTTTATCCTGATGAACGTCGCCGTGGGCGGCAACTTCGGCGGGGCGGTCGGAGCGGACACTGTCTTCCCCCAGAGCATGGACGTGGATTACGTCCGGCTTTATCAGAACCAGCCCCAGCCGGTCTCCTTTACCGCCTCCTTCCGAGATAACTTCAGCGGCTGGCAGCGGATCAGCCTGCCCTTCTCCGCCTTCCAGAACCCGGATGGGCTGGCACTGGACGTCTCGCAGATCCACGCCCTGCGCTTTACGGTGCCCGGCGGGCTGAGGAGCCCGGTCCTGCTCGACCAGATCCGCCTGACCGTCCCGTGTGAGCTGACCGTGACCAATACCGCCGATGCGGGCGCCGGCTCCCTGCGCCAGGCGCTCAACAGCGTCTGCGCGGGCGGCACGGTGACCTTCTCCAATTCACTTGCCGGGGGGACCATCACCCTGAGCAGCGGTCCATTAACTCTCGACAAGAACGTCACCATCGACGGCTCGGCAGCGCCCGGGCTGGCGATCAGCGGTAACGACGCGCACCGCGTCTTCATCGTCAATGCCGGGGCGACCGCCACCATCAGGCATCTCACCGTGCGGGACGGCTTCGGCTTCCAGCTGGCAGGCGGTATTCTCAACAATGGCTCGCTGACCCTGGACCACGTCAAGCTCACCGAGAACGTCATGACCACCAACGCCGGCGAGTTCTGGCAGGGCGGCGGCGGCATCTATAACGGCGACGGCGCCACGCTGAACCTGATCGACAGCAGTGTGACCGGCAACCAGGCAGCCTGGTCCGGCGGCGGCGTGTACTCGTTCTTCAACACCACCACCACGATCGTCCGCAGCACCATCAGCGGCAACGTCTCCAACGACGTGGGCGGCGCCATCCGCTCGCTCGGGAATATGACCATCACCAACAGTACCCTGAGCGGCAACCGCTCCACCGGCTGGCACGGCGGCGCGATCTTCCACACCGATGGCAACATGGCGATCCTCAATTCCACCATCGCCAATAACATCGGCCCGGACTGGGCGCCCTCCGCGATCTTCAACGGCTCCTTCGGCGGTCCCGCTCCCACGCTCACGCTGACGAACACGATCATCACCGGCAACCAGTGGTATGCCTGCGACCACTGGACGGGCGCGAACATCCTGACCTCGGGTGGGAACAACCTCATACAGGATGACACCTGTGAGCCGGTCGCGAGCGACCTGATCGGCGCCAACGCCGGGCTGGGCGCCCTCGCCGATAACGGCGGACCGACCTTCACCCACGCCCTGCAAACCGGCAGCCAGGCGATCGACGCAGCGAATGGAGCACTCTGCCCCGCCACCGACCAGCGCGGCGTGACCCGCCCGCAGGGCGCAGGCTGTGATATCGGCGCGTATGAAGCGCCGTGAGTGAATTCGCAGCCAGGCTGTAAGGTGCCTTTCTGCTCAACGACTGTATACTAAGACTGCCATCGGTATTTCTTTGAAGTTGTAGCCGGCTCTGCGGCTCGGACCAAACAATGAATATGTGAGGTTCGAGCCGCAACCATTTAAGCGTCTTGTTGCAAGTGTGGCAGATTGAAACAGGGCTATCCCAGGGGTTCATATATAATGGGAGCGCCATTGTGACGACCGGTCTGCATACTTTATGAAAAGGGTAACTTATTCATGAGACCCACGCCAAGAGTGATCGTTCTGGATGATTATGAGGGAGAGCTGGCGAGGGCGCCTGCCATGATGCGATTGCGCCAGCTGGCTGAAGTCCAGGTTTTGGATCGACCGATCCAGCCGGATGACTATCCCCTTCTGAAGGATTTCCAGGTCCTTCTGGCTCTCCGGGAACGGACAGCGTTGGACAGCCAGTTCTTCGAAGCCTGTCCGAATCTGGAGCTCGTCTTACAAACGGGGGGACATGCCTATCACATTGACCAGGCTGCCGCCTCCAGACAGGGGATCTTGATCGCGCTGGGACGCCGGGTTTCCAGGCCCACAGTGGTCGTTCCGGAGCTGGTGTTCAGTCTCATGCTGGGGCTGGTCAGGCAGATCTATCCCCTGGCAGCGGGGATGCGGGAGGGCGGCTGGCCGCAGATCATCGGCGGATCGCTTGCGGGGCGCACGCTAGGGATTCTCGGTTACGGCCGGCTCGGGCATCCGGTTGCCAGGTTGGCAGAGGCGTTTGGGATGAAGGTGATGGCCTGGGACCGGACAGGAACCTCCCCCGGCACGGACCCCTTCGGCGTGGTGTGCCTGCCTCTCGACGAGCTGCTCGCCGCCTCGGACGTGATCTCGATCCATCTTCGTTTATCGGATGAGTCCCGCGGGCTCTTGAACCGGGAACGGCTGTGGAAGATGAAGCCCGGCGCCATCCTGATCAACACCTCGCGCGGAGCGATTGTAGATGAACCGGCGCTGATCGAAGCGCTGCGTGAAAAAAGGCTGGGGGGCGCTGGGCTGGACGTATTTGTGACGGAGCCCCTCCCGCCAGAGAGCGAGCTGCGGACCCTGCCCAATGTCTTGCTCACGCCACACGTGGGATGGAAGGTGAGAGAGGTGCTGCATGAGTTCATTGAGATCGCTGCCGATCAATTAAATGCCTGGCTGGGTGGAAGGCTTTCAAGGAGCGAGGTCCTGAACCCGGGCGCCATGGACGTGGAGCGCCAGCGCAGCGGGGCACTCGCTCCCTGACACCCGCCTGGCCCCGGAGAGGGAGAGGCAAACCATGTTCAGGGCTTTAGCGATTCCCCCTCTTTCCACGACGAATCCTATCTGGCTTTTCCCAGCTTCCGTCTGGAATTTGGGAGACACCCTGCGGGTGCGCACGCAGGGTGCCTCCGGATGGGCGGGGTTCTTCCTTTACGCTTCCTTCACGGTCGCGATACGCTCTCTGTACACTTCCGTCACGCTCCGTGTACGCTCGCGATACGCTTCCTTCACGCTTCCTGTACGGTTCCCTCATCCTATGCTCCAGGCCGCATCCCCGCCTTTCGACGGGTTTGCCAGTATCGGGAAGTTGGGAAGGTGCAGCGAACTTCGGGAATGTTATCACTACCCCATTCATTCATCTCAAGGGCGCCAGGATTGACAATCGTCCCGGAGGTCTTCAGACATCCGAGGTCCAAGGCTCCCTCCGCCCCCTCCGCCCTGACGGGCACCTCCCCCAAATTCGCAACAAAACGGAAATAATTATTTAAGCGAGTTCGCTCGAATTTGGGGGAGGCTGGGAGGGGGCCCCATCTGCAATGAACTTACAAGCCGGACGGGTGTATCACCGGCGGGACTTTTCCGTCATGGGGATAACCCACACCGTTCCTGCACATCCCGGGCTACCTTTCAAACGACCCTCACTTCCCGGAGCCCAGCTCTTTTTCAAGTAATCTTGGGAGAACTGGAGACGCACTTCTCTCACAGGACAGCACCATGGCTGAAGTCATTGGATTTTTACGTGAAGACGCTACCCACGGGGAAAAGCAAACTCTGAAGCTCTTGAGCAGGAACCTGCCAAAAGAGTTTTCGGTCTATGTCGAATCCCCTATCCATAAGAAGCGCGATATCCGCTACCCCGATTTCGTGGTCGTGACCAATTACGGCGTGATCGTCCTGGAGGTCAAGGACTGGGTGACGGTCGTGAACGCGAACCCGGGCGGCGCGACGGTCCGGGACCGCAAAGGGAAGGAGCGCTTCGAGCCCAACCCGGTCACGAAGGCGCGCGAGTTCGCCATCACGTTATCCCACGAGCTGAACAGAACATTGAACGGACACGGCGGTGGGGAAAGTATTCCGTGGAGCTATGCCGCGCTGCTCGCCAACCTGCCCTATTCCGTGATCACCCAGCTGCGCACGCCCTGGGGGGAAGAGTTCGTCCTGGGCGAGGACGACCTGATCGTCCCCGACCTGCTGCTCAAGCGCCTGAAGATGACCTTTCCCGCCGAGCGCATGCGCCCGCTGCTCAAGAACGAGCTCGACCTGGTCCGCGCCACCATCTACCCTGCGGTGGAGATCGAGATCCCCGGGCGGGCTTCCTTTGTGCTGGACGAGCAGCAGGAGAAAATAGTCGCCGAGCCGGTCGATCGAGGAAATAAGAAAGAGGAAAGAAGGAAAGTGGAGGTGCGGCAGGATGCGTTGTTCGAGAGTCTGGCATCCCCCGAGCCGGAAGAGGAGGTCTCCGAAGCGGACGAAAAGCTCGCCCGCAATACCGCCATCCGCCTGGTGCGGGGGTTTGCAGGCAGCGGCAAATCCCTCGTCCTGATCCAGCGCGCGAAATTTCTGGCAGCCCAGTATCCCGACTGGAAGATCGGCGTCTTCACCTTCAACAAACAGCTACAAGAAGAGTTAACGTCGGCATTTACCGGGACCAGGATCAAGCCGCAGACATTCCACGGGATCTGTATGTCTATGCTGCCCCAGCCGCGTGACCCCGTCAAAATGGAGACCTGGCTGGATGGCAGCAGGCTGGACTACGACATTATCCGCAGGCTGGGTGTGCCCGCCACAAAACTGGAAATTGAGTGGATCTGGGATATGGGGCTGGCATGCCGCGAGGAGTATTTGAAGATCGAGCGGCGCGGCATCGGCAAGGAATTGCGCCTGAACAAAGAGTCGAGAAGCCAGGTTTATGACGTGCTGGAGGCGTATCAAGCCTACCTGGCCGAGAACAGATCCTGGGATTTCGACCATCTCCCCGTGCTGGTGGAACAGGAGCTCGCTGCCGGGCGCATCGCCGCGCCCTGCTACGATGCGGTCCTGATCGACGAGGCGCAGGACTGGGCGCCCAACTGGATCCGGATCGTCAACCGCCTGGTCCACCCGGAGCACGGGCTGGTCTTTCTTGCCGACGATCCCTCACAGAGCATCTATCGCAGCTTTAGCTGGAAGGAAAAAGGCATCCCGGTTGCCGGACGGACACGCTGGCTCAAGATCCCCTACCGCAACACGCGGGAGATCTATGAAGCAGCGTACGGCATGATCGCGGATCATGACGAGATCCAGAGGTCGCTAACAGAGGAGGGCGAGCTGGTGACCCCCGACCTCTCGACCGCCGCCATGCGCCACGGACCGCGCCCGCTTGTGCAAAGGTGTATGAGTGTAGAAAAGGAGCTGGACCTGCTTAAGAACAAGATCTTCTCCCTGCGGCAGGAGGGCTACCGCGATAAGCAGGTCGTCATCCTGGTGCGCTATTCGCAGCGCATCCGGGGGATACGCGAGAGATTACGCGGAATCGACGTGCGCGTCCAGCCGATCCACGGGTTCAAGGGACTGGAGGCAGAGGTGGTCTTCATCCCCCACCTGCAGCAGACCTTTCTAAAAGAAGACCAGGAAGATATCGCCGCCGAGCGGCGCATCCTCTACATGGCGATGAGCCGCGCCCGCGAGAAGCTCTACATGACCTACTTCGGCAAGCTCCCCCGCCCGTATGAGGATTTACGCAGGCAGGGGCTGGCGGATTTTGTGGGGTGAGACGATGAGCAAAGGGATTACAAAGAATTAGCAGGATAAGCACGCAGTTACTAATGAACATTATATGCTCATAATAACTCCCATGTTCTTAGGGTAAGAATAATTATCTTCTATGCAATCACAACATAAATTTTCATTGTTGCGCCGAATATTGACGGCATTAGGTCTCTCTGCTGAAGCCGTTGACGACATCGTTGAACGGATTGAAGATTTTCTGTCCGTCAAGGACGACAAAGCGGCTGACAAGACTGAATATCCCTATGCCGTAAAGGACCATTTCCTTTCCCCCGCAGAGCACAGTTTCTTCCTGGTGCTCAAATCGGTTGTCGCTGACTCGGCGCTGATCTCAATAAAAGTTGGCCTCGGTGACCTGTTTTTTGCAACGTTGAGTGACCCAAGCAAGTTTCGCATCTACACAAATAAGATAGATCGGAAGCATGTCGATTTCTTACTTTGTGACCCCAGAACCGTACAGCCTATAACTG
>DATHTH010000203.1:0-3489 GCA_035463495.1 Anaerolineales bacterium | reverse complement strand
CGTAAGCAGGAGGGTAAGAGCAGGATATTGTTTCATGGAAGCGGTCATTGCTGCTCATCGAGGGTGGTTTCCACCATGGAGGCGTCGATTCCCGCGGGTTCCAGTTTCGCACGAGCGAGTCGTTCGGTGCGCCAGATCTCAAGGATCAGAAACGCCAGCGGGAATATGAATCCAAAATAAGACAAGGCTAAGAACCGCTCGGTCATCAAGTAAAAAATCCAGATGAGGATGTGCACCACGATCCGTGGATTTAGAATCGTAAATACCGGAGCCAGTGAGTAAATCGGAGAGTATGGCATCATCAGGCTCTGTACAAGCATCCAGATCTTCAAAGAAGACCGGTAGCGCCAGAGAAGGATCAGAAGGACCAGTCCGTATGGATAGAGGCTGACATTGGAGGCCAAGAAAGGACCTACGTTTTGGATCGGGCGTAATGCCTCCAGCCAGCGCGGGATCCACCAGCCCCATGTTAAAAAGGATGCCAGGTACACCAGCGCCGGGACAGCCAGCAGTTTCCAATCTCTGCGATGTAGAAGGACAAAGAGAATAGGCAGCAGCCCAATCTGGGGCTTGAGAGTGAGGAATGTCAGCCCCAGGCCGGCAAGCCAGGGGTTCGGCAGCATTGCCAACACCAGGGCGCCGCAGACGAACCCCTCGATTTGCCCGCCGTAAAACGTCCAGAAGACGCCAATGAAAAAGCTAAAGGCAAGTAAATCGCCCTTCCAGTACCGGATCGCGAAGATGAAACATAGGGCGTTTGCCAGATTCCAGAGCACGTAGCCCACATTCTCCGGCAGGATTGCAAACGGATAGATGAACCAGTAGAGCGGATAGGGGCTGATCGTATGCAGCCCATACGTGCCGGCAAGTGTATCGCCGCGGTAGGCAACCCGGTAATCATACCCCCCATAGACGGGGGCGATCAGCGCCAGGGTCAAGATCAGGGCAATCCCAGCGAAGTTTCTATAGTTTGCGGTGTCGAATTTGCGGAGCATCTTCATGGGAGGTTGCACCGGAGGCTCTTCGAAAAGAAGTAGGGGCCTCTTATCGCATCAACTGCTCGACCCTGCTCTCGCCCACGCTATAATACTTCGCCTGTGGGTGATGCACGATGATTGCAGCAGTAGATTGTTCGGGGATTAGCTGGTAGGCAGCCGAAAGGATCATGCCAAGCTCGGTTTCTACGGCGGGCAGGAGCTCGAAGACCTTCTTGTGATCCTCCAGCTCGGGGATGGCGGGATAGCCCCACGAGTAGCGTTTGCCCTGGCTTTCGGCAATGCCCAGCTCGCGGCGGATGTGGCGGTGCAGATATTCTGCGGTCGCTTCAGCAGTCTGGACCGCAAGCCCGTGCGTGAAGTAGGCAGCGGTATAGTCGTGGTCTGCCTGGAGCCTGTCGGAGCGCTCGGTGGCTTCCTGTCCAACGGTCACTACCTGGAAGGCAACGACATCCAGCTTGCCTGATTCGATAGGCGCGAAATAGTCCGATAACGCGAGATGATCGTCATAGGGCTGGCGCGGGAAAGTGAAACGGGTCAGCTCGTCGGGCGAGGCAGAATTGACAGTATCCGGATGATAGATGATCAAATTATCACCGTCGGACTGGCACGGGAAGTAGCCGTACACGCCCTGTGGCTTCAGCCACTTATAACGAAGCGCCTCTTTGGTCATGGTTTCTAGCCGTTCATCAAATTGTGCTTTGAGCTTCTCCCACTCTTCCCCGTGGGTATTTTTCGCGCCCCACGACAGCCGATAAAGCTCATTTCGATTGAGATGTTTGAGGACGATCTCGAGCGGCATATCTTTGACGATCCGCTGCCCCCACTTCAGGGGATGCTGGATGGGCGCAGGCTGGACCTTCGAGCGGGCTGGCGCTTTTCGATGGTCCGGTATCTGAGAGGTGCGGCCCATTTCCATGTCTCCCTCCCTGCGGACCCGTTTCAGCAGCTCTTCGCGCTTCTCCGGTACGATGAGCTGGTCCATGGTTTCAAGACCTTCAAACGCGTCTTTGCAGTAGAAGACTCCAGGCTCGTGGACCGATCCATCTTCGGTAAACAGGATCCGGCGGCCGAAGCGGCGATTGATGGCCGCGCCGCCAACGAGCACCGGGAACTTAAGCCCGCGGCGATGCAACTCGTTCACGATCAACGGCATTTGCTTGGAGGTAGATACCAGCAGCGCACTTAAGCCAATCGCGGTCGCGTTGACTTCAACCGCTTTGGTGATAATCGTCTCTGCCGGAACCTGCTTGCCGAGGTCGATCACGGTGTAGCCGTTATTCGCAAGGATAGTCTTGACGAGATTCTTGCCGATGTCATGCACATCGCCGTAGACCGTAGCGATGACGACCGTGCCTTTTGTCACACCCTCTACTTTTTCGAGGTAATTTTCCAGATGTGCCACAGTCTTCTTCATCACCTCCGCCGATTGCAGCACAAAGGGCAGAATCAATTCGCCCGCGCCGAATTTATCTCCCACTTCCTTCATGGCGGGGAGGAGGACGTTGTTCAATGTGTGGACTGCGATTTCATGTTTTGCTGGTAAATCGCCGCGCTGGATAATCTCATCGATATCCGCTTCCACGCCTTCTTTATGACGATGGAGGATTTTCCAGTGCAGGCGCTGTTCTGGAGTCATCTCCTTCGTCGGGTCGGCGGCGCCGGTCTGCTCCGTCGGCGTGACCGTTTCATAGTATTCGATGTATCTTTGCAAGGCGTCGGCGCGGCGGTTGAAGATCAGGTCCTCGGCCAGGTCTTTTTCTTCCTGGGGGATGTCGGGATAGGCCGTGATATGCGCGGGATTGACGATTGCCATGTCCAGTCCAGCCTGGATGCAGTGATAAAGCATAACCGAGTTCAGCACGGGACGGGCATGCGGAGCGAGTCCGAAGGATAAATTACTGACACCTAGCGACGCCATGACGCCCGGCAGGTTTTGCTTGATCAGCCGGATCCCCTCGATGGTTTCAATCGCAGAATCGATGAATTCCTCGTCACCGGTCGCGAGCGTAAATGTCAAAGCGTCGTAGACCAGATCCTGTGGCTTGAGTCCGTGGTCGTTGACGGCGATGTCGTAAATCCGTTTGGCAACCTCGAGCTTTTTCTCGCGCGTCTTTGCCATGCCGTCCTCGTCAATGGTCAGCACGATGACAGCCGCGTTATGTTCCCTGGCGAGCCTGAAGACTTTATCCGCTTTTTCGCGCCCTGCTTCGAGATGGGTTGAGTTGATAAGACACCGCCCCGGCGCGGTCTTGAGGGCAATCTCGAGCACGTCCAGCTCGGTGGTGTCGATTACCAGCGGGACGTCCACGCCCATCTCCAGCTTCTTGACGACCTTGCGCATGAGCTCAGCTTCGTCGGGGCGCTCGGTCACGGCGCATGAGATATCCAGGGCGTGGGCGCCGTATTCCACCTGCTCGCGGGCGATCTCCAGAATCGAGTCATAATCTTCTTCCAGCAGCAGGCGCTTGAACTTGCGCGAGCCCTGCGCGTT
>DATHTH010000202.1:0-3305 GCA_035463495.1 Anaerolineales bacterium | reverse complement strand
ACGGTGAATACAAAGTCTGTGATGCCTTCGCGCCCGATACTCCAGAATGTGTGGAGCTGCTTGCTAAATAGTTAGAACGTCTTTGTATGAGAATAGACCTCGGGGCAGTTTCCCGGGGTCTATTCAAAGGATATGCCTATGACGCCTGCAATCGAAATGAAGGGCATTACCAAGTATTTTGCATCCACACAGGTCCGTGCCAATGAGGAGGTGGATTTTTCGGTGGAGCGCGGTGAAATCCATGCGCTGGTCGGCGAGAACGGTGCCGGCAAGACCACGCTGATGAATATTCTCTACGGCCTGATCAAGCCCGATGCAGGGGAGATTCGGATCGACTCGGAACAGGTGCGGATCGACAATCCGGACGATGCGATCCAGCACGGCATCGGGATGGTTCACCAGCATTTCAAACTGGTTCCGTCATTCACCGTCGCCCAGAACATTCTGCTTGGCATTGAACCTGATACGGCAGGCTTTCTCAACCAGCAGAAAGAAAATGACCTGGTGGACCAACTGGCGAAAAAATACAATCTGCCTGTGAATCCCATGGCGCGCATTCGAGACCTGCCAGTGAGCATGCAGCAGCGGGTCGAAATTTTGAAAGTGCTCGAGCGCAACGCCAAAATCTTGGTTTTAGATGAGCCCACTGCCGTACTCACCCCTCAAGAGGTAAATGAGCTGATCACAGTGATCCGCAAGCTCGCCGAGCAAGGCTACACTATCATCTTCATCACGCACAAATTGATCGAGGTGATGTCCGTTGCGGATCGTGTGAGTGTAATGCGCGGCGGAAGAATGATCGGCACGAAGAAGGTATCGGAGACGTCGATCCCCGAACTGGCACGCATGATGGTCGGTCGCGAGGTCCTTTTGCGGGTCAACAAGAAGAAGATGTCCAGGGGAGAGGCAGTGCTCGATGTCCGCGACATCAGCATTGCGGATGTGAACGGGCTCGCCGCCATCTCCCACGTTTCGTTCCAGGTCCATAAAGGTGAGATTGTGGGCATCGCCGGGGTCAGCGGCAATGGGCAGACTGAACTCGTCGAAGCGATTGCAGGTATGAGCAATCTGGACGGCGGTGAGATCCTCTTCAAAGGGAGAACCATTAACGACGTATCGGTCGGCGAAAGGCGTGATATGGGCATGGCACATATCCCTGAAGATCGCATGGTTGTGGGATTGAATCTTCAGACTACGCTGGATGAAAATTTGATCGTCTCCAGATATGATCATTCCGAGTTCAGCCGCTATGGATTTCTGTTGATGAAGGCGATCTCCGAATTTGCCGAAAAAGTCGTCCGGGCCTTTTCGATTGCAGCAGCCCGGCCGGGAGAAGGCATCTCAATGCTCTCGGGTGGCAACCTGCAAAAAGTGGTGGTCGGGCGAGAGCTCGCAGGGGATCCGGCATTCATCATTGCCAACCAACCCACCCGCGGGCTGGATGTGGGCAGCATCGAATTTGTACATAAGACGCTGGTGGAGGAACGCGATAAAGGCGCCGGCGTGCTTCTTGTCTCCGTAGAGTTGGATGAAGTCATGGCGCTTTCGGACCGCATCCTGGTGCTGTATCGGGGGAGGATCCAGGGAGAGCTGGATGCCGCTACCGCTACGGAAGAAAAGGTGGGAATTTTAATGGCCGGCGGGACACTGGAAAATTTGGAACACCATCAGAAGAGTGGCCCAACCGAGGTGAAGTGATGAAGAGCCCACAATTCAGAAAAGTGCTGGATGCCATCCTTGTGCCCTTACTGGCCGTCCTCTCCGGCCTGGTAGTGATGGCCATCCTGATTCTACTCTTAAGGAAACCCGTGTTTGAATCCTATGCCATCCTTTTTTCCAACGGGTTTGGCTGTAAGGAATACGGCAACTGCATTTTCATCACGACACTGGAGCGCGCCACGCCGCTCATTCTCACCGGTTTGTCGGCCGTGGTGGCGTTCCGTTCCGGGATGTTCAGCATAGGGCAGGAAGGCCAATTCCTGCTTGGAGCGGCCGCGGCTGCCTGGTTGGGGTATGTCATCCATCTGCCTCCCGTTTTGCACGCACTAGTGCTCATGATTGCGGCGATAGCTGTAGGTGCAGCATATGGTTGGATCCCCGGTGTTCTCCGGGTGAAGCTAGGTGTGAATGAATTACTGGCGACGATCATGCTCAACTCGATTGCTGTGCTGGTCGTCGAATATTTGGTGCAGTTCCCAATGCGCGCAGACACAAGTGCTGTGGCGCATTCTCCCGTTATCGATGAATCGGCGCAATTGATGTCTTTCCTGCCGGGTTCCAAGTGGGGTGTGGGCTTTGTCATTGCCGTGATCGCTGTGATTGCCATCTACTTTTACCTATGGCGTACCAAATCCGGCTATGAGCAGCGTATGGCGGGACAATCCAAACGCTTTGCTCTTTTCGGGGGGATCCGCAGCGATAAGGCCGCGATCCGTGCCATGCTGATCAGCGGCGCTCTCGCCGGACTGGCTGGCGCCATCGAAGTGATGGGTGTCCACCGCCGGATCATGACCGGCTTCTCAGTGGGACTGGGCTTCGACGGTCTTACCTCTGCGATTCTCGGGCAGGTCCATCCGTTTGGTGTGTTTATTGTCTCCATCCTGTTCTCTGGACTGAAGCTGGGAGCACAGCTGGGCTTACAGCTCAATCTCAATATCCCGCGCGAGCTGGGCGGCACGATCATTGGCTTCATGATCCTGTTTGTGGCAGCCGGGAAGCTGTATCAGGAGAACATTACCCGGGCGCGGGAATGGTTTGCCCGCCGAAGAGCAAATCCCCTGAAAGGAGGGAGCCACTGACATGGAAGGATTCTTCAGCGTTTTTACTGTCGAGCTACTCAATAGCGGGATCCGGCTTGCGACGCCCATTCTGCTAGCGGCGTTGGGCGGTGCACTTTGTAGCCAGGCTGGCGTGCTCAATCTGGCATTGGAGAGCAAGATGTTGCTGGGGGCTTTCGTGGGCATCGTCGCCGCGTACTATCTAGGCAATTCCTACGGCGGACTGCTAGTTGCTATGATTGCCGGTGGATTGCTCGGCTTGTTATTCGCGTTTCTCTACCATAAGTATAGAGTTGATCTGGTGATCCTTGCCATTGCCTTTAACTTGATCATCGTGGAACTCACTGTGTTTGTGATGCGTGCTCTCTTTGGCAATGTGGGCAGCTGGTCTGATCCAAGCATCGAGCGCATCCCGGATATCCATATCCCTCTGTTTCAAGATATCCCTTTCCTCGGTCCGCTCCTGAGCGGCTATAACATCATCGTCTATTTTTCCTGGCTGGTCGTGATCATGATGTTTATCTATCT
>DATHTH010000201.1:0-10580 GCA_035463495.1 Anaerolineales bacterium | reverse complement strand
CAAGGGGCAGGGAATCCAGTACCCACAGACGGAGATCGGTCGCGACCTGGTCGTTGCGGCTGCGGCCCGTGTGAAGCTTGCCGGCCGTGGGCCCGATGAGCCCGCCGAGTCTTCGTTCCACCGCCGTATGGATATCCTCGTCGTCCTCAAGAAACGTGAATTTATTCTCGCGGAACTCTCTGGCAATCGCTTGTAAGCCGCTGACGATCAGCTCATATTCCCTATAGGTTAAAACCCCTGCCCTCTGCAGAGCGTCCGCCCACGCAATTGAGCCGCGCACATCCTGATCTGCCATGCGCCGGTCGAACGCCAGCGAAGCGTTCAGCGCCCAGGCTTGCTCGTGGAATTTTGTTGAAAATCGTCCGCTCCAGAGTGACATATTGCTCCTCCTAATCACGCTTGAAACGGGAGTAATCTGGCTTCGGCATATCAAGCCCGGAAATGGGCAATCCGTTCAGCGCGCGTACCTTCAACGACAGACCGAATAAGCGGATGAATCCTTCTGCATGACTCTGATCGTACACATCTTCCTGACCAAAAGTAGCGAAATCTTCACGGTACAGGCTAAAGGGTGATGTGCGCCCTGCGCAGATAATATTGCCCTTGTATAACTTGAGGCGCACCTTGCCTGTGACGGGTCCCTGTGTGGCGTTCACAAATGCGTCCAGCGCCTCGCGCAGCGGCGTGAACCACAGTCCGTTATAAGTTAATTCTGCGTATTTCACCGCGGCCATTTCCTTGAAGTGCAGGGTCTCGCGATCGAGCACCAGTGACTCCAGCTCACGATGGGCGCAGACGAGGATCGTCCCACCTGGCGTCTCATACACCCCGTGAGACTTCATCCCAACCAACCGATTCTCGACCAGATCAACCCGTCCAATCCCATGCGCCCCGCCAATGGCGTTGAGCGTCTCGACGATTTTCGCAGGGGATAGCGGTTCCCCGTTCACAGCACAGGGATTGCCGCTCTCAAACTCGATTTCCACATACTCTGCTTGCTCGGGCGCGTTCTCCGGGGAAGTCGAGAGCTGATACATGATTTCTTCGGGCTCGTTCCATGGATCTTCGAGCAGGCCGCCCTCATGCGAGAGATGCCACAGGTTCGAGTCGCGGCTGTAAATGGATTTCACTGTTGCGGTGACGGGCACGCGATGCTGCGCGGCATAGGCAATTGCATCCTCACGAGAGCGGATCTCCCATTCGCGCCACGGCGCGATGATCTTCAAGCGTGGATCGAGCGCCATCACAGTCAGCTCAAAGCGCACCTGGTCATTGCCTTTTCCGGTCGCCCCGTGAGCAACCGCGTCCGCGCCGACTTCATGAGCAACCTCCACGAGATGTTTCGCAATTAAGGGACGGGCAACCGAGGTGCCCAGCAAGTATTTGCGCTCATACACGGCCCCCATTTTGAGCAAGGGAAAGAGATATTCCGCGGCAAATTCCTCTTTCATATCGTGCAGTATGAACTGGCTCGCCCCACTCTGCAGCGCTTTCTGCTCTAGTCCATGTAAATCTTCGTCCGCCTGGCCCACGTCCGCACAGAAACAAACAACCTCACAGTGATAGTTTTCCTTCAACCAGGGAACGATCACGGATGTATCCAGCCCGCCTGAGTAGGCGAGCACGACTTTCTTTACCTGGGGTCGCGTTTTGGAACTCATTGGCTTACTCCTTGGTACAATGAAAATAAAAACAGCCCTCCGAGAAGGAGGGCTGTTTGTGTGGACGTATGTGCGTATCAGTGCATACTTGCGTTTACCGTTCCGTCATCCAAACGAAAAGCTCCCAACCTTCTCGGAAGAAGTGGGCCTCGGACGACGGCTGCGCGGTAACGCAAATTGGTAATACATATTGGGCGGTATTCTACCCGAAAAGTGAAATGAGTCAATGGTTTTGAGGAAATTCGTCGGCCAAGAGCACCCATTGGGGTGCTGAAGTACTATTTGAGAATCGCTGAAGATATCAGGCATTAACCTTAAGTAATTCTGCTGCGCCCCGCTCTAACACCAAATCAGCTAATTGCTTACCGAGCTTGTCTGGCTCCATGCCGGCACCACTCAAAGATATGATTTGCTTTCCGTCCTCTGAAAACACGGCGCCCGTCAGTATTATTGTTTGATCATGCGTTTCTGCGAACGCCGCAACCGGAACGGCACAGCCTCCGCCCAGGCTTGCAAGGAAAGCACGCTCTGCATAGACCGCAGCAGCCGTGACCGGGTCATGAATGGTTGCAAGAAGCTCACGCGTTATTACATCATCCGCGCGGCATTGGACAGCCAGGGCGCCCTGTCCTGGCGCTGGGAGCATCACATCCAGCGAAAACACTTCACTGATGTGGGCCTGCAACCCAAGACGGATCAGCCCGGCTTGGGCCAACACAATCGCGTCATATTCACCATTCCACAGTTTTTGGAGGCGCGTCTCCACATTGCCACGCAACGGCAGGACGTTTAGATTGGGCCGACGAACCAGTAACTGCGCAGCACGGCGTGGACTGCATGTCCCGACCCGCGCGCCTTCAGGCAAATCGAACAGGGTCCAGCCCTGAGCAGATACAAGAACATCATACGCTGCCTCTCTCTCGGGAATAGCCGCCACCAGGATCCCGGGCGTATCTTCCACGGGGAGATCTTTCAACGAATGCACCGCTGCGTGGACTTTGCCGGAGAGTAACGCCTCTTCGAGCTCACCGGTAAAGAGACCCTTGCCGCCAATTTCAGGTAATGGACGGTCTAGCAGGCGATCTCCTGCTGTGGTGACGAGGTGCTCGTTACATTCCAACCCAGGATGAGCAGCCTGAAGGAGCTGGATGATGCGCACGGTTTGCCAGCGCGCGAGAACAGAGGGTCGGGTTGCAAAAATCAATTGCATAAAAGGAGTTGAAGTCCTAATTGAAGTGGCTGTGCGATCATTGCGATCACATAGCCGAAGGACAGGTTTTCAAGTTAGTCTAGTCGCGCTCACCTGCACTTGCATGCAGTACAAATGTTGATCGCGCAGCACTCAGCGCCAAAAGACATATCATGCGCGCTCAAAATCGAATCCAACGACTTGCAAGATGATTTCTCTTGCCAGCGTTTCATCGCCGCGAGCGAGGACATCTAGAATCTCAGAATCCACCAGTTCATACCAGAGCGCTTTGCGCCTCTCAAAATCCGGGACGTGCTGAGCAAGAGGTTCTCTCAGCTCCCCAGCGAGCTCAAGAAACCGTTCATATTCAGGGCCTAGCTCGCGTTGAAAGCGTTCCTTCAAGCGGACTGCGAGCGCTGGAGCCTTGCCGCTGGTTGAGATGGCAATCGTCAAGTCGCCCTTGCGCAGAATCGACGGGGCAATGAAGTTGCAGCGCGGTGTATCATCCACCACATTGACTAATTGTCGATTGGCTGTTGCGTCCTGCCAGACCTGATGATTGGCTTCCGCCTGATCTGTGGCGCAAATGACCAGAAATGCGCCGGTCAGATCGCCCGGTTGATAGAGGCGCCTCCAGTGGACGATTTGCTTTGTTTCTGCCAGCTCACGCAAGCGGGGTGTGAGATCGGGAGAAATGACCGTCACGTTTGCCTGGACATCAAGCAATCCTTTCACCTTGCCCTCGGCAATCTTGCCACCGCCGATCACGACGCATGGTTGTCCCCGCAATTGGATATAGACAGGATAATAGGTATTCATTGCTTTTTGATCGATGCCAGGTGTAGGCCACATTCTGTCTTGGTAGTTCCGGACCAGCGGCCGGAACGGGGATCTTGCCCAGCTTGTACGGGATTGGTGCAGGTCCAGCACCCGATGCTTGGATATCCGTAATCATGCAGTGGATTGTACGGAAGATCATGGGCATGAATATGGTCCCAGACCTGCTCGCTTGTCCACGCCGCCAATGGATTTATCTTAACCATCTTGTTTGCATAATCCCACTCGATAATACCTGTGTTCGCGCGAAAAGCCGTCTGATCACGGCGGATACCGGTGATCCAGGCACTATAGCTAGAAAGGAATTGCCGTTGAGGGATCACCTTTCGAATATGACAGCAGGTGTCGGGATCGCGCTCCCAAAGCTTATCGCCATGTCGACGGCGTTGTTCCGAGAGCGAGATGCCGGAATGCACGCGCTCGAAGCGAATGCCAAGCCGTCTGACAAGTTCATCCCGCAATTCATAGGTATGAGAAAAGAGTAGGTCTGTATCTAGGTAAAAGACGATGGTTTCCGGACGGATCTCCGAAATGAAATGCATCAAAGCGATGCCTTCGGGTCCAAACCCGGTTGCCATGACAATGCTTGGTGCGAACTGTTCAAAGCCCCAGCGCAAGATGGTTTCCGGTGAACTGCCTTCCAAACGCGAACCGGCTTCTTTCGCGGTCGCAGGAGACCAGTCTGCTGTCTCAAAAGAGATTTCACTTTCTTGTGTGCTCATGACAAAACCTTTTCTCCAGCTAGAGAGAAAGCATTTCCTGAAAGCGTTTGATGGATAAAGCCTGCGGGGCAAACCACTCCAATTGTTCATGCAATCGAACGACTTCACCCACGATCAAGACAGCGGGAGGGCGTATATCGCGTGCCTTTTCCACAATATTTGACAAGACGCCGGAAACGACGTTTTGATTCAGGGTTGTGCCTTCTTGGATCAAAGCTGTCGGTGTATCGAAAGGACGACCATGTGCTACTAGTTTGGCAACAATCTCTGGTAGATGCTCAACACCCATTAGAAAGACAATCGTTCCTATCCGGGCAATCGCTTCCCAATCGATCGTTGAATCGGAACCGCCGGTGTGGCCAGCCACGACGGTGAAGGCAGTCGTTACACCGCGCTGCGTGACGGGAATCCCGGCGTAGGCAGGCACCGCGATCGCGCTGCTAACTCCCGGAACAACTTCGTAGCGAATGCCTGCTTCCACAAGCGCCTGGCATTCCTCGCCGCCTCGCCCAAAGACGAAAGGATCGCCACCCTTCAGCCGTACGACGATCTTCCCGGCGCGTGCCTTCTCGATCAATAAAGCATTGATCTCATCCTGAGAACGCCGATGCCGTTTCGGTTCTTTACCGACATCAATCAGCTCAGCATCCAGCGATGATTCTGCTAGAAGCTCTTGGGATACAAGCCGGTCATACAGAATGACATCTGCACGACGCAGGCATTCCAATCCTTTGACGGTGATGAGACCGGGATCACCTGGTCCTCCACCGACTATATAGACAATGCCATTCATGGAAGGGATATCAGACATGGACAGTTTCCACAGCAAGATTCTTGAGGAGCCTTTCGATGTCCAAGGTTGACGCAGTCTTTACATGCACCGTAAAACGTTCGCGCGGATCGTTATGATGTGCGAGTGAAAATTCTTCTCCGCTATACAGTCTGTCGAAAAATGCTTTCAGGTCAGGTTCGAGGGCGGCAAACGTCTCTGCCGTGTTGGGTACAAGCAGGCGGTCGTTGACGATCAACTGCACTTCCTGTGTGTTGATCTTCACGCCATGTTCGTTTTGCAAGATTTGGATCGCCGTCAGTGCGGCACGCACAGCCTGCGCCAGTTTTTCTTGCAGAGTGCCCTCCAGCTGCGCCTTGCGGTTATAAAGTAAACCGAGACGCCCCGCCCGGTTATCCAGGCTGTAATCCGCTTCGTGTCCGATCAACAGGATGCCCGGCCCGTTATGCACATGCAAATAGTCGGCAACGTCGATCAATAATCCGTCCAACCTCTGTCCCTGAATCCAGGAATTGAACACGGCGCCATAGTCCGCAGGATCCAGGGCCTCTGGATTTTCTATAAAAAACTTGATGTTGATGTGTTGCACATTCATGGATTGCTCCTTTGCAGTACAGAAAGCTGTTTGGGTGCGGACTTTGTAGCCAGCAATTTGCGGTAGCAGCTGTGCGCCGCTTCGATCACCAGCTGCGCCTCTTCCACGCGGCGATGGGCTTCCTCGGGTGTGTATGGCTCATTTGCCTTCTCATGGGCGCGCAGATAGTAATGCCCGAACTTACCGCCCGCATATTCGTCCCAGAACAGCTTCGTGTCATAAAAGCGGATGCGGAACTCCTCCGCGATGCGGTCCGGGTCATTGGGCACATCGTAGAACTGCTCCTCGACCAGAGTCTTGGCTGCCTTCATCATGGATGCATAGGCTGTCTCACCGGCTTTTTGATATGCATTTTGTTCCAGGAAGACCTGGGCTTCAAAGACCTGGCGTTCTGCAGCCGCCAGACCAAACTCTGCATGCGTGACCACCTCCCCGGCGCACTCTCCCACTCCCATATCGCCAATGGTGAATTCACGGCTGTCCCCCCAATCGGTGTACAGCGTCGGGTCTTCGTCATGCGACGGAATCTTAGTCAAATCATCAAGCATGGTCTTGATCTGGACTTTGCCCATGCGCTGCACAAACGCTTTGAAGGATTCGTTCTTTCCACGCTCGGTAACATAGCGACCCGTGAGTCGCTCCACCACCTCGGGTATTCGTTTCGCCGGCACCGCTCCCATCGCCAACCCATACGAGCCACCGTTATGAGTCCACTCGCCGCCTAACACTACTTGAAAGTGTGGCACTGTGTAATTGCCCGAGTGACGGCTGACGCCATAAAACCCGAGATCGGCTACGTGATGTTGTCCGCATGAATTGAAACAACCGCTGACTTTGATATGGAGATTCTGCACGGCTTCGTCCATGGCATGACTCTTCTCGGCGAGCCGTTGGCGCAATTCCCCCGCCAAGCCACGAGAAGCGGAAATGCCAAGCTTGCAGGTATCGGTTCCGGGGCAAGAGGTGATGTCAACAATTGTTCCCGCGCCTGGCTGACCAAGCCCGATCGCTTCTAGGGCAGCATCTACCTCGGGCAGATCAGCCTCACTAATCCAGCGCAGGACAATGTTTTGGTCTACAGTGGTGCGAATGGTGCCGTTCGTGAAGCGCCGGGAAATATCCGCGATCGCGCGCAGCTGGTCGGCGGTGATGTCACCCAATGGCAAGGTGATCGTTGCAGTGACATATCCCTGCTGCTTCTGGTGGAAGATGTTGGTCTTGTACCAGCGATGAAATGCTTCGGAACGCGACGCATCCTCTAACGGCAGGGCGGGACGAAGCGGCTTTTCATCCAGTGCATAAATCTCTGCCAGATAAGCCGTCCAGCGTGGATCGTTTTGTAACGTGGCGCGCTCTTCCAAGACCAGACGTCTGAATTCTTCAATACCAAGCTGAGCCACCAGAAACTTGATGCGAGCCCGGTTGCGATTCTTCTTTTCACCTAGGCGGGCAAATACTCGCGAAATCGCCTGCGCCGTTGGAAGCAATTCTTCTTCGGGAAGGAATGCATCGAACAACTTGGCTTGATGTGGAACCGTGCCCAGCCCTCCGCCAACATAGAGCTCAAAGCCGCGTTTTTCCACTCCATCTACAATCTTCTTGACCGCGATGACCCCCATGTCGTGCATGTTGACCAGCCCGCAGGCTTGATCCTTGCAACCCGAGAACGCCACCTTGAACTTGCGGCCGAAATCCTGGACATCGGGATGTCCTAACAGGAAATAGGCAAGACCCTTTGCATACGGGGTGACATCGAAAGATTCGGTGGAACAGACTCCAGACAAGGGACAAGCTGTCACATTGCGTACCGAGTTGCCACAGGCCTCGCGGGTAGTGATCCCAACGGCGGCAAGACGGCGCATCAATGCCGGCGTATCGTCCACATGCACAATGTGCAACTGAAAATCCTGGCGGGTGGTGACATGGGCGATCCCATCCGAATATTCTTCTGCCAGCTCCGCCATTACTTCCAGTTGTTCCGGATTCATCCCTCCGAAGGGCACTTTGATGCGCTGCATGCCGGGCGCATCCCAGACTGTATTCGCGCCTTTAGTCAACCCGCTCGCGCTGGAGGGAAACGATAGAGTCTGAGTCTCCTTCCCATCCCAACGCTGACCATTGTCGTAGCGCTGACCGTAAGCGCCGCGTCGCAAACGTGTTTCGGCAAATAATTTCTCATCCATCTTGCCTTGCTTGCGCAGCTCGATCTCGGTCTCATAAATTTCGATCTCGCGTAGAAGTTCAGGGAAGGGACTCTCGATCGGTTGCTCGCGCCACAGCTGATTACTCGCCTTCATGGAATCACCTCTTGGTAAGAAATAACAAAAAGCCCGGGAAGTTCCCGGGCTTTTCAAAACACTACCGGTGAACTCTTCTCCTGCAGGAAGAACTGTTCACCGGTTTAGATTTCAAGATATGCTTAGCGGCAGCCTGTCATGGCATGTTGAACAGCTCTGTGTTTTGAACAACACATACACGTACAGGAGCAGAGCGTCGCAATATTAGTCATGGGCTGTTAATTGGCGTGATTATATCGACAACTCTTGTTTTGTCAATACAGATAAAGGAGGTATTTTCCTCACACTGTAGAGTTGGGCAATATAGCAACACGGGAAATTCATCAAAGCAGTCGATATTACCCGTTTGAGTAAATAGATGATCCAAATCTTACCCATCCGGGTAATAGTATTTCCTTTTCTTCGGACTAAGATACATAGTTTAAGGAATTGCTCCTTATTCGTATCTCATCAGGTGACATAATGAACAACAACAATGAGCCTCCCCAGCGTAACGAGAACACACAATCCAATCAGAAGTCATTTCACTGGTTAACCGCCAGTGATACAAAAACATGGTTAGAGGAACGCGATGCATGCGCATTAGTGGCATCGGTTCGCAAGAATGGAGAAGCTACACATGGGAATTTGAAACGCGCGTTGGCGGCTCTCAGCATTATGGGACACCGCTGCGGGGAAGTGAATGGTGAAGGAGACGGGTGCGGCGTCATGACCGACATCCCGCGCCTGCTGTGGGCACAGGCGCTCGAACAAGAGGGAAAGCCCGGCTGGCTGGCGGAAGACCGCCGCTTCTTTGTGGGGCACTTAATGATCCCGAGCAATGAACCGGATGTCGCCGGGATTCAGGCGGTTGTTCTGAACATGCTCAGGGAGAGCAGCATAGATTTACTGTTGGCGCGACCGATACTCACGCGTCCCCAGGCTCTGGGAAAGATGGCGCGTCTGCAAGCGCCCTACCTCTGGCAGGTTGCAGGCCTGGTGCGCAACGGTCCGCTCGAGCACGTGGAAAGGACGCTTTTCGACCTGGCGCTCAGGATCGAGCAGCATACCAAGATCATCGTGGCTTCGCTCTCCAGCAATGTCGTTGTGTATAAGGTGCGCGGCTCCATTGAGACGCTATATCAGTTTTACCCAGAGCTGCGCAATCCTGATTTCACTACCGCCATTACGATCGGGCACGCCCGTTATTCTACGAATACCGAGACGAGTTTCGAGCGCGTCCAGCCGTTCAGCCTGCTCGGGCATAACGGCGAGATCAATACCATTGCTCGTCTGCGTGAACAGGCGCAGATGCTCGGCGTGGAATTAGTCACGGGCGGCAGCGACTCGCAGGATCTTGATCGATTGCTGGCAACCCTGATCCATCGTTATCACTTTTCACTGACCGAAGCCATGGAGCTGGCGTTCCCGCCTATCTTGAGCGAAGTTGAAAAACTGTCTCCCGAGCTGCAAATCGTTTACAAATATTATCGCCAGGCGTTTGGGCCGTTCGCGCAGGGTCCGGCTGGAATCATTTCACGCTACGGCGACGAGTGCCTCTTCAGCGTGGATGCGCTGGGCTTGCGCCCTCTGTGGTTCGGGGATACCGAAAAGGAATATTTCTTCTCCTCCGAGAAGGGTGTCTATCACCTCGACACAATGCGCCTGGATCCGATCCCACTCTCACCGGGCGAGAAGATGCGTTTGCGCCTGCATCGCGGCACGCGCACCGTAGAAGTCTTTGACTATCCTGCCATACAGCAGAAAATGCTCAACCAGGCGCCGCGCAGGTTTGGGTCATTGGAGACAATCAACAGGCGACTCGCGCTTCGACTTCGGGGCGAAGGAACACTGCCCCTCCACTGCGCGCCAGCGGATCCCGTGATGCGACTCGACAATCGTATGGCTGCCTTTGGCTGGGGACGCGAGGATCGCGAGTGGATCCAGGAGCTGGCAAAGAGCGGAGCCGACCCGATCAGCTCACTTGGCTTCGACGGTCCGCTGGCACCGCTTTCAAAAGAACGGCAGAACGTCTCCGATTATTTCAAAGAGGCGGTTGCAGTGGTGACAAACCCTGCTGTAGACCGTGAACGCGAAGTGGAGCACTTCTCCACTCAAACCGTGATCGGCGCACGCCCGCCGTTGACTCCCAGTGAAATCGGACCCGACACCACGATCACACTGGAAGCGCCCCTTCTATTGGACGATGCCAGCGAAACAGACATCCCAACCCTGGATCAGCTTGCTGCACTTTTTCCGAGCGAGCAAGTGAGGTCTATTCATACAGTCACACTGCCGGGGGAAAAGACCGATGAAGGCCTGGAACGGATCGCGCAAACAGCAATCGAGGCCGCCCGGAACGGGACCCGGCTCCTCATCCTGGATGATAGAAAGGCATTCCGAGAAGACAATGGCTGGATCGATCCAATCCTTGTGATCGCGGTTGTTGACCGGGCCCTGCGTCAAACCTTTGTCGAACGTAGGTCGCCAACTTCAGCGGTGCCGCTTCC
>DATHTH010000200.1:0-6719 GCA_035463495.1 Anaerolineales bacterium | reverse complement strand
CCAGGGAACGGCCGAAGCTGCTGCTTGAGACGGTAGAATCGGTGCTGCGCGGCAATCAGGTGCCGACCGAGATGGTTATCGTGGACCAGAGCGCCAGGGCACATCCCGTTCTCTCCGAGATGAAGACAGAACGGTGCTGTGAGATCCGCTATCTTCATTCGACGAGCGTCGGCGTGGGCGCGGGGCGAAATCTTGGGATTGCCTCGGCACGCCATGACCTTCTGGTTTTCATCGATGACGATATGTTCGTGGAGCCGGCCTGGTTCAGCCAGATGGTCTAGGCGATAGTAAAAGCAGGTCCCTGCAATGTGATTACAGGCCGGGTCCTCTCCGGGGAATCGGAAGTGCCCGGCGGCAGTGCGCCCTCCATTAAGAAAGACCACCAGCCAGCTGTCTATCGCGGGCGCATCGACATGGATGTGTTGTACACGGGGAATATGGGTGCTTTCAAATCGGTGTTCGATGAAGTCGGCATGTTTGATGAGCGGCTGGGTCCGGGAACAGCCTTTCCTGCTGCCGAGGATAACGATCTTGGCTTTCGGTTGCTCGAGCACGGGTACTGCATCCGGTACATCCCCGACGCGATTGTTTATCACCGCGCCTGGCGTTCCAAGAACGAAAGCCTGTCGCTCGAGTGGCGCTACGGCGTGGGGCGCGGGGCATACTACGCCAAGCACATGCGCTGGAAGGACCCGTATATGCTCTCCCGCATGCTGCGCGACGTGAAGAACAGCGTGATGAACTTTCTGGAGCATGCAATCTACAAAAGACGCTTGAACTTTGACTTCTTGTTCTCCGCTTTTGGGATCCTCTATGGCGCTATCCGCTGGACGGTTGTGCAGACGGGACGAAACTGATGGAAGCAAGCATTGTCATCCCGACCTACAACCGCAGCCAGAAGCTCCGCAGCTGCCTGGGGGCTCTTTCGGCTCAGACCTATCCCGCGGCCGGCCTTGAGGTGGTTGTCGTCGTGGATGGCTCCACCGACGGGACGCTCGAGATGCTGTCGCAGCTGGAAACGCCGTATGCGCTTCGAGTGATCCGGCAATCAAACGCGGGCCAACCCACGGCGCTGAACCGCGGGGCTGCGGAAGCGGCCGGACCAATATTGATCTTCATCGACGACGACATTATAGTTGCACCTCAGTTCGTGGAGGAGCACCTGCGCCTGCACCAGAGCCGTGAGCAGGTCGTCGGCATCGGGCAGATGACGCTGACATTGCCTTCCGAAGCCGATTGGTTCGCGCGCGGCTTTGCACAGAGCTGGAGGGAGCATTACGAAGCGTTCAACCAGGGTAAGCGCCAGCCGGACTGGGATGATTGTTACGGCGGTAATATGTCCGTGTCACGAGCCATATTTATGGCCGTCGGAGGAAACACCACCGATCTGCGCAGGGGCTATGACGTTGAGCTTGCGTACCGCCTCAAGCAGTATGGTTGCTCCTTTCAATATCTGCCCGGAGCGGTTGGCGAGCAGCACGAGAGCAAAGGCTTCCGAGAGCTGTCTTCGGATGCCGAATTCGCCGGGGCAGGAAGTGTGGCCCTCGCACGCCGGCATCCGGCGACTGAGCAGAAGTTGTTCCATCACTTTTATGAGAACCGTCGCAGCTGGCTCCTTTTGTGGCGGCTTTTATCGGTCACGGGAATCTCCGCCCACGGCATGGAAAGACTGCAGCGTCTTGCCGGCAGGCGCGCACAGTCGTTCGAATGGTTTGCATTTTTTAGTAACTATTATTTCTGGCGAGGCGTCCGCCGCGCTGCCCCCGAGCGGACCGCATGGAAGCATATGCTTCGGCTGAAGAAAAGAGGCAATCTTGCGTGAGAATTTACTAGCCCCACCCGCGGTGTCTGTAGACGATGAGCAAAGGCAGCCGCCGGTGGTGATCGAGCCGCTCAAAGGCTGGCTCTCTTTTGATCTCCGGGAATTGTGGGACTATCGCGAGCTTCTGTATTTCTTCATCTGGCGGGATATCAAGGTTCGCTATAAGCAGACGATCCTCGGCGGGCTGTGGGTAATCCTGCAGCCGCTCATGCCCATGCTCATCTTCAGTGTGTTCTTTGGGTTGCTGGTGAAAGTCCCATCCGATAACATTCCTTACCCGCTCTTTACATACACGGCACTCCTGCCCTGGCATCTATTTGCCTACTCGTTCTATGCCTCAAGCCAGAGCCTGGTCGTGAACCAGGGGCTCATCACGAAGGTTTATTTCCCGCGGCTGCTTGTACCTCTCGCTGTGATCCTGGGCGGGCTGATCGATTTCCTGATCGCGCTGCCTTTGCTGGTTACCCTGATGTATTACTATGGAATCGGGCTCACCGGGTCGGTGCTATACATGCCTCTTTTCCTTCTGCTGACTGTGCTCACCGCCCTGGCGCTGGGCCTGTGGTCATCGGCGTTGCATGTGCAGTATCGCGATGTGCATCACATCATCAATTTCTCCACTCAATTCCTGATGTTCGCCACGCCGATCTTTTATCCCGCGAGCCTGGTGCCGGAGCGCTGGCGGCTGTTGTACGGATTGAACCCTATGGTCGGCGTCGTGGAAGGCTTCCGCTGGGCGCTGCTGGGACGCGGAGCAGCGCTGGATGCCTCCGTTTTTATCTCTATCCCGATCGTCCTTTTGCTGCTCGTCGGCGGGCTGCTTTATTTCAATCGCGTCGAAAAGACATTTGCGGATCACCTATGAACGATACCGTTATCCGGGTGGAACACCTGAGTAAAAGTTATCGCATCGGCCAGCTCCAGCCGTATCGAACTTTGCGCGACAGCCTGTCGAACGCGGCGAAGCTGCCTGTGAAACTATTGCGTTTGGCGACTCGAAACGCTAGCAAGGAGCCCACGATCTGGGCGCTCAAGGATGTGTCCTTTGAGATCCGCAGGGGCGAGGTGGTCGGCGTGATAGGCCGCAATGGCGCCGGGAAAAGCACCTTGCTCAAAATTCTTTCGAAGATCACTCTGCCGACCGAGGGGCGCATCAAGCGCTACGGACGGGTCGGCAGCCTGCTCGAGGTCGGGACGGGCTTTCATCCGGAGCTAACCGGGCGGGAGAACGTCTATTTGAATGGCGCGATCCTGGGGATGAAGAAAGCGGAGATCGACCGCAAATTCGATGAGATTGTGGCGTTTGCCGAGATCGATACTTTTCTCGATACGCCGGTGAAGCACTATTCCAGCGGCATGTACGTGCGTCTGGCGTTTGCTGTCGCTGCCCACCTGGAGCCGGAGATCCTGATTGTCGATGAAGTCCTGGCGGTAGGCGATACCGCGTTCCAGAAGAAGTGCCTGGGGAAGCTGGACGATGTCGCCCGAGGGGGGCGCACGGTTCTGTTCGTCAGTCACAATATTGGAGTTGTGCAAGCGCTCTGTAATCGGGCGATCCTGCTCCAGCATGGATCCGTCTTTATGGATAACAGCGCGGCGGAGACGGTCGGGGCATACCTCCGTAAGCTCGAGGGATATGCCGGGCAGGAGCTCGCGACCCGCCGCGACCGGAGCGGGAAGGGACTGGTCCGCATCAACCATGTGGACATTTCCATTGATGCAAATAGCCCGCCTTCGATCCTCGCGACCGGCCGTCCGGCGCGCTTCATCTTCCATGTCGATCAGCCTCGCCCGGGCATGTCCTGCTCCTTCACCATTTACGATCAATTCGGGCAGCCTGTCACCTTCTTCGACTCCGCGGTGCAGGGCCGGGACGATACATCCGAGCCCCCGGGACTACCGCGTTTCGTATGCGAGCTTGACGAGCTGACGCTGCTTCCGGGCCGCTATCGCATCAACGCCGCGATCCTGTGGAACGGCGAATACCAGGACCACCTGGAGGCAGCCGCCTACTTCGACGTGGAGCATGGAGAGTTTGGCGGCCGCCCCGCGCCCAGAGAGAGCGGCTATGGCAACCTGCTGATTCACCATCGCTGGACGGCGCCTGGGACAAAGGAGACACTGCGATGAAAGCCCTTGTTGCCGGTTGGTTTAGTTTCGAAGATGGGCATGCCACGGCAGGAGACCTGATCACGCGTGATCTCATCTGTGAATGGCTGGAAGCCGCCGGGTTTCCCTTCGATGTGGCAAATGTGCCTCCATTCTCCGGCGGCGTGGACTGGCGCAGCGTGGACCCGGGGGCATATACGCACGTCGTCTTTGTGTGTGGTCCCTTTGGTCGGGATGAGTACGAAGAGGAATTTTTGAGCCGCTTCAAAGACTGCCGGCTGATCGGCATGAACCTTTCGATGAAGCTGCCTCTCGAGGATTGGAATCCATTCGACTTTTTAATCGAGCGCGATAGCTCGGCAGATGTGCACCCAGATATCTCTTTCCTGGCACGAAAGCCTCACGTCCCGGTCGTGGGGGTCTGCCTGGTGGAGCCGTATGACGATGCCCCCGTGGAGGAAGCCAACAGCGCCATCCAGCGGTTGATGAGGTCGAACGAGGTGGCCGCGGTCCTCATCGATACACGGCTGGACATGAACCAGACGGGCTTGAAGTCGCCCGCCGAGATCGAGGCTGTGCTGGCGCGCATGGATGCGGTGGTGACGACGCGCTTGCATGGGACGGTGCTCTCCCTGAAAAACGGTGTGCCGGTGGTTGCCATCGATCCTGAGGTGGGCGGCTGGAAGATCCGCCGCCAGGCAGCGCTGCTCGGCTGGCCCGTGGTCTTCAGCGTGGAGGAGCTCACGGACGCGGCGCTGCAAGAGGCGCTAGATTTCTGCCTTACTGAGGAAGCGCGAATCAAAGCGCGCGAGTGCAGGGATCGCGCCAGCCTTCTGGTTGAGGACATCAGGCGTGATTTTATTAGCGCCCTGACGGACGGCAAGAAGCTCGAGGTGGCGTTCCAGCTCAGGCTTGCCCGGCTGCGTGCCGAGGAAGAAAAGAGCAAGAAAAAAACTGAGGGACAGCTGCTCGTTTCCGTGGTGATCCCCTGTTACAACCATGCGCATTTTCTCGGCGAAGCCATCGAGAGCGTACTGGCACAGACCTACCCGCGCCTGGAGATCATCGTCGTGGACGACGGCTCCAGGGACAATACGGCGGAAGTGACTGCGCGTTATCCGGATGTTCACTATATTTACCAGCAGAACCAGGGCCTGGCCGCGGCGCGCAACACAGGCTTACGGGCAAGCCATGGCGATATCCTCATATTCCTGGATGCGGATGATCGCTTGCTGCCCGAAGCCGTCGGGCAGGGGGTCACGCACCTCCTGAATGCTCCCCAGAGCGCGTTTGTTTCGGGCCGCTACCGCTATATTAGCGAAGAGGGAACGATCCTTCGCGAGTACGGGCAGAAGCCTGCTGACCCCGACGCCTATGCAGCTTTTCTGCACGGCAACTACATCGGCATGCACGCCACCGTGGCATATCGCCGGGCGGTGCTGGAGGCAGAAGGCGGCTTCAACCCTTCCCTGCCTGCCTGCGAAGATTATGATCTCTACCTGCGAATTGCGAGGAAGCATCCGGTCTCCACACATCAGCATGTGGTTGCCGATTACCGCCAGCACGGTCAGAATATGTCGCGTGACCCGAGGTTGATGTTGAAAACAGCGCTGGAGGTCCTCAAATCGAACTGGCAGTATGCGCAAGGACAGGAGCATTATCGGGAAGCCTACCGCGCGGGCGTGACCGCCTGGCGCGAGCACTACAGCCGTGAATACTACCAGCGGATCTATCGCCAGGTCTCGGGAAAGCAAATGGGTCCGGCTCTCGATCTGGCTATGAACTGGTTCCGTTACGCCCCGTACCAGTTCGCCGGGTATGCGTTTTGGAATGCGGTTGGAGTTGCGAAGGGAGCTGCCTACAGGGTTCTGCCGCCCTCCGTTCGTCGTTTGCTGGCTAACCGCCAGGATAGTTCGTACATTCCGCCGAAGGGTAAGGTCCGTTTTGGAGACCTGCGGCGGCTCGCGCCGATCAGCCGCGAGTTCGGATTCGACCGGGGCGTGCCCATCGATCGTTACTACGTCGAAGGTTTCCTGGCTCGTCACGCCGCCGACATCCGCGGGCATGTCCTGGAAGTGGGGGATGACAGCTACATGTGCCGGTTCGGCGGCGAGCGCGTCTTGAAGAAGGATATCCTGCATGTTGCCGAGGGCAACCCGGCAGCGACGATCGTCGCAGACCTTGCCCGGGCGGACCATATCCCCTCGAACCTGTTCGACTGCATTATCCTCACCCAGACTCTGCACCTTGTCTACAATGTGGACGCGGCGCTTCAGACCCTGCGCCGGATCCTGAAGCCCGGCGGTGTGCTGCTGGCGACGTTCCCCGGTATCAGCCAGGTGAGCATCGACGAATGGTCGGAATGCTGGTACTGGTCATTCACGCAGCATTCTGCACATCGCATGTTTGAGAAGGCTTTCCCGGCGGATCATCTGAAGATTCAGTCATACGGCAATGTGCTTGCAGCCACCGCTTTCCTCCAGGGACTGGCTGTCGATGAGCTCGATCCGGAGGAGCTCGATCATTCCGATCCGCAATATCAGACCTTGATAACGGTTCGTGCGGTCAAACCGGAGAGGTCATAATCATGAAAGTATCCGTCTTGGTTATGACCTACAACCATGAGAAGTTCATCCTGCAGGCGCTAGAAAGCGCTGCGATGCAGGAAACGAACTTCGAATACGAGATCCTCATCAGCGAGGATTGCTCCACCGACCGCACGCGCCAGATCGTGAAGGAGTTCCAGCAAGAGCACCCTGATAAAGTGCGCTTGCTGCTCTCGGAGCAG
>DATHTH010000199.1:0-5245 GCA_035463495.1 Anaerolineales bacterium | reverse complement strand
TGCTGCTGGGGCTAGCAATGGCGGGCTGACTATCTGGATCGATGAGAGCCCACGAAGCAGCCTCACCACTATAGATAATGACACGCGGCGCATCGACCGGGTGCGGCTGGGAGCGGTCGCAGGCATAGACGATGGCACGCGCGGCGCCTATTATTTCGACGCATTCGAATCACGCCGCGAGACGTACATTGGACCGTGAGCCCACCGGTTTTTAAATGGGATCTTGCTTGGTTCCCTGAACGCATCGGGGAACCGGGCACCATTTAATGGTCGCAAAGACTGTTGAGCGCATAAATCTTAGCAATGAGGACACCCGCATATGTTAAAGGCGAAAGACAAATGGACAGATGATTCAGATGTATCCCGGTTGGCGGCAAGCTCCGATGATGAATTGATTCGTAGATGCCGTACAGGTGACGAAAGCGCCTGGGACCAATTGGTGGAGAACTATAAGCGCCTGATCTATTCCATCCCTCTTAACTTTGGCCTGACCCGGGAAGATGCGGCCGATATTTTCCAGCAGACATTGATCTCTCTAGTCGAAAACCTGGACCGATTGCATCCTGATAGTAATCTGGCTGCCTGGCTGGCGACCGTGACGCGACGCCACGCCCTTCACCTGCTTCGTAAACGAAAACGAGAACAGCTCGGCGCAGATGAGGATCTCGGCGAGAGCTCTGAGTGGCTGGAGGCAGCAACCGGGAGCGCCGCCGAACAAATTGAACAGATACAAGTGATAAATCAGGGACTTAACCGGATCGGTCCGCGCTGCCGTGCGCTGTTACTGGCGCTTTACTTCGATGACCGGCTACCCTCTTACGAGGAGATCGCCGGGCGCATGAATATCCCTGTCGGTAGTATCGGCCCCACGCGCGGTCGCTGTCTGGAACGGCTGCGTGAAGTTTTGTCTCAAGAATAAGAGGACAGCATATCCGTATTGCATCAAATGCATGTAAAGCGCCGGTTCGTTTTCAATCTCATGTATTTTGTCTTTGTCCCAGTGTCTTATGTTAGTAGCTACTGATAAGGATCCATTTGATGACAGGCTCAGTGAATATAACGAATTTATTAGACTGGCTGGAAGGCAGGCTGACCGAAGATAAGGTCAAAGCTATCACTGCTGCCGTTCAGGCCGATGAGTCGCATGAAGCGACTGTCAACTGGCTGCGAGACTTTCTCAGCCTGAGCAGATCGACTGTTCTCATCGAACCCCCGCCTGAGCTGCTCGAGGAAGCTGCAGCTACTTTCCGAACTTTCGCACGGCACAAACGTCAAGATAGCTGGCTGCGACGATTGGCGGCCACGCTCGCATTTGACAGTTGGCAGCGGCCGTCTCTGGTTGGCGTCCGGCGTACCGGGCTAGGCGCACTCCCCCGGCAGCTCGTGTATAGAGCGGATACGGCGGATATTGCTCTCAATACGCGCACGGGAGTGGCTGAAGATGTGTTTGATCTGGTCGGCCAGATCTTTCCCAGGGATGAGTCTGATCCCGCTTCTTTCACCGTCCAGCTGCTACACCAGAACGTTGAGTCCGCGTTGACCTACACCGATCGTGTTGGCAAATTCACCTGTACCGATCTAATAGCGGGCGCTTACACGATCATTATTCGGGGCGATCAGGCTGAAATCACGATTGCCGGTCTTGATTTGTCGGCGTAGGATTTGTATGGATCCTGAAAACATCACTCCAGAATTTATCGCCGATCTACTCGCGCAGCCATCTGCAGAGGCGCGTTCGGCCTTCTTGCAAAGTGCCAATCTGCTTACCGAAGAAGGACTCGATGGATTACTCAATTTCGCCACTGAAATCATCGGCAACGACCCGGGCCAGGCGCGACAGATTTCGATCCTCTGCGCCGAAACGGCCGAGGCTGCAAGCGCACCGATCATTGTTCCTCGATCCAACTACTTGCGCGCTCAAACACATGCCATCCATGGCGAATTCTCACAGGCAAGTACTCTTATTCGGGCGGCTCATGGAGGCTATCTGTCGTTAGGACAGGCAGCCGCGGCACTTCGAACGAACGTTGGGCTCATCGGCGTTCTGGCCGAAGAAGGAAAATATGAGGAAGCGATCAGTGTAGGGTTATCAACGTTAGTTGCCATCGATCATAATAATCCGGCTGGCCTGTCGCCTGTCCATGCGAAAAAGCTTTCTGGCTTGATCTATAAGAATCTCGGCATTTGTTATGAGCTGATTGGAAATTACGATCAGGCCCTAAATGTTGTTTCCACGGCTGAAACCATGTTCCGGGAAGCCGGAATGGATGAGGAAAGCGCCGCACTGGCAATGAACCGGGGAAGTATCTTCCTTAATCTCGGGCGGGCCCGGGAGGCATTAACAGTCTTCCAGGGAGTTGTCCCTCGATTTGCCAGCCTGGGTAGCCGGTTGCGCCAGGCCAGATGTCTTAATAATCTGGCATACGTTCATCTCCTGCTGGGGAATTACAACCAGAGCCTGGAGATTCTCGGGGAAGCGCGAGACTTACTAGATGCACTCGATGCCCGGGCTGACCAATCCATCTTACATGGCCTCGCGGCCGATGTATATTTGGCGCTCAATCTCTACCCCGAGGCGATTGCCGAGTATCGAATCGCGAATGAAGGGCTAAGAGAAATGGGCATGGCCTATCAGCGCGCCTGGGTGTTATGGGGGCTTGGCGCGGCCCTAACAGCCCAATCCCAATGGGAGGAAGCGGAAGCGATGCTGGCTGAAGCGGCAAACCTCTTTCACGAGGCAGGCAATAGACAGTTGCTCTCGGGCGTTCTGCTAGAGCAGGCGCAATTGCTGGCCATTCGAAACGAACGCAGTGCGGCAATACAAAATGCCTGGCATTCCTTACAACTGGTCGTCAATGAAGATTGGCCGGTGCAACGCGCCTACGCGTTGCTCGGATTGGTCGACCTCGTTTTGCCGGATGTGTCTCTAGCGGAAACGTTATTGCTGGAATGCCAACGGATCACATCCACTCTGGCTCTGCCTCAATTGCAATATCGCGTCGCGCAACGCCTCGGTCATCTGTTCCTCTTGCAGGGACGGGATCAGGAAGCAGAACTCTTGCTCGAGGCGGCCGTCACGGCAATCGAGCAACTGCGGGGAAACCTGACTCAGGAAGCGTTTCGAGTTTCCTTCCTTCGAGACAAAATCACCGCTTATGAGAATCTTGCCCAGTTATATCTATTGCGTGGAGATGAGGAGAGCTTGCGAAAAGCGTTAAACGTAACCGAACGGGCTAAGTCACGCACTCTCGTTGAATTGATCATGGGTCTCGTAGAAACAAAACTGGCAGCCGAGCCACCTGCCGATGCCTCTGCGCGCCTCGAGATGATGCGCGCAGAATTGAACGCGATCTATAACCAGGCGCTACGCGGCGCGCAGGACGGTGAGCGTGCAGTCCCCTGGCATGAGCTTAATGAACGAGCGATCTCTCTGTCGAACGAGATCAATCGCTTACATTTGGAACTAGCCGATAAGGGTATTCCCACCTCACCGACTTCGGTCTTATCGTTTGACAAAATTCAGGCCCAGTTTCCTTCTGATCTGACTGCTCTCACATACCATATTCTGGCGGAAGAGGTGCTTGTTTTCGTTTCTCAGAATCGGCGTCTTCGCGTGAAGCGACACCTTACCGATATTTCCACTGTTCGAAAGCTGCTGGACGATCTTGATATGGAGTGGACGCGCTTTCAGGCAGGAGAGAGTTTTATCCGCCAGCATTTGCCACACCTGGAACGATCCGTCCGGCACGTGCTTCAGAATCTATATCAGTGCTTGATTGCTCCTATTGCCGACTGGTTGCCGGACTCCGAAGAGATCATCCCCAGGCTGGGGATTGTGCCTCATGGCTTGTTGCACGAGGTGCCATTCCAGGCGCTGTTCGATGGCGAAGGATATCTGGTCGACCGTTTTGAGTTGGTATATGCGCCCAGCACTATGCTCCTGGCTCACTACCAGCAGCCAAGACCACTGCGGAATGATCGAGGGATGGTCTTCGGCGTAAGCGATCCGCTGATCCCCAGTGTGGTCGTGGAGTCTCAGGCTGTGGCCCGCCACCTTCCTCACATGGACCTTTTTCTTAACGACCAGGCCACTCTGGCGGCATTTCAAACGCAGGTATCACAGAGTGGAATCCTCCACCTGGCCTGTCATGGATTGTTTCGCGCCGATAATCCTATGTTCTCTGCCCTGCGACTTTACGATGGCTGGCTCACCGCCGCGGATGTGCTGGCGATCGATCTGATCGATACCTTTGTGACCTTAAGTGCCTGCGAATCGGGTCGTAGCGATAGGCAACGCGGTGACGAGATCCTGGGATTGACGCGGGCGTTCTTGGGCGCGGGTACGCGGGCACTTCTCGTTACTCTCTGGCTTGTCGAGGATGAGGCTTCTGCCAGCTTAATGGACTGTTTATACGAGCAGTTAGCTAAGGGCGCCGATTATGCTACCGCCTTGCGCACGGCCCAACGAACTTTAAAAGAAAGACTTCCTCATCCATATTACTGGGCGCCCTTCGTTTTGATCGGTCAAACAACGTCAACGAAGCTGCAGGTCGTGTAATGTGATTGACGAGCAGAGCACTCGAAACCAGATTGTGATCGCCCTCAAGTACTTTCAATTTAGTGAACAAAAAAGAAAGAGAAGATCGAAATGCATATACATACCAAGGTCAAGAAATTGGCGATGATCGGAGTATTGCTCATGTGGCTGTTTCCCTTTTCTGGCCATCCGAACGTCGCGCGCGCAAAGGATGATGGCGATTATATTCCTGGTCAGGTTGTTGTTCGGCTTCAGGAAGACGAAAGCATTGATGATATCAACGAGACCTATAACACGATCATGATCGCCGAGCTGGTGCCGGGTAGAGGGGTCTATTTGCTGCAAGCGCCTCAAGGTAGCAATATCGAAGCTTTACTCGACATTATGGATAATGATCCGCGTATTCTCTATGCCGAGCCCAACTTGGTTGCCGAGGCGCCGGAAGCCATTCGGAGCAAAGACTGGGCCTGGGGCGGGGAAGACCCCGAACCATACGGGGAACAATATGCGCTGACCTCGATCAACCTGGCTGGTGCGCATAGCTACAGCACAGGACAGGGTATCATCGTTGCTGTCGTGGATACAGGCGTGCAATTGGATCACCCCGCGCTCGGTGCGCACATGACATTGGTGCAAGCCGATTTCGTGGATGGCGATGGCATTGCCAACGACGAACCCAACGGGGTTGACGACGATCGCGATCGTCAA
>DATHTH010000198.1:0-5202 GCA_035463495.1 Anaerolineales bacterium | reverse complement strand
TGCTGCTGGGGCTAGCAATGGCGGGCTGACTATCTGGATCGATGAGAGCCCACGAAGCAGCCTCACCACTATAGATAATGACACGCGGCGCATCGACCGGGTGCGGCTGGGAGCGGTCGCAGGCATAGACGATGGCACGCGTGGCACATACTACTTCGACGCGTTCGAGTCTCGCCGCGCGACCTACATTGGGCCCTGAAGCTTCTCTACGGTTTCCCGGGACCGGCATGAACTTCCCTGAAATCGATCCGGGATGTATGCACGTATTGCACCTTACTCATGTAATCAGGATTGAGCACGTAAATCATATCAATGAGGACAGCGACATATGTTCAAGGCGAAATACAACCGGACAGGCTCTTCAGCTTTACCTGAAGTTGCATCAAGTTCCGACGGGGAACTCTTAAGGCGTTGCCGTGAGGGGGATGAACAGGCCTGGGAACAGGTGGTCGAGAACTACAAGCGTCTCATCTACTCTATTCCCCTCAATTTTGGGCTCAACTCCGACGATGCAGCCGATGTGTTCCAGCTGACGTTTGCATCGTTGGTGGAACACCTCGAAAGACTGCGCCCGGATAGTAACCTGGGCGCCTGGCTGGCGACCGTGGCCAGGCGGCATGCCCTGCACCAGTTACGCAAACGCAAACGGGAACAGCTTGGCGCCGGTGAAGATATTGCCGAAAGTGAGCAGCTTCAATCCATCGTCGACAAAGACGCCGCCGATCGATTCGAACAGATACAGACCATAGATCAGGGACTTAACCAGATCGCTCGCCGCTGCCGCGACTTGCTGCTGGCTCTTTATTTCGATCCACGGCAGCCCTCGTATGAAGAAATCGCCGACCTGATGAATATCCCTGTCGGCAGCATAGGTCCCACGCGTGGTCGTTGTCTGGATCGCCTCAAGGAGGTACTGTCACAGGTATAGCCTGGCATAATCCATTGTTTTTTAGCTTGATGTATTTTGTACGTGTCCTCGTGTCTTATATAAGTAGCAACATATTATAAGGAAGGGTTGGATGACGAATTCGGTGAACATAACGCAGTTGATCGATTGGCTGGAGGGCAGGCTGAAGGAAGACGAAGAGAAAGCGGTTACTGCCGCGGTCCAGGCGAGTGGATCCCATCAGGCAACTATCGCCTGGCTGCAAACGTTTCTGAACCTCAGTCGATCGACCGTTCTGAGGGAGCCACCAGGCGAGTTACTCCCCGAAACCAAGATCGCGTTTCAAGAATTTGCACGTGGCAAACGTCCTGCTGGCTGGCTGCACAGGTTGGTGGCCACGCTCGCTTTTGACAGTTGGCAGCGTTCCTCTCTGGCCGGCATCCGCAGGGCTGGCCTCGATGTAGTCCCAAGGCAGCTCGTCTATCGATCCGATATCATAGATATCGTCCTCAATACGCGGGCAGGCGCCAGGACAGATGTGTTGGATCTGGTCGGCCAGGTATTTCCTCACCATGCGACGGATCCCGTTTTCTTTACGGTTCAGCTCCTGCAAGAGGACCGCGAGGTCGCGCTGACCTACACTGATGCCCTCGGCAAATTTTCAGGCACGGAACTGGCCGCGGGTGTTTACACCCTCATCATCAGCGACGACAGGGTTGAAATCACCATTGCCGATGCTGAACTATCCGCGTAATGCATCTTATGGATTTCGATACCATTCCCTCCGGATTTGTCACCGATTTGCTGGCGCAGCCGTCAGCCGAAGAACAGATGGCTTTCCTGAAGCAGGCCAATTTGCTCAACGCCGAAGGACTGGGAGGACTGCTCAATTATGCCACCGACTCCGTTGGCACTGATCCGGGTCAGGCGCGCAGGCTTGCGATCCTCTGTCTCGATGTCGCGGAGTGGGCGAATGCGCCATCGATCGTGCCCCGGGCCACGTACCTGCGCGCCCAGACCCATGCCATCGACGGCGAATTTTCGCAGGCGAGCGCTCTGATTAAGTCTGCGCATAACCAGTATCTGTCGCTGGGGGAGCATGCCGCCGCGCTGCGCACCAACGTTGGGCTGATCGGCGTCCTAGCCGAGGAAGGACAGTATCAACAGGCCATCCGCGTGGGACTCTCCACATTAGCCACGCTCGAACACGACAGGCCGGCCGATCTGCCACCTCTTCGCGCTAAGAGGCTATCGGCCCTGATCTATAAGAATCTGAGCATCTGCTATGAGTTGGTCGGAAACTATGATCAGGCGCTGAAGGTGGTTTCCCTGGCTGAGACGCTCTTCCAGGAAGCAGGCTTGGATGAAGAGAGTGGGGCGCTTGCCATGAGTCGGGGCAGCATCCTGCTCAACCTCGGGCGCGTCGTAGAGGCGATGACGATGTTCCAGGAGGCTGCGGCGCGTTTTGCCAGCCTCGATAACCGCTTGCGCCAGGCAAGATGCCTCACCAACCTTGGCAACGCGCACCTCTTGCTTGGGAACTACAGCCAGAGCCTGGAAATCCTGAGCGAGGCGCGGCGTCTGCTTAGCACACTGGATGCCCGGGTTGACCAGCTGATTATGCAGGGCCTGACGGCCGATGCCTATCTGGCGCTCAATCTCTATCCCGAAGCGATTGCCGAATACCGCGCAGTCAATAATGGACTGAAAGAAATGGGCATGGCATATCAACGTGCCTGGGTACTGTGGGGTCTCGGCGCGGCCCTGACAAAGCAATCGCAATGGGATGCGGCTGAAATCATGCTGGCAGAGGCGGCAGACTTGTTCCGCGAAACGGAGAACAAGCAATTGCTCTGCGGCGTTCTGCTGGAGCAGTCCCATCTGCGGGCCGCGCGCGGGGAACGCGGTGCAGCGATCCAGGAGGCCCGCCAGGCTCTACAGCTAGTCATCGATGAAGATTGGCCGGTACAGCGCGTCTATGCATTGCTTGCGCTGGCCGACCTTGTTTTGCCGGATGTCTCTCAGGCGGAATCGCTTTTGCTCGACGCACAACAGACAACTGCCAGGCTTGTCCTGCCTCAGTTGCGCTACCGCGTTCGTCAGCGGCTCGGGCATCTCTTTCTCTTACAGGGGCGGGATCAGGAAGCAGAGCTCTTGCTCGAAGCAGCCGTCACGTCAATCGAGCAGCTGCGCGGCAACCTGACCCAGGAGGCTGTGCGGGTCTCATTTTTGCGCGACAAAATATATGCCTATGAGGATCTCGCCCAACTCTACCTGGCACGCGGCGATGAAGAGAGCCTGCGGAAAGCCTTACAAATCATCGAACAGTCCAAATCGCGTTCCTTGACCGACCTGGTTATGGGTCTGGTGGAAACAAAACTGTCAACCGACGTAGCGCCTGACACGCACGAGCGCCTCCAGATGCTGCGGGCAGAACTGAATGCAATTTACAACCAGGCATTGCGCGGCGCCCAAGACGGCGAACGCGCGGTCCCCTGGCATGAGCTCAATGAGCGGGCAATCTCTCTTTCGAATGAGATCAATCGCCTGCATCTCGAATTGGCCGACCGTGGAATTCCAATCTCTACGGCTCCCGCCCTGTCGTTTGAGGCTGTTCAAGCGCAGCTACCTCCGAACTTGACCGTCCTCACTTACCATATCCTGGCAGACGAGGTCCTTGTTTTCGTTTCTCAGAATGCGCGTATCCATGTTAAGCGCCATCTCGCCGACATTCTCTCGGTTAAGAAGCTCTTGGAGGAGCTCGATCTGGAGTGGACGCGGTTTCAGGCCGGCGAAGGATTTATCGACCGGCATTTGCTGCACTTGGAACGGTCCGTCCGGGAAGTGCTCCACAACTTATATCGGCGTCTGATCGCCCCGATCGCCGACTGGTTGCCCGCCTCAACGGAGACAATTCCCAGGCTTGGGATCGTGCCTCATGGTCTGTTGCACGAGGTCCCATTCCAAGCGTTGTTCGATGGCGAGGGGTACCTCGTCGACCGTTTTGAGTTCATGTACGCGCCCAGCACCACGCTCCTGGCTCACTACCAGCAGCCAAGACCACTGCGGAATGACCGGGGGGTTGTGTTCGGTGTAAGCGATCCCTTGATCCCCAATGTGGTTCTCGAGGCGCAGGCTGTCGCCCGGCATCTCCCCCGAGCAGAACTGTTTCTGAATGAGCAGGCTACTCTGGCGGCTTTTCAGGCACAGGCCTCTCGGAATGGGATTCTGCACCTGGCCTGTCATGGATTGTTCCGCGCGGATAACCCGATGTTTTCCGCGTTGCGACTGCACGATGACTGGTTGACGGCTGCAGATGTGCTTGCGATCGATCTGCGTGATACCTTTGTGACTCTAAGTGCCTGTGAATCAGGTCGCAGTAACGGGCAGCGCGGCGACGAGATCTTGGGCTTGACGCGTGCTTTCCTGGGCGCTGGTACGCGTGCACTCCTGGTTACCCTCTGGCTCGTCGAGGATGAGGCCTCTGCGAGTTTAATGGATTGCTTTTACGAGCAATTATCCCGGGGTGCTGATTATGCTACGGCCTGGCGCCTGGCTCAGCTGGCGTTGAAAGAAAAACTTCCGCATCCCTATTACTGGGCGCCTTTCGTTTTGATCGGTCAAATGACATCAGTGAACCGGCAGCCCGCCTGACTTTGCAGATGAATACCGCCCGCAAAATTTTACGTTGGTGAACCGAAAAGGAAAGGAAAACTGAAATGCATGTACAAACGAGGATCAAAAAACTGACGCTAACCGGAGTGTTACTTCTGTGGCTGCTGCCCGTTTTTGTTTATGACGGAACAGCGCAGGCGAAGAATACCCTTGATTATGTGCCGGGGCAGATCGTTGTGCGGCTGCAGGAGGAGGAAAGCATCGATGACATCAACCAGACGTATAACACTGAAACGATCGCCGAGCTGGTGGCCGGCAGAGGCGTGTATCTGCTGCAAACACCGGCCGGCAGCAACATAGAAGATCTACTCGACCTCATGGAAGACGATCCGCGCATTCTCTATGCTGAGCCGAACCTGGTTGCCGAGGCACCAGAGGCAATCCGGAGCAAGGACTGGGCCTGGGGTGGAGAAGATCCTCAACCCTACGGAGAGCAATATGCTTTGACCTCGATTAACCTGGCCGGCGTGCACAGCTATAGCACAGGCGCGAACATTATTGTTGCTGTCGTGGATACAGGCGTGCAATTGGATCACCCCGCGCTCGGTGCGCACATGACATTGGTGCAAGCCGATTTCGTGGATGGCGATGGCATTGCCAACGACGAACCCAACGGGGTTGACGACGATCGCGATCGTCAA
>DATHTH010000197.1:0-7725 GCA_035463495.1 Anaerolineales bacterium | reverse complement strand
AGTTTTTTGATCTCCTCGATCACCTGACGGGCGCGCTCTTCTACTTCTTTTTCGGCTTTGTATGCCTCTTCGTTCGGAAATAATTCCCGGTCCACGAAGGAGTAGGCGACCGCCACGAGCTTGATCTTTTTCAAGACATCGGAATCGATGTTCAGTTTTGTTTTCACAGTTGACATCATGAGTCTCGTTTCTTTTAATGAACTGGGGCAAGCACAATTACATCCCTGCCCTCGCCCTGATTAACGTGGATAGACCGGGCAAGTTATGCCCCGGAGGCCTTTGCTGCTCTCCGCGTTTACGCCGTGACGGAACGGCAGGGAAGATCGTCGTTCTCGAATAACGAATATAATCCGCTCCGCTATGCTCAATCGAATATTTCGACAGACCGGTGTCCCCGAAGAATATCGATCCAATTTTCTGCATCTTTATCTGGATGTTGCCTGGGTGGGAGTCTTGAACGGCTCGACCATCAGCTTCCTATCCATTTATGCCACGCGCCTTGGGGCAACCAGCTTTCAGGTGGGCTTACTCGGCGCTCTCTCCGCCTTCGTCACGCTCTTTCTGGCAATCCCCGCCGGGTCCTGGCTGAAAACGCAGCAGATGAGTCGGGCTGTGTTCGTGACCGCCGCGATGTCACGGGCCGGCTATCTGCCTCTGGTCTTCCTGCCCTGGCTCATCCCCGAACATGCCCAGATCGTTGCGATCCTGGTCATCACGTTCCTGATGGCGATCCCGCTCACACCGGTAGGGATCGGCTTTAATGCCCTCTTTGCGGAAGCGGTGCCGAGCGAATACCGCGCCCACGTCGCAGGCATCCGCAATGCCATGCTCGCCATCACGTTCATGTTCACGTCACTGTTGAGCGGCTACATCCTGGACACGGTTCCCTTTCCGGCGGGCTACCAGATCGTGTTCGCCATCGGTGTGCTCGGTGCGGCGATGAGCAGCCTGCACCTCAAGTTCGTGAGACCCATCACCGCAATTCCCGGCACCGTGCCGGTAGGTGAGAAGAATGGTCCTTCTCGCAAGTTTCTCTCTGCCGTGCGCATCGATATCTGGAAGACCCCGTTCCGATCGGTCCTGCTGGTGTTGTTCGCCTTCCATCTGGCGCAGTTTCTGCCGGTTGCCCTGTTCCCGATCTATAACGTGCGCGTCCTGGAGCTCACCGATGACCAGCTCGGCATCGGCACCGCTCTCTTTTATCTGATGGTCCTGCTCGGCTCGATACAGATCCGCAAGCTGGTCCAGCGGTTCGGAAATCAGAACATTACGGGCTGGAGCATCCTGGGCATCGGGCTCTATCCTCTTTTTCTGTCGCTCTCACACACTCCGCTGCACTTCTATGGGGTCTCATTGATCGGTGGGCTTGCCTTCGCCTTCCTCTCAGGCTCGTTTGCAAACTACATGCTCGAGCATATCCCTGCGGACGACCGGCCGTCGTACCTGGCTTGGTACACCCTGATTCTAAATGCTGCAATCCTGCTGGGCTCGCTGCTCGGACCCCTCATCGCAGAAACAATCGGTCTAGCCGAAGCTCTGGTGCTTATTGCTATATTGCGCATGCTCTCGGCGGTGCTCATTTTGAGAAGGCGCTAGAGACAACCATCTCACTTTTTTGCAGACAAGCGGTACAATGACTCCATATGACCGAGAATGTAAAAGTTGTCGCAACGAACCGCAAGGCTGGTTTCGAATATTTCCTGCTTGAAAAATTCGAGGCGGGTCTGGCATTGCAGGGCAGCGAGATCAAATCGATTCGCGCCGGGCAGATGAGCATCCAGGAATCGTTTGTAGACGTAGAGAATGGCGAGCAAGCCTGGCTCGTCGACGCGCACATCGCACCCTATGAGCAAGCCAGCCGCTTCAACCACGAGCCGCGCCGCAGGCGACGCCTGCTCCTGCATAAGAAACAGATCCGCGAGCTGTGGAACAACGTCCGCATCAAAGGCATGACGATCGTCCCCACCCGCGTCTATCTCAAGGATGGGCGCGCCAAGATCGAGATCGCCCTCGCCAAGGGCAAGAAAGCCTACGACAAGCGCGCCACCATCGCCAAGCGTGATGAAGCCCGCAGCGCAGAACGGGAATCGAGAGTGAGATAGGATTATCCCGGTGGTCGAGAGTGCTGGCAATTCGACGTCTTGGGTCGAAACTACGCCTGTATAGAGACCACCGGTTTGCTCAAGAAAAAAACGATTATCGTCCGGAGTGCGCGACGACCCAACTACAAAACGATCATGACACCCTCAACCATCGGCGGGATCAACAAGCTTCCAGAACCGGAAAAACGGGCGATGTACGCCCGTTACATCCCGCAGGAGCTCATCCGGCGGTTCAACCTGCCGGACCTTGCGCAGGATCACAAGCGGCTGCAATTCCGATTCGCGGAAGGCTCCAGCGACGTGGAAATGCGGGTCTACCACCAGCCGGACTTCCCGGATCCGGTGCTCTACGCCCACCTGGCGGATAGCCTCAACGGTCAGATCCAGGTACTGCTCTACATCCTCAACGACCCTGCTTCGCCCCGCTTCGACGTGGACCGCCTGCCGGATGGCTCCCCCACCCGCTTCGGCACGCTCAAGCGCAATCTCGAGGCGGAGCAGGCCGCTCTCGAATACGGACTCGCGCCGGGGCAGGTGCGCCGCGGGCTGCGGTTATTGAAGCCGGCTATGGCAGCCTTCGAGGGCTTCATCGCGGGGCTGGGGCATGAGGTCTATTTTATCCAGCCGCTCTATTACCACAACGCAGTGATCTTCGAGCGCTACGGGTTTGCCTACCAGGTGGGTAGACGCCGGATGGAGGCGATCCATGCCGGATTCCAGGAAGGCGGTGTGCTGCGCAGGCGGCTGGACGGTTCCAACCCTTTCCGCTCTCCTGCCGCCGCGGATAGCATCCGTCTGCGCTCCTGGGCGATCCACGATGGCATCCTGGAGGAACCATTCACCGATATTACGATGTACAAAAGGCTCGAAAGATCAGCCGAGATTAGCACCACGCTGGGCTCTGCCTGGTGACTATGCGCTCTTTTTTGAGAGCGTAAGGTTTCTGGACATCTGTACTGTGGGGATATAGACTGCAATTAGGGGCATCCCTAATTGCAGGAAAAAAACCGCCTCTCTATACTTATAGCAATCATTCGAACAACCCTGCGCGGGAAAGCTACCAACGCTCCTGACTGACATATTGCTGACATAACTTGACGAACTATTGATTTACCAGACGAGTTTGGTGAATATCTATTTTGGTGTATTCGAGGTGTGAACCGATGGCAGAGAAGCGAAAAATTAAAGGGGACACGGGCCTGGAAGAGCAGGAAACCGTGGCCGTCTCTCCCTGGATGCTCTCCTTGGTAGACGAGCTGGGGGACGAAAGCCAGGCGCCTCACTGGAGTTATACCTTTGAGGAGTTCACCTTTGAAATCGTCGAAGGTAAGCAATCTCTGTGGATTACCAGCCGCTTTCCGGCTGGCGGGCGGATCGCTCTGCGCACCGCCTACTGCCCGGACGGCGAGCTGACCATCGACGAGATCCGCCAGATCGGAGCGGACAATGCGGTGGAGGTACACGTTACGTCTACGGTTGGGAACTTCCTGGTGGAAATCCATTTCCCGCAGGCGGGCCGCCCCCTGCTCCATTACAAGACCAGCCTGAACCCGATCGCCCCACTTATCATCCCCTTCTGGCCGCGGGACGTGGTTGCCCTCGGCAAAGAAGCGAATGTGACGCATTCGGAAGGCATCGTCCACGCCGGGCAGGTGGGTCCGCGTTCGGGGCTGCTCTACTTCAGCCTGACCCGGCCGCGCGGCGGCTCGGCGCTCTACTTCCAGAACCTCACTTCCTTGAACGACTATGCCAGCCTGACCGAGACTTCGCTCGCCGATACGGTTGGCGGGGTGTGGCCCGAGATGGGCTTCGCGCTGCCTAAGACCACCGATAAATCCCTGGAAGCCGGGCAGGATATGGTCATCTCGGACGTGTATATCCTCTTCAAGAGAAGCGTGCCGAAGGACGACCTTGCGATGGCGGAGCAGTTCCTTGAGATGCTGGCGCAGATCTATCTGGCGCTGCCCCGCCCGGAGACGGAGTATATCGATTGGCCTGCGATTGCCAAGAAGTCTCTGCGAGACCTCAACAGATCGGAAAAATGTTGGTCGGAAGTGCGTGGCCGGCGCTATCTCAACGCTTATGTCGGCGATCATGACAGCCCGCCGGAAAGCATGGTGCAGCTGACGGTCTTGCTGCCTCTGCTCGAATATGCTGAGTGGGGCGGCGAGGAGATCCCCATCTCGGAGGAGCTGCTGGCAGGGCTCCCGAGATTCTTCGATGAAAACGCCGGTGTGGTGGCCCGCTGGCTGCCTTCTGTCGCCGACCGGCTGGATGGCTCAGAACCGCAGAAAAAACCTGAGGTCATGGACTCATGGTACCTTTTTCATACCCTGCTCAACATCTCACGCCTCGCCCTGCACGGAGATAAGTCGGCACAAAAGCTTTTCTTAGACTCGCTGGAATATTGCATCCGGCTTGGACGCAAATTCGAGTATCACTTCCCGGTCTTTTACGATCTCTATACCATGGAGATCATCAAGCCCGAAACCAAAGACGGTCAGGGTGGCGAGCATGATGTGTCTGGACTGTACGCGCACGTCATGCTGCAGGCTCACCAGCTGACCAAGGAAGAACGCTATCTGGAGGAAGCCAAGAAGGCAGCCCGTACGTTGAAAGGACTTGGCTTTAACCTGTTCTATCAGGCAAACGAGACCCTGTTCGGTGCGGGCGCGCTCCTGCGGTTGTGGAAGGAAACGGGCGACGAGGAGTTCCTGCAGCTGAGCTATCTCAGCCTGGCAAACGCCTTCAACAACATGTGGCTGTGGGAGTGCGAGTACGGCTATGCTAAAGATTACCGGACATTCTTCGCCCTCTTCCCGCTCAAAGACGCCCCGTACACAGCCGTGTATGAGGAACTCGAAGGCTTCGCGGCTTTCCACGATTATCTGACGCGCTACCACGGCGACATGCCGGAATGGATGCGCATTCTGCTCCCGGAATTCTTGCGCAATATGCTCTTCAAAGCCAGCTACTATTACCCACCCAACCTGCCGCTGGAGGCAATGACCGACAAGCCCAAGACCGGCGAGCTCGACCCCAAGCTCTGGATTCCCCTCGAGGATATCTATGACGGCTGGAAGCTGGCCGGGCAAGTTGGGCAGGAGGTCTATGGCGCGGGCATGCCCTTCGGCCTCATTCCACGCCATTACTGGCGGGTGCCGGATGGCAAATTCATGGTCTATGTCGATTATCCCATCAGGGCATTCTCTACCGTGCACGAGGGCCAGGCGATGTTTACCGTGCTTGGAGACCCTCGGCTCGCCTGCCGCATGCGCATCATCCCGACCGGCAGAAAGGGCTTGCCGGAGATCGAAGTGACCACCGAGCGGGAAGACGGAAATGAGACACTGCGGGGGCGCGAGACCGAGGAAGGACATCTGGAATTTACCGTTTCGGGCGACCGGAACGTGATCGTGCGGTGGCAGGCAAAAGAGAGCAAGCCCCGCTCTGAGAAAAAAACAAATCATGCGAACGGACGGAAAGGAAGGAAGAAATGAACGAAGGTTTGAATTTCAAGGTAGATCCATCCCTGTTTGACTACCAGCCTCAGAGTGTGGCGGATAAGTCGGTCCTGATCACCGGCGGGACAACGGGGATCGGGCGCTCGACTGCCATCCTTCTCGCCGCGCAGGGAGCCCGGGTCATGATCTTCGGCAGGCACGACCAGGAATTACAGGACGCCCTGAAGGATATCCAGCAGGCAGGCGGAGAAGTGCACGGCCTGACGGCTGATGCCGCCGACCCCGAGGATATTCAGCGCGTCTTCCAGGAAGTGGACAGCCGCATGGACCGGCTCGACATCCTGATCAACAACGCCGCCCTGGGCTACAACTCCGTGATGGAGGGCAATTACCAGGAATGGCATTATATTGTCAAAACCAACCTGCTCGGCTATATGGCAATGGCGCACGAAGCCATCGCCCGCATGAAGCAGCACGGCGAGGGGCATATCGTCAACATCGGTTCGATGAGCGCCGACGTGCGCGAAAAGGACAGCTCGGTGTACGTGGCGACCAAAGCCGGTATTCAGGGCTTTTCGGAGGCGCTACGTAAGGAAGTGAACCCACTCGGCATCAAGGTAACGCTGATCGAGCCTGGCGCCGTAGGCACAGATATGCAGCCGCAGTCCCCACAGGAACAGCGCCAGCTCATCGAGAAAATGGAAATGCTGCGAGCGGAGGACATCGCCGCCAGCATTCTCTATACCATCATCCAGCCCAAACGCTGCGACGTGGTCAACCTGCAAATCCGCCCACATTTGCAGACGATATGATAGAATTTGGGCTTCATTCGATCGGGGGGCGGCAAGATAGCCGATTGTCCTACACACAGCAGCTAGCACAACCCTGGCCACGTTCTGTCCTTCAAAGCAGGGACAACGTTCCTCGATGTGTGCCCATCCTCCATCGCCGCCTGGCCTGTGTCAAACAGCGCCTGGTATTTACTCAATGCTAACCTCGTCCATGTCAGCAACGCCGCCCAAAGACGACAATCTATGTTTGGAGAGAAGACCTATGGAACTCAACGTTATTCCGGACCTGAAGCGGGTTGCCTTTATCGGCAATTACCTGCCGCGTCAGTGCGGGATTGCCACATTTACTACTGACCTGTCGGATGCATTTTCCGAACAGTTCCCGAATATCGATAGCATGGTGATTGCCATGAACGATGTCCCGGAAGGCTACCCCTACACGGAAGAGGTACGCTATGAGCTGCGCGAGAACAGCCTCTTCGATTATGAGCGCGCCGCCAACTTCCTCAATCAGCACGCCGTGGATGCCATCAGCCTGCAGCACGAATATGGAATTTTCGGCGGCAAGTGGGGAAAATACATCCTCACGCTGCTGCGGAACGTGAATGCACCTGTCGTGACGACGCTGCATACCGTGCTTGAAAAGCCAACCCCGGAGCAGCTGGACGTGATGCGCGAGATCGCTCGCCTCTCGAACCGCATGGTGGTGATGAGCGAGCACTCTCGCCGGGACCTGATTAAGATCTACGGCGTGCCCGACCACAAGATCGACTTCATCCCCCATGGCATCCACGATGTGCCCTTCGTGGACCCGGGATTCCATAAGGACAAGTTCGGCGCGGAAGGACGTCCCGTGCTGATGACCTTCGGTCTGCTCTCCCGCAACAAGGGCCTAGAGTATGTGATCGAGGCGCTGCCAGCCGTCGTGGAGCAGCATCCCGACCTGCTGTATCTCGTCCTGGGCGCTACCCACCCGCATGTCGTCGCCTTTGAAGGCGAGTCGTATCGTGAGGAGCTCCAGGCACGCGTCCGTGAGCTGGGCCTGCAGAATAATGTCCTGTTCAACGATCAGTTCGTCACGCTCAAGGACCTGAAGGAATACATCGGCGCGGCGAACATTTACATCACGCCGTATCTGGACCCCGAACAGGTGGTCTCGGGTACGCTCGCCTACACCGTCGGCGCGGGCAAGGCGGTCATCGCGACCCCTTATCGCTATGCGAAAGAGCTTCTGGCAGATGGACGGGGCTTGCTCGTCCCCTTCCGGGACTCGGATGCCATTGCCGAGAAGATCCTGTATCTGCTGGAAAATGAAGCCGAAGCGAGTGCAATGCGCAAGCGCGCCTACATATATGGCCGCGATATGAT
>DATHTH010000196.1:0-27994 GCA_035463495.1 Anaerolineales bacterium | reverse complement strand
GTCGCCCAGCCAGTGCGCCTTACGCGGCTCTCCGTTCCCGGTCTGGATGAAACGGGGCAGGAGAGCAAATCGCCGAAAGGCAGTCTCCAGAGCCATCTCACGGACAAGGATACTTCCTTTTTAGCCGTGGTGCAAGCGGTTCATGAGCGATAAATAAGCTCCGGATGCTGCCTTGCTAAGCTCTGCAGATTTTGGACGCCTCAGAATCCAGCTACTTCCACAATTTCGCCCGAATTTCTTCCTTGGTTAATAGTGCCTCCAGCACCGCGCCGCCGATTGCCAGTGCTTTATCAGAGACCAGGAAGCATGCCTCACGGTCATCGCGCGGGTCCACATCGCCAATCTTCAAGCCCGGGGTCACATGCAAACCATCCCGGATAAGTCCGCGCAGCACTCCCTTTAGCGGGCTGATCACCGGGGAATGGTCACCAATCACGGCAACGACCTGCCCGGCTTCGACATGATCGCCAATCTCCGCTCTTGCTGTGAGAATTCCATCCGCCGAGGCGCGCAGCACCCGGCGCGTATCGCCTTCGGGCTGACCGGAGTCAGGCTGTGTAGCGCCCTCCCAGTACAGGCGTCCGAGCGTATGGCTGCGGCGTGTTTCGACCACCGCATGACAGTTCATGCCGGCCTGAAAGCCAGGTCCCAGCCCGATGTGCAGCGGGACGCTGGCAGGCAGAGGATCTGGCGTGGCTTTGATCAGCCGCGCGTCGACGACAACGGCAAAAGAAAGGGCAGAACGAAGAATCTCGGCATTCGGGTCAATGAGAACGGGGATCTGACCCGTTTCCAGCACAGCCCGTATCTGGTCCGGTCCTGCCCGCCGCGCAGTCACCCCTTCGACCGTCTGTTCCCCCTCGTAAACTGCCTCCGCGAAGGAGACCGCCCGCCGCACCGCCAGGGGCTGCCCGAGCTCGGTGATCACCACCCGGACGCCGCCGCGGTGCAGGCGCAGCGCCACGCCGGAGGCGAGGTCGCCGCCCCCGCGCAGCAGGACAAGCGCCGGGCTATCGCTGTGCATTGGTTGGCTGTGTCGAAGCGCTCGGTTCGGATGAATCTTCTGCTCTCACGCTCTGTTCACGGAGCATGTGACTGAACGAGTAGAGCAGGAGAAAAATGAACAGAAAGAAGAAGGTATAGAGCAGCGTGAAGGCTGCCAGGCGCATGCTCGGGTCGATAATGATGCCCATCACCTCCTGCGCCGTCTCAGCCGGGTTTTGCAGGATGTCCCACGAGTTCAGGCGCACGAAACGACCAACATAAATTCCGAAGCTGCTGAAAGCCGAAACGACGAAGACGAAGATCCAGCCCGTGGCGTGACCAAAATTGCGGACGATGATATCCTGCATCAGGTAAAGCGAGATCACCCCGAGCAGCATCCCGGTCCAGGAGCTCCAGCCGACGACGATGACGTCGTACCATAGCGGCGCGCCGGATGCCCGGCGGGAGAGATCCTGCAGGTCGGTGAGCATATAGGGTGCATTCGGAAAGAAGATCAGCCACAGGAAGGCGATCAGCGGCATCAACAGGTAGAGCGAGGCGCGCCGCCAGGAGACGGCGTGTGCAAAGTACGCCAGGATGAAAGGAATCCATGCCAGAAACAGGTTCCAGATCAGCCCGAGGTGTCGCTCGGACTCGCTGTAGGCGACCCGCGCCAGAACCAGACCAACGCACACGGCGCAGGCGACATTTAGCAGGACAAAGACGGCGATGCTGTACCGGTTGCGATATAAATAAGCTCGAGATCGATCAAGCATAATCTTTTCGCGGCTGCTTCGGCGAGTCGCCAGAACAGCCGAATCTTACTCCGTTTCGTTTAAGAAAATAATCAGGTCGATATCGCCCGGGGAGTAACCATAGCCGGTCAGCATGGCGGCAGCTTCCGTGCGGTGCTGTGTCCCGTGGTTCACCACGTGCGCCATCGCCTGCCACAGGATCCGGGAGAACGGCTGGCCGGTGGTGTTGCTGTAATGGAAGGCACGGTTGAGCGCTTCATCGTCTACGTGGTCTACGAAGTCCATTAGCTGTCTTTCTTCTTCGAGCCAGCGCTTGCAGAGGGACTCAAAGGTGGGAAAGTCGTCGGGCTTAAGCAGAGAAGTGGGTGAGGTCCCTTCCCATCTCTTTCGCCAGATCCACTCCGCCGAGAGGACGTGCACGAGTGTGCTGCGCAGGCCGCCGTGCGGAAAGGCTGCCGGAGCCAGGAATTGCTCCTCAGTGACACCGGCTGCCGCGTTCAAGATTTTTCCGTTGGCCCATTGATTGTATCTGTATAGAACCTGGAGGTCTTGTTTGTTCATGGTGTAGCCTCCCGTCGCGCTACGATTGGCTTTGTTCGACTGGCCTCTCCAATAACAGATGCCCGAATGTATACAGTGTAATATACAAAAACAAAAAAAAGAGTCCGAACAGGCTGGTAAAGCCGATGGATTGCAGGCTGGGATTCTGGGCGCGCTCAAAGGTATAGAGCGCGATTTCGGTCGGGCTGAAAAGGATGTCCCAGGAATTCCAGCGCAGGAAGCGTCCCATGTACACACCGGCGCTGCTCAACGCCGCGACGAGCGCCACGAATGCCCAGCCGGTCCAGCGACCGAACTCGCGGCGGATGATCTCCTGCATCAGGAACAGAGAGACCATGCCCAGAAGCAAGCCGGTAAAGGCAAACCAGATCAGCATCATCACATCGTACCAGACCGGCAAATCTCCCGGTTGGTTGGCGAGGTGCTGAAAATCGGTCAGAATATAGGGTGCGTTCGGAAAGAAGATCAACCAGAAGAAAGCCGCAAATGGGATTATGAGATAGATCCATCGGCGTTGCAGGGTCAACGTGTAGGTGCAATACGAGATCAGGAAGGGGATCCAGGCCAGGAAGAGGTTCCAGATGAGAAAGCCGTAGCGCCCCGACCCAGTCAGTTCTGCGCGCACGCGCCAGATCGCCACGGAGAAGACCGTTGCGCCCGCCAGCAGAACGAACATCATCAGGCGATACTTGTTGGTAGAAAAATAAGTCCGGAGGTGTTGGTACATGATCTTCTCGTAATCGGTCAATTCTCCAGAAACTTCAATAGAATAGGATTTACCTCTTCCGGCTTCTCGTAATGGGGATTATGCCCGGCGTTCTCGATCGCGTGGAATTCCAGGTTTGGAATCGCAGCCTGCAGCACGTCGCTGTGTTGGAAGGGGACTGCCGTGTCCTTGCGTCCCCATAATAATAGGACTGGCGTACCGATTTTACCCACCTCCTCATAAACTCGCCGCCAGTCGCCCAGCAGGTTATTGCGGATCGAGGAGATGATGGCGCGCTTGAAGCCTTTGAACTGCATCTGGGCGATGTACGTGGGCCCGAAATCTCCGATGCGCTCGCGATCGAGCGGACTCGCAGCAATGACCTTCGCGAGCCGGATGCTCATCAGCACTCCCACCAGGAGTTCTCCCAGCAAAGGCATTGCCGCCGCTCTGAGGACACGGCCTAGCAAGAACGGCCGGGCTCCCACCGGATCGATGAGCACCAATTTATGTACTCGCTCCGGAAAACGAGCGGTGAATGCCGCTGAGATCGGTCCGCCTGCGGATAAGCTGACCAGGCTCACCGGCTGCCTGACGTTCAGCGCATCAAGCAGCTGTATCAGCTGCCTGACGAAGAGATCCATGTTGTAATCCGTATCCGGTCGATCTGAGAAGCCGCGTCCGAACAAATCATAGCGCAGCACGCGGAAACCCGATTGTGTCAGAAACTCGAAGGTGGGATCGAAGATGAAATAGGGGACCGAGAAGCCGTGGACAAGAACTACCGTGCCTGTCGCTTCAGCGTTACTAAGCTCATAATGTACAAAACCATCTGAGATCTCGACGAAGGAGCCGCTCGCTGCTTTCCGAGTGACTTCATTCAACTCCAGGGTCTCATCGCGATACGTGAAAGACATTTTCGAGCGGGACGGCGCAGAACGCGAAGAGCGCGCAGCTAAAAATCGAACTGCGGATTCTTCGCGCCCTCGGCGGTTTAGATCTTTCCGAGTGCCCTTAGGACGCGTTCGGGGGTGAAGGGAAATTCATCCACCCAGACGCCGGTTGCGTCGTGGATGGCTGCGCCGATCACTGGCGCCACTGTCAGGAAAGGCAGCTCGCCCAAACCACGCGCCCCCCAGGGTCCGTTCGGGTCGGGCACTTCGACCAGGACCGTCTCCACCCTTTCGGGGATATCCCAGATGGTGGGGATGAGATAGGTGCTCAGTTGATCTGTCAGCACGTATCCATCCTTCATCTTCCAATCCTCGAGGATGGCGTAGCCCTGCGCCTGTACGACCGCGCCCTCTACCTGGCCCTCCACGAGAGCCGGATTGATCGCCTGGCCCACATCGTCCGCGGAGACAAAGCGCAGCACGCGCAGATGCCCGGTTTCGGTATCCACCTCCACCTCGGCAGCCTGCGCTACGAAGGCATACGCAAAGTTGGGCGTGGAATAACCCGTTTCGGGATGGAACTGGTTGGTGCGCGGCGCAAGGTATTTGAACTCACCGATCGCCGGGCGCTCCTCCGCCTGCCACTTCTTCAACGCGACCTCCGCCGCGCCGCGAATGGCGTTGCCGGACATGAACGTCATGCGTGAAGCGGAGACCGAGCCGGAGTTTTCCATGGTAGCAGAATCGGAGCTGATGAGCTTGACCTTTTCGAAGGGCACGCCGACCGCTTCGGCCGCCATCTGCACCATCACCGTGTGCGTGCCCTGGCCGACCTCGGCGCTGGCATGATGGAGCACCACCCGATCGATCTCGCCGTTGCCATGGATCTCTATCTTAGCCCAGCAATTCTCCTGGTAGCCAAACGAAAAGCCGACATTCTTAAAGCCGGCGGCAAAGCCAAATCCACGCTTAATGTGCGGAGGAAGCACCTCTTTCTTCTGTCCTTCTTTCCACCGGATCTTATCTCTCGCCGCCTCTATGCACTGGACTACCGTGACCGGGCTTGGCGAAGGCGTGCCAACGCCCATCGGATCGCCATCACGGAGCGCGTTCTTCAGCCGGAGCTCCACCGGGTCCATGCCCAGTTTATCGGCCAGCTTGTTCATCTGCATCTCGGTCATGAAGAGCGCCTGCGGCGCCCCGAAGCCGCGGAAGGCAGCCCCCGGGACGTTGTTAGTGTAGACGCCATAGACATCCGTTTTCACATTCGGGATGTTATAGGGACCCGTTGCTGTGATCGTCGAATTCCCCAGCACCTTGTTCGTGGTGTACATGTACGCGCCGCCATCGCCGATCAGCTCGTTTTCGATGGCAACTATTTTTCCATCTTTCGTTGCGCCCCACCGGGCGCGGACGATCGTTGCATGGCGCTTGCCGTGCCCGATCATCGACTCGTGCCGCGTCCAGATGATCCGCACTGGTCTGTTCAATTTCCAGGTTGCCAGCGCCAGCAAAATCTGCACCGACATGTCTTCGCGGCCGCCGAATGCACCGCCGATTGCGGGATAGACAATTCGGATTTCCTCATTTGCCATGCCGAGGGCATGCGCTACCTGGTGGCGGTCTTCGTGAGTCCACTGCCCACCGCAGGCGATCGTGATGCGTCCTTCCTCGTCGATGTACGAAAGACCGGCTTCGGGCTGCAGGTAGGCATGCTCCTGGACAGGTGTTCGGTATTCGCCCTCGACGATCACATCCGCCCGGGCGAAGGCTTCTTCCACATTTCCCTTGCGGATCTTGTAATGCACGCAGATGTTCGAATCCCCGATGTGCTCGTGGACGCGCGGTGCATCAGGCTTCATCGCGTCCACGGGATCGGTCACGACGGGCAGGTCCTGATACTCGACTCGGATCAACCTGACGGCTGCGGCTGCCAGGGCTTCCGTCTCGGCGACCACAGCCGCCACCTGGTCGCCCACAAAGCGGACGACATCCGCTCCCGGCTTGGAGGAACCGGGACCGCACAGCACGGGCTGGTCCTGCCATTGCAAGCCATACTCATTGACCGGGACGTCCTTTGCCGTATAGACCGCGATGACACCCTGGGCGGCTTCCGCCTGGCTGGTATCAATGGACAGGACGCGGGCATGCGGGCGGCCCGCAAAGAGCATCTTCATGTGCAGCATGCCGGGCATGCTAAGATCGCCGGAGTAGGGGGTCTCGCCGGTGACTTTACCGCGCGCGTCCACGCGGGGGAGCGATTTACCGATGGTGTGATGAGGGATCATGGATTGACTTTCGTCTAACAGGTCGGAGTGGGAATTTATCGTTTATAGCGCTTGACTTTGATGCGGATGGGAGGCGCATCCTGAGGTCCATAGCGCGGCGGACCGAACAGGCTATAGATGTAGCCATAAATCATCGCCATAATGCCGCCGATGAGCACGGTCAGCACAAAGGCGAAGACCAGGTTCGCGACCAGGTTGTTCTGCGCCGAGAGAAATTGAAGAATAGGCCGCAGCCCCTGCAGATTCCAGAGCAGCTGAGGAAAAGTGGGCGTACCAAACCAATCTGGCGGGATCGGCCAGCCTCTTGCCGCCGCGTAATTGACCAGCAGCACCGCCAGTCCGTAGGCAAGGATGGGCACCACCACCATCATGATGCAGCCAATGCCGCGCATAACGGGGTGCACCCCCACCTTACGCGGTTTCGGCTTTGGCCGGCTGTAGGAACTATACTTGCCCATAATTCACCTTTATCACCCTTTACGCCTGGACTTCGCCGGCGCGTGCAGCGGCGCTCTCGATAGCCTGTACGATCTTGTAATAGCCGGTACAGCGGCAGAGGTTGCCGGTGATGGCTTGCTCGATCTCATGGCGCGTCGGGTTGGATTTTTCTTCTAACAGCTTGGCGGCGGACATGAGGAAGCCGGGCGTACAGTAGCCACACTGCACCGCCCCATGTTCCACGAATGCTTCCTGGACAGGATGGAGCTGGTGATTCTGGGCTAGTCCTTCGACCGTAATGATGTTCGCGCCATGAGCGCGCGGCGCCGGGACGAGGCATGCCATGACCGCGTTGCCATCCAGAAATACCGTGCATGCGCCGCATTCCCCTTCGGCGCAGCCTTCCTTGCTTCCGATCAGGTTCGCCTCTTCTCGCAACAACCGGAGCAGGGTCTTTTCGTGACCCGTGTGAAAAGTGTATTTCTTTCCATTGATCGTCGTAACAATCGCAGAAGCCGGCGACAGGTGAACCTGATCCATACCGGTCTCCGGGCCCTGTTCTCCCCACAGCAGGATGGGCTCTAGCGGCATGCCTGCATGTTCGTGGCTACCGCGCACTTGTCTCAGCCCGCGCAGCGTGCAGACGCGGACCATTTCGCGGCGGTAGGCAGCCGAGCCGCGGATATCGTCGATCGGCTTGCAGGACTCCATAGCCAGACGAGCGGCTTCTTCGAGGACCTCATCCGTGAGCGGTTTGCCCAGGAGAAATGCCTCCGCCTCGGGGGCGCGGATGATCGTCGGGGCGACCGCCCCAAGGGCGATCGCGGCCGATCGGACCGTATCGCCTCTGACATCGACAATCACCGCCACGTCGATAATGGAAATCGCCTGAGCCCGACGCAGGGCCAGCTTGATGAACGTGCCGCGCGCCGTGGTTTCCATCGCCGGGAAGGAGATATCCACCATCATCTCATCCGGCTGCATGACAGTTCTACGGACGCCTGTGTAAAACTCTTTGAGAGTAACGATGCGCGTCCCCCGCACGGATTGCAGGGTCACTGAGGCGTCGAGCGCTATCAGCGGCGTGATCGTATCGTTGGCGGGCGAGGCCGTGATGAGGTTGCCCGCGATCGTGCCGCGATTGCGGATCTGCGGCGCGCCGACTTCCCAGGCCGCGCGCGCCAGTGGATAGGCTCGGGCGCGGATCAATCTCGATTCCACGCAGTGATTGTGGGTCACCAGGGGACCGAGGTGAATGACATTATCTTCATCAATGGTGATGTGATTCTGGTTGGGGATGCGGGTCACGTCGATAAGGGTTTCGATGCCCCTGCGTACGCCGCGTTCAAGCTCGAGAATTAAGTCGGTTGCACCCGCGACAATGCGGGCGCTGTCTCTTCTCTCTGCCAATGCTTGTAGGACTTCATCGATGCTGGTTGCGTTTATGTAGTGTTTCCACATATCTTTCCATGTCATTGCGAGGAGCGTTCTCCGCGACGACACTTGCGCATGCACGCAGTGCAGGTGAGCAGTCGCCCCTCACCTATGAGATTGCTTCGCCCCAGTGGGCTCGCAATGACACGCCTCTTTTTTATTTTCCATCTCCGACGCCAACGACGACTTCTGACCGCCGGTTGTAAAGCTCGACAGCCATGCGTGCAATCGAGATCACGTTGCGGATGGCTGCCGGCAGGGCTGCCTCGTCGCCGAGGCTGGCTTCCACATGATCGAGCGCCCGTCCCACCTGCTCGGCGAGATCGAAGAACGCAGCATCGTATTGATAGATCGCTTCGAGCTCCTTCTCATTGATCTTCACAGCGTCAAACAACCCCGAATAGCCATAGGCAGCTGTGCTGATCTTGTCGATGAACGTGCGCAGCTGCAGGGCGGCCCTTTCCATATCGTCCACATATCGGATCAAACCGGCGCTCACCATCTCCACCTGGATCTGCGAAGCCCGTTTCCACTGCTCGTCGAAGCGCCGGGCAACGGTCTCGCGCAAGAGCTTGTCAGCCGCCCGCCTGTTCTGCCGCTCGATATAACCCCCGAACCCCGGAATAATTGCTGCCAGCCGCTTGAACGGGTCCTGCTGGCTTTTTACTTTCTCGAAGAATTCTTCCATTCGTGTCTCCTGTCGAAGCGTAGTGAAGATGTCGAAGATGGCGTTTGGGCGACAACGCCGTAGCGCTATGATGATATACGTGTCCTTAAGGATTATGTCGCACGGTCCATTATAGCCTGAGATGAGGGTTATAATCAAGAAAGGTAAGTGCAAAGACCCTACAGGTCTTAGAAGTATAAAAACTAACTTTCCTCGCAATCTCGAGGAAGAAATTTATATGCCCGGCGGAGAGTCCGGGCAAGGAGGAACCAAATGGTAACCACCATGTCAAATGATATTCAGACGTTGCTGGGGGATAAAGCCGAGTCGCTGCTCGGCTTCGATTCGCCTAAAATCCCCAAAGAGCGCCTGCACCTGCCCGGCCCCGATTTCGTGGACCGTGTCTTCATGCAATCCGATCGAAACAACCGTGTGCTGGGCAACCTGGAGTGGATGTTTAAGAATGGACGCCTGGGCGGCACGGGCTACCTGTCCATTCTCCCTGTGGACCAGGGCATCGAGCATTCGGGTGGCGCGAGTTTCGCGAAGAACCCCGAATACTTCGACCCGGAGCGGATCGTCCAGCTTGCCATTGAGGGTGGCTGCAACGCGGTTGCTTCCACGTTCGGGGTGCTGGGAATTGTGGCGCGCAGGTACGCTCACAAGATTCCGTTCATCGTCAAGATCAACCACAATGAGCTGCTGACACATCCCAACAGCTACGAGCAGATCCTGTTTGGCTCGGTCGAGCAAGCCTACGACATGGGCGCTGCGGCCGTCGGCGCGACGATCTATTTCGGCTCCGACGATTCCCATCGCGAGCTGATCGAGATTGCCGAGGCTTTCGCTCTGGCTCACGAGCTGGGCATGGCGACCATCTTATGGTGCTACCTTCGCAATAAAGCGTTCAAGGCAGACAAGGATTACCACGTCTCCGCCGACCTGACCGGGCAGGCGAATCACCTTGGCGTCACGATCCAGGCAGATATCATAAAGCAGAAGCTTCCCGAGAACAACGGCGGCTTCCTTGCATTGAACTCCGGCAATAGTTCATACGGCAAGCTGGATAAGCGCATCTACAGCGACATGACCAGCGATCATCCCATCGACCTGTGCCGCTATCAGGTGGCGAACTGCTACATGGGCCGCATCGGTCTGATCAACAGCGGCGGCGCTTCCAGCGAGAACGACTTCGTTGAAGCAGCCACGACCGCAGTCGTCAACAAACGCGCTGGCGGGATGGGTCTTATCTCCGGACGCAAAGCGTTCCAGCGCCCGATGGATGAAGGGATAAAGATCCTGAACACCATCCAGGATGTGTATCTGGATGAGAGCATCACCGTCGCGTAATTGCAAAGGTATTTCCTCACAGGGAAATGTGACGCCGAGAGCGTCCGCGAAGGTTAACTAGTTTAATCCCCGCGCCGTGATCCTTTCGCGGCACGGGGATTTATTGTCCTCTCATATATATCAATTAGATATTTGCCTACTCCTCATTTGACTCACCCGGTGCTCGCATCTATGCTCTCCTGGCGCTTTTGGGTCTTTTGGGCATCCCAGGCAGCCAGTAATCTCGCGGATGGATTTTTTCGGGTCGCACTTCCACTCCTTGCCATCCAGCTCACGCGGGATCCGCTACTGGTTTCGGGTGTTGCTTTTGCGCTGACACTTCCCTGGCTGCTGTTAAGTTTACCGGTCGGTGTATTCGTGGATCGCTGGGATCGGCGGCGCGCGATGGCAATTGCAAATGGTGTCCGGGTCCTGGTCCTCAGCCTCTCGGTCTATCTGCTGGTCCTGGGAGAGATGAACATCTTTGTTCTTTATGCTGTGGCTTTCAGTTTGGGGGTTGCCGAAACGATCACCGACACCGCCGCCGGCGCCCTCTTGCCTGCGCTTGTGCCGACTGCAAAGTTGGAACAGGCAAATGCGCGCCTGGTGGGTGTGCAGGTCGTAACCAACCAGTTTCTCGGACCACCTCTAGGCAGCGCCCTCGTCACCCTGGGTGTAGTGTATGCTTTCGGGTGGAGCGGCTTGCTTTACCTTGCAGCTTTCTTCTTCCTTCTCCCCATTCGTGGTCTCTTCACTGCCAGGCGGCAGCCCTCTCGCCCTTGGTATGATGCGTTACGCGACGGGCTGGATTTTATCCGGGCAAGTCCCCCTTTGCAGGTGGTCATTACAATTATTGCTGCGTTGAATTTGTGCTGGAGCGCCTACTATGCACTGCTTGTCCTGTATGCGGTCCAACCCGGTCCGCTGGGATTGAGGCCATTTCAGTATGGCTTGATCCTGACAAGTATCGGCGTCGGTGGGGCGCTGGGCGCGTATCTGGTCGACATTGTACAAAGATATGTGGAACGGCAGTGGCTGCTCTTCGGTGACATTCTGGGTTTGCTGGTCCTCCTGGTGGTTTCGCTTTTGACTGCCAACTTCTATGTGTTTCTGATTGCGGGGACGATTGCCGGTCTTGCGGGTTCGATCTCCAATGTCGCGCTCGTGTCCCTGCGACAGAGGATTGTGCCGGATGAATTTCTGGGTCGGGTGGGAGGCGCCTCACGGTTATTTGGTTATGGAGCGCTTTCGTTAGGCGCGGCGGGCGCTGGCTTGGTTGCGCAGTACGTCGGGGTGAGAGGCGTCTTTGGGATTTGTATCGTCATCGTTCTCCTTGTGATGATCCTGTGCCTGAAACGATTACCCTCTCTGGCGCAGATCTATGCAAAAACATCCTAGCGCATTCAACTGGTGGAGTGGTCGATAGGTATAATCATCGTACCAAATCCTGACTCAAGGAGCCTTTATGCCTGCCTCAGACCAGGGCGTGACAGAGGATAGATACACGGTGATTCCTCGCGTAGCGATTTTTTTACGTCGGGAGGATTCCTTCCTGCTTTTGAAAGGCGCGCCGACCAAGCGCCTTTGGGCGAACAAATACAACGGGCTGGGCGGTCATGTGGAAAAAGGAGAGGACGTCTTGTCTGCTGCCAGGCGTGAGCTGCTCGAAGAAACCGGCTTGAGGGCGGACCTCTGGTTGTGCGGTACACTCATCGTGGACGCGGGCGACACGGGAATTGCTTTATACATTTTTTGTGGTGAATTGGTAGAGGGAGAACTGCGGGCAGGCGAGGAAGGCACAGCTGAGTGGATCGAGCTTGAGCAAATGGGAGCGCTGCCGGTTGTCGAAGATCTACCCATTCTGCTGGCACGTATTCGTCACATGCAGCCCGGCGATCCACCGTTTTCGGCACGTTCCTATTACGACGAGCGCGAGCGATTGATCGTGGACTTTGCAGAATAAAATCGGGCGGTTTTGAACCGCCCGATTTTCGTTCCAGAGCCTAATCTCAAGCCGCTGTCCCCGGCGGCGTAGGGAGCCTGCCGCGGATTACGGGATGTTATACGACTGCAGCTCGGTAGTCTCACTGAATGAAGCCGCCAGGAAATTGCCGGTCCCGGTAGATTTGACCCAGCCGACGCCTGGAGCAAACCAGTATGTGTGAGCGCCTCTGAAGGCGACCGGGAGGGTAATGCCTTCATAGCTTGCGTCTACGTTCAGCGTCGTATCCACCTGGATCTTCAGGGCATCGAAGGTGCCGGCTGGCACGGTCACGCTCTCGTTGCCGAGGGCGCTAAAGTTCATCTGGGCGGTGCCGGTCGCTTCGGCTTCTTCGTTGGTGACGGTCACATTTCCTGCCACGTCAAGCGTATGCTGCCATGTATCGCCCGGGTTGATCTGGCTCGGGAAGACCACACCACTTGCGTTGGTCGCATTTAGTCTCAGTTGAATCCCCTGTGAATTGAGCATGGCAGCCGGCGCTCCGCCCAGCTGGTGAGCCAGCAGCCCTTCCGGGGTGCAGTTCCAATCCTGGAGGTTTGTCAAGCCGCCGATCTGAGTCGTCAGTGTAAAGCTATCCTGGCCGACGGCTGTGATGGTATCGGTAAAGCTATATTCGCCTGCCGGGCCGCCTGTGCTCCTGTATGTCCATGTCGCGCCCTGGCGGATGGGGTAATAAGTATTCGCACACAGCCCTGCATCCGGAAATGGCATGCTGGTGCCTTCTGCGGTGAGGAGCACCTCAGTGCCGATCGCAGTTGGACTTGCCTGGGCTGCTTGTGTTTCAGTCATTGGGGGTTGTTGCAGGGTGGGGGCGACAGGCGGGGGTGAACAGGCGCCAATGAAAAGGATGATCAGCAGCGCGCTGACCATGCGACAAATATTCTTCTGTTCCATTCAGATACCTTTCTATACACTTCTATGGTTGAGTTTGCTCTACCTCCATTGTTTGAGCGTCAATGTAAACGTGCTGCCTTTTCCGGGTGTGCTGGCGACGTCCAGACTGCCCTGGTGTTGCTTGATGACCTGACGTGTGATGGCGAGACCGAGACCAATGCCGCTGAAGAGATTATCGCCGCTCCGCTCGAGGTGATAGAACCGGTCGAAAATGCGGGGCAGGGATTCCCTTGCGATGCCGATGCCGTGATCTTCGACCGCGACCAGCACGGTCTCACCATGATTGCTCAGGCTGACTTTGACTTCACCGCCTTGCGGGCTGAACTTAATGGCGTTATCGACCAGCGCCATGAGCGCGCGTTCCAGGGACTTGGGGTCGCCCGAGACCGGAGGCAGGTCGGGGCTTTGCAGCAGACGCACATTCACGCGTGCTTCCCTGGCTTTCGATGCATACCTTTCTACGACTGTCCGCGCGATCTCCTGCATGTCCACCGGCTGAAAATCGGGGAGGACGAGATCCATCTCCTGCAGGAAGAGCAGGTCATTAACCAGTGAGACGATCTGCTGGACGTTGCGCGTCACGGTTTCAATGCCGGCTTTGAGCTGGTCGCCCTGCATGATGCCTTTCTGTAGCATCTGTAGATAGCCGCTGGCAACCATAAGAGGAGTACGCAGCTCATGCGCAACGTTGGTGAGGAACTCACGCCGGGCCACCTCCTGCTCGGCAAGCTTTTGATAGGCGTCTGCCAGCTCGCTGGCGCGGATGCGGATGTCGTCCACCGCCAGCTGGTCGTTCTGCCGCAGGCGGTTGCTGATCTCGCTTACCATTGCCATGGCGATACTGCTGCTCTTGCGGATGACCCTGTCGAACGCCAGCTTATCCAGCTCGAGCGTGGTCAGCGGGGTCTTAGCAATCACACTGGCGGCGCGCGGCGCGTTGTGGATCAGCGCCATCTCGCCGAAAAAGTCACCCGGCGAGAGCGTCTGCAGCAGGCGGGATTCCGTGTTGTTAATGGACTTAGTGACCTGCACCTCGCCGTCGAGAATCATATAAAAACGGTCCTCGATGGCGTTCTCGTGGCACAGCACTGCGCCGGGTTCATAGGAATGAACCTCGCTGTTGATGATCAGCTCTTCGATCTCTTCCGGGCTGATGCCCGGGAAAGCTCTTGGAATGATCCTGGAGGGCGCTCGGCGTGTAGTCATGTGCTCACTCCGTGAAAAGTTCGGCTATTCTAGCATGGTGTCACGGGCGCAATCGTCGTACATTGGGACCAATGGAAAACTCTCATTTGCGGTTAAGCGTGACCTGTGGCCGAGAAAGCGGCTACTTGAACTTGTATCCAATCGTGCGCAGGAAATCTTTGCGCCAGGTGATGCCTTCTTCATCTTCCACTCCCTGAGGGGAGAACCCGTCCACGACGCCGAGGATGCCGCGTCCCTGCTCAGTCTGGGCAACGAGCACTTGCGTGGGATTGGCGGTGGCGCAGAAGACTCGCACCACTTCGGGCACATTCTTGATGGCGTTCAATACATTAATTGGATAGAACCCTTCCCCCAGAAACAGGATGAATGAATGCCCTGCACCGATGGCTTGGGCATTGCGCTTTGCGAGCTCGATCATGGACTCGTCCGTTCCCGTCCAGCGGATGAGACATTTGCCGGATGCTTCACAAAATGCCAGACCGAATTTGATGCCTGGTACCGTATTCACCAGCGCCTCGTGGATGTCTTCGACGGTCTTGATGAAGTGCGACTGGCCCAGGACGAAGTTGATCGCTTCCGGCTTTTCGATCTTTACGATCTGGATCTCCATATGCATGTCTCCTCGTTGTTGGCTGATCAAAACAATTGCGGCTGGCTATCGCTGTCGCCGGGTAGCTTTTCTCCTCCTGCGACCTTATGCGCCCAGCGGGTGGGCTCTGGCAGGCGGTAGCTCGTGCAGCAAGCCATGACGAATTGCACGGCATGCTCCACATCCATAAGGTGGCCCGGTGAAATGTAGAGCGGATTCGTTCGCTCGCGAGTGCGCAACACCGCGCCGATCAGGTTCGTGTGTTTATCGAGCAGGTCCGCCCTGTCGCCGCGCGCCGGTCCAACTTCTGCATGCAATCCATACAGCCGCGACTTTGCCACGCCGATCGTGGGTCGTTCCAGCCATAGTCCCATTTGAGCGGCAATACCGACGCCGCGCGGGTGAGCGATCCCCTGCCCATCGAACATGAGCAAGTCTGGCTTGACATCCAGCTTCTTCCAGGCTGCCAGGACCGCCGGACCTTCCCGGAAGGCCAGCAGCCCGGGGATATACGGAAAAACCATGGGCACATCGGCGACTACGCCTTCCACCGGAGTCAGGTCCGGGAAGCGTATCACAACGATGGCGGCGCGGGCGGTTTCTGTCTTGATGCTGATGTCCACACCTGCGATCGTGGACACGGGCCGGTCATCCCAGGCAAGAATGAGCCGTTCCCGCAGCTCTTTCTGGACGCTTGCAGCTTCCTGCGGTGTCAGGTCCCAGTCGTGCAGTTTCTCAACCATACACTCTATGATACACCAACAGTGCCATGCAGCTCCAACGAGGCTTTCTCAGGATTTTGGCAGCCGGGGAAAGAACGCGCTGGTCGTTTTCTTGTACTCTTCAAAACCGGGTTTATTCTTCATGGTTCGCTCCAGCATGGCGACGCCAGAGACCCTGAGCAGCAGGAAGGTCATGAGCATGGGCGAGAAGATCGTCCACCACCTGCCTGCGGCAAGAGCGATGATATAAAAGCCCCACCACACCAGCGCCTCGCCAAAATAGTTTGGATGGCGCGTATATTTCCATAATCCCTGAGTCAGCAGTTTACCGTTATTGGCAGGGTCAGCCTTGAACCTCATCAGCTGAGCATCGGCTGTTGCTTCGAAGAGAACTCCGATGGTCCAGACGACGACTCCGAGCCAGTCGAGCGGTGTGATGATGGCAGGAAAGCCGCTTGTCTGCGTAGCGATGACCGGGGCGCTGATCAGCCACACCAGAACGCCCTGCAATAAAAATACCTGCACGAAGGAAACCCACCACCATTGGTCGCCCGCCTTTGCACGCCAGCCGGCATAGCGAAAGTCTTCCGGCCTGTTGCGGCTGCGCAAACTAAGGTGGATGGCGAGGCGCAGCCCCCAGATCGTGACAAGCGCGCCGATCAGTATCTTGCGCGGCAGATACCCTTGTGGGGTGAGCTCGAATGTTAGCCAGGTAATGATGATGAAACTAATTCCCCAGAAAATATCCGCAATGCTGGCATTTTGCAGCGGTAGGCTCATGAGCCAGAGCAAAGCCATTGCGAATATGATGCCGCTACCGGCGATCAGGAAGACATACAGGAAGGGCATGTTTTGTTTCGTAGCAGCCCTGCGCAGCCCGGTTGCCTCCAGGCCGTGGCGACAAGCTTTACAAGGCTGAACGTCCTATCCTCTACTTCCGCTCATAGAACACGAGCAGCGTTGTTCCATATTTGCGCTGCTCAAATTCCTCCAAATATTCGAGCGCCAGCGATTTATACTCTTTGGGATGGATCTGGGCGATGACCCATCCATCCTCGCTGAGCCAGCCGATGTTTTCATCAGCGAGTTCCACCGCCTTCGCCCACATGTCCTGGTACTGCGGCGGGGCGATGTAGATGTATTCAAATGACCGGTCCGGGCGGGAAGCAAGGTAGGCAAATGCATCTGCGCGGCGGATCTCTGCCTGGGATTTGAAGCCGCAGTGCTCCACGTTGACCCGGATCGTTTCGATGGGAAGGCGGTTGGAGTCTGAGAAGCGTGCGAAGGCGGCGCCCCGGCTCAGCGCTTCGATGCCGACCGCGCCGGTACCGGCGAAGAGGTCCCACCAGTTTGAATCGACCACATCTCCGGCGAGGATGTTGAACAGCGCCTCCTTTGCGCGGTCCGTGATGGGACGCGTGGTGTCCCCCGGAACGGATTTCAGCTTACGTCCTCTGGCTTTTCCGGCAATTACTCTTAAGCTCATTCCACACTCTGCCTTGCCGCTAAGATGTTTCCATGCGAGGCGATGATGGGCACAACGCATCCGGTTCCCAGGAGGAACCGTTTTCCGTTGGTCTGTTGAATGGCATCCAGCGCCTCTTCTCGAACCTGGTCCGGTGTGCCGTACACAAGCGTGTCCTGCCGCATGCCGCCGCACATGACACCGGTCAGAAGCTCCCGAGCTTCCGGTAGAGAGGGATATGTCTCGCGATCATGCCAGTTGACAATCGGAAAGCGGAAAGCAGAAACAATGGGGAAATAGACATCATGCCCGTGCAAATGCAGGAGATTGCACCATAACTCCTCTGCGGGCGCCAGCGTCTTTTTGTCGTAAGGCAAGCCATACGTTTCATACTCTTCCAGAGTAAACAGACTGGCTTGCGCATGCTGGATGGCAAAGAAGACGCCGTCGATGCCGGTATCCAGGCAGGCTTCGACGAAGCGGCGCGTGGTTTCTGCAATCGTCGCCAGACCCTTGCTCACAGACTCCGGGTATAGACGAAGATGGGCGAGAAGTAGATCGTTGCCTGCCAGGTTCTTTGCCTGCGAGAGCGGATTGAAGACGGTCTGGAGCAGGGGAGTGTCAGGACCGAGCTCAGCACGCAGATAACGAAGGCAGTCCAGTTGCGCGGCGAGGTGGCGAGCGGAAGGCTCCAGCTCCGGCAAGGACTCCCAGTCGCGCGGCTGTTGAATGATCCGCTTGGTATAGTCTCGCGTCCCTTCGGTGTGGCCCTCCCATTGGTCCTCGACCCCCCAATCCTTCACGCAAAAGGAGGATGCCGGCGTGACCTTGACCAGGTCAAAGTCATAGGTGCGCTGGAAATGCAGGGTCGCCTCCGCCAGGGACGTCGGATCCTGGTCGTCTACGGGAAAGTGCCGCCATAGGGCAACCGGCGGACGGTCAATGGTCTCATCACTCAGACAAGCCTGAAGTCGTTCTCTGTGAGTGGTCATGGGACTTGTTTTACCACACAAAAAACCGCTTCGCCGCGCCCGATTTGCAGGAGCGGCGGAGCCTCGTTGAAAATACGGCGGTCTTCGTTCGTCCGCGTGTTGACGAGGATATAGTCGCCCGGTTGCACCTGACCCTGTGCGCCGCGCAGATCGTGGACGATAATATCCTCTTCCGCGTAATCATCGGCTATGTATGCTTCGCGATGAACATAGAGATCGAGCGGTTGGTTAACGGTGGCATTCAGCTCTTCCACGGCGTCCTTGTAACAGGTGAGCCAGTAATCTGTCTCATACTGGCGAAACGCGCCATCCGTGCCGCCGATGAATGAATTGTAATAAGTATATTCATAAGGGTGGAGCCGGTACATGCCGGCAATCCCCGGCGCCAGGATCAAAACAATCAGTCCTGCGCGTAGCCAATTAGGGGAGAGAAATCCAGACACCAAATCAAACGCAATGCCGATGAAGATAAAAACGGGCGGCAGGATGAACAGGAAGTGCCTCAAGCCATCGTACATCGCCGGCCGGAGGAGCAGGACATAAGCGATGAGGAGGAGGAACCAGAGGAGAACCAGGATCAGTGAAACCAGCTGATTGCGGGTGTCTGCAACATCCAGTGAGGAGCGCAGAGACGTCCAGTCGTTTGCGGCGTTCTCTGCAGTCGACCTGATGTGCCGGTCTCTAAGCTGCTTAGTCATTTGCCCAAAGCCGCCAAGCAGACCGACAAAGAACAGGGGCCAGACTGACTCCGTCAACGTCGTTGCCAGCATGAACGGAAGGTAGGCGCGCGGCAGCTCCCCGGCGTGATAGACCTCGCCGCCGAACAGCACCGAGAGGCTTGTCGGGTTGTCGGACATGAAACTGAAGACTTCCGCAAAGCGCGCCAGAGGGTCTTCCCACAGATACGGCCATGTGACCAGCATCGTGGCTATGGCGATCGCTGCATAAAGAACGAGAGGAGCAATGACCGTCGCCAGTCTCCTTCGCATTTTCCAGGCGGCATACGCGAGCACTAGCAGCCCGGCAAGCGGACCCAGCACGCGAATAGAGGTAGCGAATCCGAGAAACAGCGCAGGCAGAACCACCTTCGAAAATCTCTGCCTGTCTGCCGGTGTCTCACCGACTAAACGATCCACCATCTCGAATCCAAGACAGACGGAACCAAGAAAAAACACGAGAAACGGCGGATCCTTGGGATTAATGAAGGCATGTCCCCACAGGAGCGGCTGCCAGGCAAATAGCGCTGCCGCAGCGAACCCTGCAGACGGGCTCACCCAGCGCAGCGCCAGGCGATAAAGAAAGTAGATACCGAGCTGGAAGACGATGAAATTGATCAGATGCCAGGCCGAGGCCCGGTCGAGACCGAGGAATTCAAGAAGCTGGACAGGTCCCCGCGCGAGCAGAAGGTAGGCGGGCCCGCGTGTCTTGTGGTCATCGCCGCTCGCGCCGTACGCATTGGTGAGATCGAAATCCTCGCTCAGCCATTCCTGCGGCGAGTAGGCATATCCCAGCGCGCTGGCATAGTCATAAAAAAACGGCTCATCCCATGAGTATCCATAATCACGAAATATGAAGATACCGATGATGAGATTGATTGCAATCAGAATGAAGACGGGTTTTCCACTCAGTTGTTTGAATGAGGAGTTCATAGCACTTGCCGGCCATCGCCGTCGAAGGCGCGGATCTCTGTCTGCGAGGAGGGACTCGCAGGGTATTCACTTTCCAGCAGCCCCCAGATCATCGAGTCGCTCCAGTGGTCGAGGAATGCGGTTTTCGCACGCAGCGTGCCCTCGTGGGTAAAGCCCAGCTTGCGCGGGATGGCAGCCGACGCGTGATTGGCAGGATCGCAGTGGATCTCCAGCCGGTGCACACGAATGTGCTCGAACGCCACTTTGACCAGCGCCGCCGTGGACTCGGTGACAAGGCCCTGGTTCGTGAAGTCCTTGTGGATCCAATAGCCGATCTCGAGCTCACTTTCCCCCAGCCGGGTATGCAAGCCGGTCCCGCCGAGCAGCCGGGTCTCTTGGAGGTTGAAGATGCCGTAGACGAAGTCCTGGCCGAGATCGAACATGCCGCGAAAGCGTTTAAGTCGCTCGAGCTTGACCTCGATGGCTTCCGGTTCGCTGTGAACCCACGGCATCCACGGGCGCAGGTGCTCGACGCTCTCGGTAACGGAGTCTGCCAGCATCTGGACATCCGATGGCTGATAGCATCTCACCACGAGGCGCTTTGTTTCGATTCGATAGGCTGGATTGGAAAGCGCCCGGGGGTTCATTTCTTTCTGGTTGCGCGCCGTTTTGAACGGTGGTTCCTGGGAAAGCTGCCCAGCAGCGAGCTCAATTCTTTCTCCTCGCGTGATTGGCCCTTGAGATATTCGCTCATGAACTCAGAGCGGCGCAGGCGCAGCGCCATCGGGGCGACGGCTTTCAGGTCGTCCATTGTCACCTCATCACGAGCATCCGCGGCGGCGTAGGCGCGCGCCGACTCGAACCAGGTGATCTCTGCGCGCAGGGAATCGATCCCCATCTTTTGCACCAGCTCGATCGCCGGGTTTGCGATTCGATCCGGCACCCTCACTTTACGCACCAGCTCACGAGCGCTGCGGATCTCCGCGGCCGCTGCTTCTATCTCTGCCGAGAACTGCCCAGCCATCCGCCGCGGATTTGCCAGGTAGGACTGCACCCGCCGATAAGCCTCCAGGCGCTCAGCTGAGTCTTCGAGCCCACGCACGATCACACGCAAGCCGAAGCGGTCGAGGATCTGGGGGCGCAAGCGTCCTTCCTCAGGGTTCATCGAGCCGATGAGCACGAAGCGCGAGCGATAGGTCGCCGCGGCCGGACCGCGCCGCACTGTGTACGACCCCTGTGCTGCCGCATCCAGGATCGAATCAACGATGTCATCTTCGAGAAGGTTGATTTCGTCAATGTAGAGCAGATTGCGGTCTGCCTGCGCCAGGATGCCGCGCCGGACGCGCATGCGCTCGTGGACCGCGGCGCGCTCGTCAATGCCGCCGACCACGTCCTCGAGACGGGCGTTGAGCGGCAGCTCAATCAAGCGGACTTTGTCGGGGGCAATGAGCGGCTTTCCCTCCGCATATTTCTTTGCGCAATCCGGGCAGACCGCGTCGATGCCGCCAGTCTCTACGTCTTCGGGCAGGCACCCGTAATAACACGTGCTGCGCTCGACCTCAGGCAGCAGGTCGAGCAGGCTGCGGACCGCGGTGGTCTTGGCAGTGCCGCGCGGCCCGATCAGCAGGATCCCGCCGATGTTTGGATTGATCAGACCGAGCAAGAGCGCCAGCTTCATCTCCCGCTGCCCGACGATCGCCAGGAAGGGGAAAGGCAATAGCTCTACGAGGCGGCCGTCATCGGGGGCAAGCGGCGGCAGCGATTTACCGGCGACATAGTCCACCAGATCGCGCAGGTTGCGGAACGAGTGCGCCACGCGTTCCTTGGGCTCTGATTTTTCGTGGGGTTGGGTAAGTTCGGGTTCGGTCATGCGAATTTGACATACCAGTCGAGTACGGCGCCCTGCGGGGTCTCGATATACAGAGTCCGTTACTCGACCGGCGAAGCGCCGTGCTGTGTCTTACTTATGCTTCAACCTTCGTTCCTGTCGCTCACGGGCGCGCTGCATTTTCTGCTCTTCTTCCGGAGTGTCTGCCCGCAGGGGCGGGACGGCTGTGGGCTTGCCTTCGTCATCCAGCGCGACATAGACCAGATAGGCGGTGTTGGTGTGCGTCTGCTCGCCCGTGATCGGGTTTTGAGCGAGCACTTCGACCGTTGCTTCCATCGAGGTGCGGCCGGTATAACCTACCTCGGCATTCAGGATCACCAGATCGCCAATGCGGATGGGCTCGCGGAAGACCATTGAGTCAATGGTGACGGTCACCACCCTGCGCTGGGCGTGACGCATGCAAGCCAGTGCTCCGGCTTCGTCGGCAAGCTTCATGATCGAGCCGCCGTGCACGCTGCCGAGAAGGTTGGCATGCTCCGGGTGCATTAATTGAGCGATAGTGATACGTGAAGCACTAATGGGTTTTGGGGAAAGGGTTTCGGGCATAGCGATAAAACCTGACATGAGTGTACCATGCCTGCAACCTTGGACGGTCAAGCCTTGCGAAGGCTGAGCTAGTCCAGGTCCTCCCGCAGCTCGCCGCTATCGACAGTATGCAAGCGTTCCGGCTCCTCCACCAGCACGTCTACCAGGCTGTGGGTCAGGTCGCTCATCAGGGGCGCGAGCGGGAGGCTCGCGGGTGCGCTCAACCGGCGAGGAGCCGGGGGTGGTTTCTGGCGGGAGCGGAACCCGTCCTCTGAGCGCTTCCGCACGATGCGAGGGTCGTTGGTCAACATACCGACATAGTAGCCCATAACGGAATAGACTTCACGCTGGGGGGTGACCCAGCCGATCCATTCCCCACTTCTGTTGAACAAGTAAGGAAAGACCAGAAATGCTTCGGCTTCGCCGCGGGAGCTATAGATTGGGATAATGCGTTGCTGTGACATGGATTTTCCTCCGCAAGATTTGCTTCGATGATTCAATCTATATCATTATACGTCCAGTAGCGGTTGATGAAAAAGTTCCAGATCATGACAATCCCGATCGCAAACGCCACGGTCGCGTTCTTGGCGACCGCCTGGGCTTCGGCGTGGGAGAGGTGGATCATGTTTTCGAACGCGGCTTCCATAATCGGCTCGACAAAGTGCAGAATGGGAATTCGAAAGACAATGCCCATCAGGTTGACGAGAAAAAACATGCTCAACTGGTGGAAGAAGTGGCGCGAGCGCGAGTCGGGGTAGGTCCAGTAGCGATTGAGCATGAAGTTACTGAAGATGGCGCAGATCAGGGAAATGGTTCCGGCATAGACCAGACGCATGTTCAACAGCTGCGTGAGCAGATTCATGATTACGATATCCAGCACCGACCCGATAGCTCCAACCGTGGCGAACTTCAGGAAACGGGTCCGCTCTTTATTGCCAGGCAAGATCATTGAATCCCCAGTTTCTCTTTGAAATATGGAATGGTCTTCTCGATGCCCTTTTCCAGAGAGACATTAGGTTCCCAGCCGAGGATCTCGCGGGCGCGGGTGATATCTGGCTGGCGGCGTTGCGGGTCACGCACACTGCGCGCGTCCTTGACGAAGGTAAAACCAGCCCTGTTGCCCACGATCGCGTTGATGGTCTCGGCAAACTGCAGGATGGTCATCTCGTGCGGATTGCCGATATTGACTGGCATGTGCTCGGTCGAGTAGAGCAGCTTTACGATGCCATCCACGAGATCGTCCACATAACAGAACGACCGTGTCTGCTTGCCTTCCCCGTAGACCGTCAGCGGCTCGCCCAGGAGGGCCTGCTTCAGCAGGTTCGGCAGGGCGCGCCCATCCTCCAGGTCCATGCGCGGCCCATACGTATTGAAGATGCGCACGATGCCGGTGTCGACGTTGTGGGCGCGATGATACGCCATGGTCATCGCTTCGGCGAAGCGTTTCGCCTCATCGTAAACGGCGCGCGGTCCCACAGGGTCCACGTTACCCGCGTACGTTTCAGACTGCGGGTGGACCAGCGGGTCCCCGTAGATCTCGCTGGTGGAGGCGAGCAGGAAGCGCGCTTTGTTTGCCCGCGCCAGGCCAAGGCAGTTGTGCGTTCCGAGTGCCCCGGCTTTCATGGTCTGGATGGGCAGGTTGAAATAACCCGAGGGGGATAGCGGGTTAGGGCTGGCGGGCGAGGCGAAGTGCAGCACGCCGTCCACCTTCCCGGACATGAAAATGTAATTCGAGACGTCATGCTTGTGGAAGGAGAATCTCTCGTGTCCCAACAGGTGCGAGATGTTGGAGCGGTTTCCCGTAACGAAGTTATCCAGGCCGATGACTTCATGCCCCTCTGCAAGGAGGCGGTCACATAAGTGGGAGCCCAGGAAGCCTCCGGCTCCGGTGATCAAAATACGCATCTGATTTCCTCTCTGCACACCACGCTTAAAGATTATCTCCAGTCCAGCCTGGTCACCAGACCGTCGCCGGTCACCTGATACGGTTGGCCGTTTCCGCTGTCCACCAGCCACAGGTTACCCTGATATATCACCGCGATAAAGTCCCCGGTCTGCCCCTCGATGACATCCGGCGCCCAGATGGGCGTCTGGGGCTCAAGCCCAGGCGCGTCGGTCGCCGGGAAGATCGTGCGGCGGTTCGAGCCGTCCCGGTCCATCACCACCAGCCGGTAGCGGCTGGTGTCGCTCTGCGCGGGGAAGATCGACTGTAGATACGCGACCTGATATTGCCGTTCCCGGGCGCTGGATTGCAGCGATGAGATAGACGGGTATGCAAACATACCCGTCTGCTGGGCAATCGGCACGGTGACATTGTTCTCGAAGGATGTCGCCAGAATGTCGAAGAACGGCGAGTCTTCTTCACTCACCAGACTCGGCGGCGGCGCATGTGATACAAAATAGAGGGTTTGCCCGTCTGCGCCCCAGGCAATCGAGGGCAGCCATGCCCAGTCGCTGTGGCTGTTGAATGGCGTGATGCCTAGCATGGGCTTGAGATACTTCCCATCGATGTCCACGAGACCGATGCCATCCGGGCGGGCGTAGGCGAGCCGCCCATCTGAAGAGAAGGAAAAGGTCATACCCCACCAGCCGTACACGCCGCCGCTGCTCGCATCCAGGATGCGGGCTCGGGCGCCCGTTGTCACACTGTAGCGGTGCAGGTCATTATTTGCCTGCCATCCCGGAGCGGTAGATCGCGGCTCCACCGTGGAATAAGCAATCGAGTTCGTCCCGGGAATCCAGTCTGCAAAGTGCACCACATTGGCGATGCCCGTGCTGATGAGTCTGCTCTCTGCGACTGTTCGCACCGCCCAGAGCGTGTTGATCTCTTCGTCGGCGGGCTTGGTCGACTTGCGGGTGAAGATCAGATAATTGCCGTTTGGGGAGAGCTCGAAGATGCGCCCGTCGAGGTCCCCCGTGGTGACCAGGGCTGTGCGGTTCGCCGTGGAGGTATCGATCATCCAGGCATTCCCACCTGAGAGGTAAACCAGGCGCCCCGGGATCGGCAGCGGCGCAAAGGACGATTGCGCCCCGACCATCAATATCTCGGGCAACGCCTCTTCCAGAACCACGCGTTTTACCACCGAGCGGCTGATCTCGGTATCGTCCTCGATCACGCGCCGGTAGGTGAGCTCTTCCCTTCCTGGCACACCAGCCTGGACCAGACGGGTCTCCCCCTCGGGCAGGGTCTCATTGCGCACGATCTGCCGCTCGAAGGGAATGATCTGCTCCTCGGTCTCGAAGACCTCCTCCACGCGGGTCAGCTCGATACTGGCGCCGTCGCCTAGGACCGTGTACGCCGGAGGGTCCACGCGATCGAGGTCTCCGGCGGTGATGCCTTCCGACTGCAACGCCTGGCTGACCGTGCTCCCGGCTGGCACGGTGACCGTGCGCGTTTGACCGTCCGCCAGTATATTGACGGTGATGTCCGCCTCGGACACCTGCGGGGAGCGGCAGCCAGCCAGCAGGGTAAGCGCCAGGAAACACGTGAGAAGGGAGTGGTGGAGAGGAAGGCGATGCATAGCTTCTGGCGCTGCGCGGTCCGGGGCGTTATTCCGATGTATAATCCCTGCGCTACCGGATACGACCGCTGATGGACATGACCCCTCCGGCGATGGAAATCGTGTCGATGCGTAAGCCCGTCGCAACCGGACCCAGCGAGCCGGTATAGGCTTCCCGAACCATGGCGGTGATCGCATTCTTGAGACCTTCAGGGGCGGGGAAGGGGCCAAAGTCAGCGGAGGTGATCTCGATCAGCGGCTTGCCTTCGGCATCCACGCCGACCTGCACGATAATCCCGATGTTGGCGGCGAACATGCCTCGCTGGCTCTTGCCGTAGATCTGCATCTGCCCGTCTCGCAGATACACCTGCGGCTCACTTATTAGCGGCGTCCGGTCGGTTTGTTGCAGTTCGGGATCGCTCCGCATGCGGGCTGCCAGGTAAGATGTGACTTGCGGCTCGGTCAGATTGATGGTAATCACGCCGGTCTGTGCTCCGGCTTCAATTGCGCGTTGAAGCTCCTGTTGAATGCTCGCGGCAGCTTCGGCGGAAACGGGGATCGCTGGAAGGCTCGAGTAATCGGGGCCGCCGACGAAAACGGTGCATGCCAGGGATGTGAGCATCAGGCTCACAAGCAAAATCGGTAAAGCTAGTGTTTTAATCCTCATCTCTCCAAATTCCAGTATTCTACGTACGAAGCGGAGCAATTATAGCATGAGCGACCCCCAGCCCACTTCCGGGCAAGATTCCGAAATTGAAATGCCACTTTCCATGAAATTGGAGGCCATTCTCTTCGTTGCGCCCGAACCGGTGACGACTGTCCAACTGGCGGCTGCCCTGGACGTGGCCCCCTCGGTTGTGGAGCGGGGGCTGCATGAGCTGGATGATGCCCTGGCGACGCGAGGCTTGCGCCTGCAACGACATGCCGGGCGCGTGCAGTTGACCACCGCCCCACAGCTTGCCGAATTGATCGAGCGCTTTCTGGGATTGGAGGCGACCACCCACCTGAGCCGCGCCGCCCTCGAGACCCTCGCGATTATCGCCTACCAGCAGCCGGTAACGCGCCCGCAGATCGACGCCATCCGCGGCGTCAACAGCGATAGCATGCTGAAGAGCCTCCTGCACAAGGGATTGATCCTTGAATCTGGCCGCGCCGATGGACCGGGCCGCCCCATTCTCTATTCCACCGCGCCCGAGTTTCTGCAGCACTTTGGCTTGAACTCGATCCTCGAAATGCCCTCTCTCGCCGGTCCTGAGGAAGAATCCGAGACACACGATGAGATGTTGAAGGGGTGAGATAACGTCATAGTGAGCCGGAGTCGTACCGGTCGTGGCGCCGTTTCGGCTATGTGGCGACGCTCCGGTCAGCGAGCAGAATGTTGTTGCAGGAACTTTCTGACAATCGCTTGAAACTCTTCCGGATGATCCATATTGGGCAGATGCGCGGCATCCGCGATGACCACCTTTTCCGCCGAGAGCAAGTGCTCTTGCATATAATCCGCAGCCGCCAGGATGTAAGGCGTATCATGCTCGCCCACAATGACAAGGATCGGCATGCTCAGCTCGGAGAGCCGCTCCACCGCCGGTGTCATTGCGTTCGGCAGGCGCTTTCCGAGTCCGCTGCGCTCATTCCTAAGCGCTTTGTAATTCATCTCATACAGCAGTCTTCGCATGTCCTGATTCACTTGCTCTGGCCTTCTGCCCGCGCCGTCGAACCAGATCTGGGTCTCGATTTCCGTGAGAAGATCCAGGTCGCCGGCGTGCCAGGCTCTTTCGGCGTCGGCAAACTTGGCGAGCGGTGGGATGTCAAGCTCCAGGCCGCTCGGCGCCGAGCCGACCATGATCAGGGCTTTCACGCGCCAGGGTTGAGAAACTGCGAAGTCCATCGCCAGCTCGCCGCCCATGGAGCATCCCATCAGGACGAACGGCTCGCGGATCTCGAGCGCATCCAGGAGTCCTGTCAGATCATTTAGATGGCTGAACTCGCCTTCGGCTGGCTCGCTCTGTCCATAGCCTCGCATATCGTACCGCAGGACCCCGTGAGTGCTGGCAAAGGCTGCAAACTCGTTATTCCACTGGCGGCTGTCTGCCACACCGGCATGAATCATCACGAAGGGCGTCCCCTCGCCCCCCGTTTCATAATAGAGCTGGGCATTGTCCACCTTTACGAAGCCAGACTTTGTTTGAAGCATGGGCATGTCAAGTCTCCGAGGAGTTCGTCCGATCGATGCAGGCGCAGATCGCCGCGACGGGAGGTGCGACCCGGCTAAGGAATTCCACCTGTTGGATCTCTTTGATCCGCCAGCCTCGCTTTGTAGTAAAACGCGCCTCGAGCTCCTCCGCCGTAATTCGTCGCGGCATGTTCGGCACCGGAAACTCGACTGCAAACTCGTGCATGTAGTACCGGCCGTCAGGGAGGAGCACCGCCTCCAGCTCGTCAATAAATTGCTCACACTGTTCGGAGTCGAATAGATGAAAGAATCCCGAATCCACGATTGCCCCGAACCGCCCTCCAAGCGTCGAAGGCTT
>DATHTH010000195.1:0-14358 GCA_035463495.1 Anaerolineales bacterium | reverse complement strand
TTGGGCGGCGCGCCCCCCTGCTGTTCCGGGTTGACGATCTCCTGCACAGCCTCCGACACAACCTCTCGCTGATGCTTATCCGGGCTTGTGAGAGCATGAGCAGTGGCATTCAGGATTTCTTCCGCTTTCTTGCTTTCCGGCGCCTCCTGTGCAGCTTTTTCTACCGCCCGGGCTGCGGTCGCCGGCGTCGACGCAGAGGGTTGGTTCTGTTTCACGGTCTCGACAGTCTGGTCTGCCGTGGCAGCCTCCAGATCGCGGATCACCTCATCAGCTTTTTCAGGCGAGTCCACGTTTACGATCGCATCTTTCAGCGCCTCGCGGACCGGCTGGACTGCCTCCTTTTCCTCAGGCGTAGGCATCTCCCATGGCGGGACGGGCGTATCCCCTAGCTTTTGCTCGGGATGACCGGTTGGCTTTTTCTTTTTCTTCTCGTCAGCGGAATTACCCATAGCTTCGTCTCGCATTCTGTTCACGGTTCGGCAAACAGTCTACTTTCTTGTATTGTCCGTGTTTTAAGGATAAACGATGAAACAGCCGGGATGATATTCGCGGCAATTAAGCCCGATCGAAACGGGGAAATGAAATTTCTGGTGAAAATTGCGCTTTACTTGTTTTCCTTTGCCAGCCTGATAATTTCCTGGACGGCAGTTCGAGAGAAAAAGAACAACATGAGCAGGGCAATAGCAACGATGATGATGTCGTAGAAAGTGAATGTAATTTGATTCATTGTCCCGATTGTCAGGAAATACGGGCGGACACCGCCAAAGTACATGACCGTATTCAACAGGACGGCAATGACTCGAATCTCTGTGGGTCCCAGCATGCTATAAGAGATCTTGAACTCGCCAACTACGCTGGTACGGAGAAACACAAGCACAGATAAAAGCAGATAAGATATTAATGCCAGGCAGGCAATATTGAAGCTGACATAAGGGGTCATGCCTAGCCCGAGAAAGATGACGGTCGCGCTCACCGCGTCCATGGTGTGGTCGACAAAAAAGCCATAAACCGGCCGCTCGATCCTGCGGTAACGCGCCAGGGTACCATCCAGGCTGTCGCCAAACCAGTTGACAAGAAACCCGAACGATGCCAGCCATAAGAAATTCCGGTCATAAAGACTCAGCACGTAGCTAGCCGCAACCGTGAGCGATCCAGCCAGACCAATGAACGTGCAAATATCCGGTGTCACCCAGGCTGGCATGTGAGTCGCCAGCCACCTTAGCGCTGGCCTCTCCAAAGGGCCCAAAAGGATGTCATTGACCCTGCGGTGATTCGTAATATCGCTCATCGCATTCTCCTCACAGCCTAATATTCGGATACAGCCACAAACGTCACCACGGGACCAGATCCGTGATCTGAGGCCAGACAGGCAAAGGCACAGACCATTGCCCTGGAAATTGTCGAATAAAGGGCTCTGCCGCGCTTAATACATGTTCGGCATTTCGAAGCAGTCCGTGCTCGTGGTCTGCATGAGGGTCCAGCTCGATCTCATCTGACAGAGAGACGTGATACTTGCCATCGTCCCGAAGGTAGGTGGCTGCAATTACCAGGGGTACCTGAGCTTTGGTTGCGAGAAAAATGTGATGAAGAGGGAGAGCTGCCGGTCGGTTGAAAAAGCGCGGGCACACCTCAGGAACTGAGACAGGACGATCCATGCCGGTCAACAGCATGCCTCCCTTTTGTAGATGCTTCATTGCCTGCCGCAGTGCCCCCACAGATGCTGGAAGAAGCGTCATTCCCATTCTTTTTCGCATTTCGTATTCGAGACGACGCCCACCCTGCGGATTGGGAATGGTGACAGCCATGGGCCGCAAGCCCTGGCTGCTGACCCAGTGCAGGACTAGATCAAAATTACTGATATGCAACCCGAGGATAATCAAACCGCGACCATCGAACTCAGCTCGCTGGAAAAGCCGCTGGAAAGATGGCTCCAGGACGATTCGCTGCCCTGCGGCATCCGGTTTCGTCATGTAATGATACAGATCAAAGATGCACCGGGCCGCGTGCTGCAGGGTTTCGACAACGGCACAATCCAAAGCCTCTCCCCGTAACGTTTCTCCACGGATTACCCACTGGTTCGCACGGATCGCCCGGACCACTTGCGAGTCCCGCTGGCGTGCCAGGCGCCGCGCCAGCAACGCTGCCACGCGATATCCCACCTGCGGGCTCAAATTCTGTGCCAGAGTGGAGACCACCCGCAAGCTCAAAGGACTATTCAATACCTGCTGGAGACTGATCATTTCACCACACCCGGAGGTGGCAACCGGTATCCAGGCTGGACACAGGGAGCAACCACGAGAATCGTACCATAGCGGATGATTTACAGCAATTCTGACCCTCTCTCAGGCGACTTAAAAAAACAGGCGGATTTCCGGTGAAATCCGCCTGTTGCTGGTAAAAAAACAGTTCCTCGATTGGCTGAAAGCGTTGGTGAGCTGTTTAACCCGGGTTGTCTGTTCGCTTTAAAAAAGCGTTATCAAAATCGTAACCGAAGATGCGGATGTCCTCCCGATAGACGTCCGCGACGATGTTTCGGGTTGTCTCCGTGTAGTACTCTCGATAATCCTTCTTGCCGCCCTCCGTCTTGTTCAAGTGCTGGAGGCTTGCGTGACTCCCCAATTTTTTTTGTACATGCGTGAAATCTTCGTTCAGGCATTCAAAACGCCCCACAAAGTCCACTTTTGGGATATCGCTCCCCGGATCACAAACAAACTTATGTTGTGGCACGAAGTGCTTCCAGCTACTGACGTTCTTTCGATTGACCCAGTTCGTAACGAAGCTGTGGAAATCCGGGAATCGCGCCAGGTTTTGCTGTGACCACTCCCGGTCCACTTTGTTCGTCCCACCCTTTTTCAAGAATTGGAAGGCAGACACCAGCCGGTCCCAGGGGTTACGTACGAACGTAAACTTGAAGTACTCCTCGAATTCGCGTTTGCTGAAGATGAGCTGGTAATGCGTGACTCGCAAATGGCCGCCGCCCAGATTGCCAAACAGACTCATACCGACCGAAATGCCCGCGCACTTCGTAATATGGACGAAGATGCATTTCTGCTGGTCAAATCCCTTGAGGGAGCGACCTTTGTCGGTGTCAAATCTCCGCATCTCCTGGAAGCGCTTGTACGCGCCAGGCGATAATGTTTTAAATACCGACTGCCGGGCTTCGTAGGGAAGAAGCCACAAGACTGCCATCATCGCGTCTTGCAGTGCAAGATTTTCTTTTACCATAACCATTAACTCTGACCACTACTCGTAAAGGGAATTAGATAAAGCCCTGGGAAGGCTCCCAGTCATTGAGCAGGATACACGCTGCCAGCTTTGAGCCTTATGGTCCAATGTAGGTTTGCCGGCGGGATTCAAAGGCATCAAAGTAATATGTACCACTTGTACCAGTATCGATCGAAGCCAGTGCCCCCAGGCGGGCACGATCCAATCGCAGGGTATCGTTGTCAACACCTGTGATGTCTGCCTGCGGAACGCCATCCAGCCAGAGCGTCAAACCGCCGTTATTGGCGCCTGCACTTGTTGCCGCACGCCAATCCAGCTCGACGGAATGAGGCCCATCACTCAACGGGAACCAATTCGTGTCGGTCCATGTGGACCCATCATTGACCAGGGCAGCTCTGATCTGGTAGGCACCGGATGAAAAACCAAACTCCACTCTGATTGCAACAGTGGTCGTGCCGCTGTAGCCCCTGAAGATAATATGTGCGTCTCCGTCTCTCATGCTCAGTGAATTCGGGTCAAAATCGAAACGGAAACGGTAGCGCGGTTCGGCAGCGGGCGAGTCATCGTTCACGTACATGGCCGTAGTATCATTAATGATTGCCTGCAACCCGTAGGACCCGGCAATGGCAGCAGAGGAGGTGACGCTCAGGTCGCCGCCTCCATTGGAGACCGAGGTCCAGCCTGAAAAATTCCCCGTCTCGAAGCCGCTGGCAAAGATCAGATCTGCTGCGGATCCTGTGGGAGTGCCGGTTGGCGAACTGCCGGGCGTCGGTGTATTTGTAATCGTGGAAGTAGCCGTCGCGGTAAATGTGCTGGAAGGAATCGCTGTCTGGGTGGGCGTGTTTGTCATGGAAGGTGTGAACAAGCTGGTTGGTGTCCGCGTCGCGGTCGGTGTAAGCGATCCTGTGGCAGTCGACGCTGGGGTATGTGTGCTGGTGGGTGTGCTAGGCGTCGAGTTAGCTCCTCCCTGGAAGAACCCATCCAGGTTGTTACCAGACAATCCCGAGGCGCTGCCATCGAAGAATAGAGCCGGATTAAAGTTGCATGCGCTCGTGTCACCAAGAGAGACCGGTGTGCACACGAAGACGTCCTCCGCCGCACCTGCGATCCCACTCACCGCGAAGGCTCCGGATGTAGACAGATAGATGGATCCGTTGACCACCTGTAACGCGTCGACATCCTCACTGCTATCACTCAGTCCGACATCGGAGGCGTCGAAGTACATCGCCCAGGTGCCGCTGGTATTGGTACCCAGGGAAGTCGGCGTAAAGACCAGAACATCTTCATCCCGAGCGGACACCCCCGGAACACTGGGATTACCGGTGGTCGAAATCAGGAGCCGGCCGTCCGCAAGGAGGGCAACAGCATCAATTTTTTCGGCGGTACTATCAAATCCTACATCTCCGCCATTAAAGTACATGCTAAACGTGCCCGCAGTAGTAGGACCTAGCGACGTAGCATCAAAGCGCACGATATCATATGGAGTGACTGCCATTCCATTCAGTGTAACACCGGCGCTGAACGCCATCAGGATCGTGTCGGCATCTACAATCGAAAAACCAAACAGGTCTATGCCCCCTACTCCTACGTCAGAACCATCAAAGAAAAGGATCCAGTTCTGCCCGTCAAAACGGACGATATCTTCATCAGCAAAAGCGACACCTCCAACGGAACCATTCTGGGCGAACGAGGCAAAGAAGGAGTCACTCAACGGAGGCGGAGTGACAGTATGCGTGGGCGTGTTGCTCGGCGTGGAAGTATTGGTTGGCGTTCCCGTTGTGGTGGGTGTTCTAGACGGCGAAGGCGTGAAGCTCGGCGTAGCAGTGAACGAGCTCGTAGGCGTTACGATTGGCGAGCTTGTTGCTGTGGCGGGTGGAGCGGTATTTGCTGTTTGCAAATGGAAGGCATCCAAACTATTCCCGGCAAGGCCCCAGGCGCTGCCATCGAGGAACAGAGCCGGGGAAAAATTACAAGCAGTCACATCACCGAGCAGAGATGGAGAACAGATGAAGACATCTTCTCCTGCTCCCGTCAACCCGGTCACTGCGAAATTTCCGATTGTTGAGAGATAGATATGTCCGCCTGCTACGTCCAACGCATCAATATCTTCGTCGCTTGAATCTGACAACCCGACATCCGATCCATCAAAGTACATCGCCCAGGTGCCACTGGTCGTATTGCCCAGGGAAGCCGGGGTAAACACCGCGATATCCTCATCCTTTCCTGTAACTCCGGGCACCGATATATCACCTGCTGTGGAGATTAGAATTCTCCCATCCGATAATACATTAATGGCATCGATCCTCTCAGCCGTTGGCTCTGCCAGCCCTACATCTGCGCCATTAAAATACATACTGAATGTACCGGCCGTATTGGCCCCTAGCGAAGTAGCATCGAAGCGAACAATGTCCTGAGGGGTGACAGTCATACCGCTGAGGGTCAGGTCAGTATTGAAAGCCATCAGAAGCGTATTAGCATTCACCATATGGAAGGCAAATAGATCTGAGCCCCCTGCCCCTACATCTGAACCGTCGAAGAATAAACTCCAGCTCTGCCCATCGAAGTAGACGATGTCTTCGTCGGCAAAGGAGAGGCCGCTAACAGTGCCATTCAGAGCGAAGGAAGCGAAGAATGCACTACCCGGGGGAACTGCCGTGGACGTTGGGGTTGCTGAATTAACGGGAAGCGCTGTGTTGGAGGGAGTTGGCGTGGACCCCGGCGTGGGCGCAGTCATTTCGAAGAGTTTGCCATCGATCAGATTGCCATTCTCGTTATTGTCGTACCCACGATCGACTATATAGAAATGCCTTGCCCCTGAACCATCGCTAGCGGGCCCATATGCCAGCCCTGCCGGTACACGAGCATTCGCTGCGGAGATATCAATCGTCTGAAGCAAAGCACCGGTCCGGGTCGTTTCAATGATCACCGGGCTGGCATTATTGCTGCTCATCACAAACAGGGTACCGGTGTTCGGATTGAATTCGACGGCTTCCGGATCCACCACGCCGTACTGCAACACGTCAAATTGACTTACGTACGCCCCGGCGGGAGTAAATTGATAGACTTCTGCATTAGCACCATCGACCACCCAGAGACGATTATCCCAGCTATCATAGGCAACCCCTTCGGCATCACCAACACCAAAGGAACTTAAAGATCGTCCTATCCAGGTGTCATCGCTCGTGCCCACCAGCCCATCCGCCCCGGGATTGAGGTCGTACAGATCCACACTCCCGGTATCATCGGAAAAATAGTAATGATTATCATTTGGATTCCAGGCGACGCCTGTCGGCTCATCCGACATGGGCACCAGGGTAGGTTCGACAGGTGAAATGTTGGCTGTCCGAATGACCGATCCGCCCAAGGTCAACTCCCAGACGTTCGCACCCTGGAAATGCGTTATGTTGTAACCAATTTCCTCCACTTCTCCATCACTCACCATCAGGCTGTTGTTGAAAGGTAGATAAGCCAGACCAGACGGATCCGGACCGGGAGGAGAAATCTCAGACATATCCAACGACCGTATCACAACAGAAGTAAAGGAGCTTGCTGCGGTCGCAGCGGGCTCGATCATAGAGAACTCCATGATCTGTCCCATGGACTCGGTCGATGTATTGGACTCATCGCTTGACAGGGAGTTGGTTCCCCGTCCGGCAATCAGACCGCTATCTGCCACGAATAGACTCAGCTGTGCCGGGTCGTCGGTCTGATCTCCGCTCGGGGCGAAGACCATGGCATGCGGACTCTTCAAGCCAAAACGACCCAAAGCGCGGGTGTTGACTACCTTTCCGGCTGGGGTGAGCTCATATAGAGTCTGGTCGATCAAATCGAAAACATGCAAGTGACCGGTGGATGGATCAAACGCAATCCCACGCGGTGCGGCGATCGCGCTCGACGCTAGATCTATGATTGCTAAGACCCGGCCGGTGCCCAGTTGTACCCGCGTAATCCGCTGCAACGCGGCGTCGAGAATAAATAATTCTCCGCTCGCTTCATCCAGGGTCATGCCAGCAGGATCTTGAACGCTCAGACCAGGCGTGTTACGAGAAACAACGAGAGTGCGATCCAATTGCCCACCCGGATGCTCCCTAACCTCCACCAAACGGCCTGTTGATGGCTGAAAGGCAAGCAGACGCTGACCCTTATTGTCAAAAACAATATTTAAAGGATCCTCAATCAGCTCGGCGAGTCTCGTCGTCTCATCAGCCTCTCCAAGCGGCGTAATAGCGATGACTTCCGAGGTATTTGCAAGAAGGTTCGGTCCCTGCCCTGGTTCTTCCACAATATAGAAACTTTGAGAGGAAGCTGAAAATGCCAGGCCCACCGGGTTGAGTGGTCCGGTCTCTTCAGGATCTGTGGATGACACATGGGAAACATATGCTCCCCCGTCCTGAGCGGATCCAAAAGACGTAGGGGCAAGCGACAGACTCGCAGCAAGCATCAGCGCCAGAAAGGCATTTGTAATTCTGGTCATGTTGATTTTCATGGTGTTCACTATTGCGGTGAGCGCAAAAGGTCAGTATCCCGCGGTGCGCACGATCTCAGCCCCACTCCGGAAAGCAGACATTTTGCCTTTCTCTTGATGGCAGACAAAGAAATTTGCGATGGTGACTTTGCAAGAGAGAAATTGCTATGCTTATCTGCCAGGTCAAGAAAAGCAAATTTTGAAAATAAATTCTTTGGAACAAAAAATTGATCAGGAGAAAAACAAGAGTTGGCGTATCTGGCTACCCTGGCGCCATCAATTGCGCGGAACTCTGATTTTCATGCCCGTTTCCTGTAATACTCTTCGGACACTGCCGATGCGCAGAGCAAGGAGGAACGGTCGGCTCCCGAACTACAAATAAAGAGTGCGACAAAACTGCGGTTATCTAATCATAACGAGTGGAGCTCTATTTCTCTCTTGCAACTTCATGATAATTAAGTAGTCGTTCGAGAGTAATTTTATGAAAACATGCTCTAGGCAGCGGCTTGAGCAATGCAGTGTTTTATAAGCTATTTCGATTGACTACTTAGCACGACCGTTTTGACCGTTCTTGAAATAACTATATTTGATCAATAGCGGTAGGGTAAGCAGCGTAACAAGCCACTTTAGGGGGGTTTGTCATGGCACGTTGCGTTCAAACCCGCCAAATCCCTCCATGCTGGCGTCTAGTAGGAAATATCCCGCTGGCCGGCAATAGGCTTAGCTTGTATATGGTTTGGATTAATGAGGCCGGGAAGCATGCTTCCACGGTTCGTCATGCGCGGTCAGACCCACGCTAACCACTCATCAAGCTGTTCCCGTGACCGCTCAGCGCGGTTTGACATTGCGGATATTGTCGCTACCGCGTTGAATGCGTCCAGTTACATCCTGGCCAACCGGAAGCATTTTCAAGTTGTACCTTAACCGGTAAAGTAAATAACGGGCGAGCCTGCTCCAGCCACCGGTAAACATACGTCCCGAGGTGAGAACCACGAGCTGTCGCTTCCCGGAATAATCGATGCGAAGACCATGCGCTTTGAACGTCGGACCCACATTGATGTCATCACTCAAGAGTCTCTGTTCATAAAACCCGATCATGTTCGCACGATTGACGGCATAGTTGCTGCCCCGGGTTGTAGGAATCCCCAGGAGCTGCCGTTTCACCCAGCGCGCCCCATGATGTGCCACCATCCGTGCAACGACGGAGAGGCGCTTCCGTAGGTCATAATGACCCACATGCGTATATGCCAGCCCGGCGCCGCTCTGCAAGCGTTCGATATACCAGTCAATGAGAGCTGTCGGGTTGGGAATACGGCAATCGGCATCGAAAAGCAGCAGGTGGTCTGTCTGGGCTGCCCGGACACCCGTCATACGCGCAGAGAAACACACGGCTTCATCGGGCCGGCGGACGCTTGGCGTTGGCGCGACAACAATCCCTATGGCTCGGAAAAACTCAATTTCGTCCGGTTCCTGTCCCTCGGGATAATTGTTGATTGCCAGGATCACCTCAAATGTGTGACTCCCTTTGTACCTGGCAATATCATTCAACACGCCTAATACCGTTTCGAGATCGCCCTGCGCGTTGACGGGAATCGCAATGGAGGCATCCGGTTTTTGGCTCGGATCACCACGTCGCTTATCAAAAAATATCTTAAGTTGCTCATAGTTGCTTGGTTTTATCATATGTTATGGCACCATAACGCGTTAACTTGACTGATCTCCCGATTGGGCCCGTCGAGTAGCAAGGTGCGGGGTCGATAGTGAAAGCCTTCTTATCAGCCAATAAAGTTTTGTATCTCTGGTGACTCCTTTTTAGTATGATTAATTTTCCGATCGGCCTCTGACCAGTGTTTTTCCAACCTTCCGCAGAGAATGCAGGAACGGCACCGGGTCACTCCATGAAAGCACAGCGTCCCGTTTAGGGCCTCGCACCGAACGCCACCATTCTCCAACGGTGAGCTTCCCACGCTTCCAGTAATGAATCGCCGAAGGGATGTCATGCTGAAGATAGATCCACTTTGCGCCCTTGTATTCTTGCTTCCGATTCGGGGGCAGGGGCAGGTTCAGGACATCACAGTACTTTGTGTAGAGTAGCTCGACGCCACCCGCCTCGGAAATCGCCGACCGGCCGGTGGGTCTGCCAATATTCGGCTCGATGATGTAGTGCTTCCCTGTCCGTTCATCTCGCTTCATCTCGACATAGCCGAGTCCGCGATAGTCAACGCTGCGGAACAATCGGATCGATTCTTCGAGGACCACGTCGTTGCGACACTCCTCGCCCAGGCAGCTCGTCCCAGTTTCGGGCGGCCACTGCCTGATCTTGCGGGCTATGAACGTCACCAGAGGCTCAGAGCAGGCATCAAAATAGCAATTGCAAGAATACAGGTTGGCGTCGCTACCCTCGATCCATTCCTGGATCATCAATAGGTCTGCCCAGTTCGAGCAGCGGTCATACAGGCCAAGAAACTCCTCCCGGTCATTAACTTTATAGACCTTGACCCGGGTATTTTGTTCCCAGGTGGGAGTTTTCATAGGCGGCTTCATGATACAGGGAAACGCTAACTTCTCGGCGGCGTTCTCTGCATCGGCTCTGCTTCTCAGGAAAAACGTCCTGGGGATAGGCAGTCCTTTCTCCTGTGCATACGTATAGAAACGGACTTTGTCCATAAGCATTTCAACGACATCGGGCTCAGGCAGGACGACGTGGTACCACACAGCCAGTCGCTCTCGATGCCGGGATAGCATAAGGACACTCATATCCGTGCATGGAAACAGGACCGCTTTTTGAGGCAGTTCCGGTCCCAGATTCTCCAGTACCTCGATAAATTCTTCGTTGGCTGTATTTGCACGGATGATTCTTTCACATACATTTGTCTGACAGCAGAAATGCTGAAGATCCTTAGCCAGGGCGATAACCGGAATACCATGGTGAGCCAGAATGCGTGCCGTTTGAAGTCCTGTGATGCAGTCCAGGCCGATGACGAATGCATGAGGCAATTTTTCGTATGAATTTGTGCGCAATCTATGACCTCTTCAAACCGTGCTGCTCAAACCACGCAGGCACGCCCCGAGTCAGAAACTGGTACATATTCTGACGTTCAGGGCGTAAATCTGTTACGCCGAAAGCTCGGAGCTTTCGACCTCGATCTTGGGCAGATATTTCCCTTCCGCCTCTTCCAGCTCGGCTGCATTCTGTAGCCGGAAGATTTCCTTCACAGAGACCACTTGCCCTTCGATCGAGCTGATCGACTGCTCCTGGTAGATCTGTGCCGCAGTCTGCTGCATAGCCTTGATACTGGCTCGCAAGAGGTGATTTGCCCAGATGACAAGGCTGACACCGGCCTCTTCATAGACAGAGGTAGGGGTATTGTAATAGGTTGTTGGGACAATCACGACAGGACACTTGTGCTGCCAGGCCCGCATAAACTCCAGGATCTGATCGGCTGTCTTGAGCTTGCTGTGCATCAGGATCGCATCGGCACCGGCCAGGTAATAGGCTTCGGCTCGCCGGAGAGCCTCCTCCAGCTCCCAGCCCGCGATCAGGGACTCGACTCTTGCGACTACACAGAAGTCCGGATCCTGCTGCGTATCCTTGGCAGCTTTGATCTTCGCTGCGAACTCTTCCACGTCTGCAAGAGGCTGCTGCTCGCTATTGATAAAGGAGTTCGTTTTTGGAAAGAGCTTGTCCTCGATGCACATGCCGGCAACGTTGCGCTGCTCGAGCTTACGCACCAGGCGGCGGACGTTGTTGAAATTGCCATACCCGGTGTCCGCGTCCAACAGAATGGGGATGGTGGTTGCATCACTCATGAACTCCATCACTTCCAGCACCTGCGTCCAGCTGGCTTCGTTGTTGTCGCGGACTCCGAGCGAGGCAGAAAGGCTCAGTCCGCTGCCCCATATCCCTTTGAATCCTGCCTCTTCCACGATCTTGGCGCTGAGACCATTATGGGCTTCCATAATGAACTCAAGCTGATCGGACTGGAGGAGTTGTTTCAATTGCGTTGTTTTTCTTAACATTTTGCTCTCCATGGATGAGTAATGAATGACGAAACTTGAATCAGACCTGGGCGGAGCCCGTCTGCACAGAACCAGCGAGAACCGGTTCCGCCATGAAGGATTCCATCGTCTGAAGAATGATAGCGCCGATCTCCTTCTGGGAGTCAAAGGTGCTGGCGCCAATATGCGGGGTGAGAATAACATTCTTGAATTCAGCCAGCGGCGAGATTTTGCCTTCACCCTCTGCCTGGTGAACATCCAGAGCGGCGCCACCCAGACGGCCTTCTGCCAGTGCCTGATGAAGCGCGGCTTCATTCACTACGCCGCCGCGCGCCAAATTGACCAGATAGGCGTTCGGCTTCATCAAAGCCAGTTCCTCTGCATCGATGAAGTTGCGAGTGTCGGGCTTAAGCGGGACATGCACACTGACAAAGTCCGACTCAGCCAAGACCTGTTCGCAGGTGGTGAGCTGGATACCCGCCCGTTCAAACTCTTCCATGCGCTCGGGAGTGGCATGCTCCACACATGCCAGGACTTTCATACCCCAGGCTGCGCCCATGTGCGCTACCAGAAATCCGATATTTCCGGCACCGACCACACCTAGCACCTTACCTGTGAGCAGATATCCGGTCATCTCGCTCTTTGCCCAGTGACCCTGGCGGGTCAGACGATCGGCTTCCACTACTTTGCGAGCCAGCGCAAGCATCAGCGCAAAGCTCAGCTCGGCGACCGCCTTTGCCCCCGGCCCGGGGATGCGGACCAGGCGCAGATCGTGCTGGTTCACGTAGTTCATATCCAGATTATCCACACCGGACCCACCGCGGATAAGCAGCTTCAAGGAGGGCGAAGCCGCCATCACTTCCGCTGAGATGTCCACGCCGCTGCGGAAGATCAAAACATCGCAGCCCTGGATGGCCGTTTTCAATGTTTCCTTATCTGCGCCAAAAGCGCAGACGACCTCGTGGTTTTCTTTCAACTTCTCGATGGAGGCCGGATCGATTTTACTGGCAATAAGAATTTTCATGTTTTCATCCTATCTTAATTTGTTTTATATTTGGTGGATTACTTTCCCGCTTACTGGACGTAAAAAAGAGAAAAATGATACACAAAACTGAAAAACTAGAAATTGGAATCAGGACCGGATCAGCATAACGATATGTGTCACACTCGAGAGCCAGGCAACACCGAACAGCAGAGGCGCATGGTACGTTTTGAGAAACAGGTAATGAACCGTAAAGAAGACAGGAGAAGCGCAGGCAGTACGAACCTGGCCCCACAGATTGGCTCGATCAGCCGGACAGTCGGTTGCTCAGGGAATGGACCGGATTCGACCAGGACAGCAGTTGCGCACGCAGAACAGGCAAGGTCGTCCGTGCGCCCACGTTGATGCGATGAAGCCGGAGGCGGTCGGCGCGACGTATTTCATTAAGTCCACGCCGAGTGGTAAACGCCAGCCTGAAACCGGCGCGTTCCACGACCGCGACCGCTGCGTCATTATGGATCCCACTGGGATAGGCAAATGTCTGAGGCGCGGCGCCGATCTGATGGGTCAGATCCCGCAGGGAACCTACCACCTCCTTCTCCAGTTCCTCAAGGGTGACGCAGTTCATAATCGGGTGGTGTTGAGTGTGAGCGCCCAGAGTAACACCCTCCCCCGCGAGCTTCTTCAACGTAGCCCAGCCGAGGACGATATTCTGCTGAGGAGCAACACCGAGGTCTTGGCAGATCCGCTCCACCTCTGCCATTGCCTGCGCGTGGGGGACGGTTTTGAAGTGATTCTTGAGAGTTTTATATGCCTGAGCACGTTCTCCCGGTGTAGAGAGCAATAGCTGTCCTACGGGCGTGGTCAGCTCACGTCTGGAGGTGGTTTGAAGGGCATGGAACAGGCGATCCCACCAGAACAGGCGCTCGGGATGGTCAGGAAAAGCTGTCGGTACGAAGAGGATAACGGGAACTCGAAGCTGTTTCAAGACGGGCCAGGCATGTTCAGCAAAATCACAGTAGGCATCGTCGAAAGTGACCAATACTGCCCGGGGAGGCAAAGCCACGGGCGACTCTTTCTCGAGGGCATTCACCACGTCCAGGGCAGAGACAGGCTCATAATTACCTGCCAGATACTTCATCTGCTTTTCAAAGATTTCCGGCGGAGCACTGATCAACCCCGGATCGAGCCACGGATGGGCGTCAGGCTCATCCACGCGGTGATAGGTAAGCACGCGGAGCACATTTGCCCGTTCTCCATCCGCATGTTCCAGCAGGCTGACAAACTTGCCGAATGCTGGGCTATTGGCAAGAATGGGCACAAACTGCTTAATCATGTTAACTACTCGGCGAGCCCACTTTGTATTGCTTATCAATTTTGTTATAGGGGAAGTTCATAATCAACCCAGAGATCTCCTGCAGGGTTTCCTCCTCCGGCTGAGACACATCCACAACCGCGTAGGAATTGACTACCTGCTGTAGACGCACATATTCCTGGCGACGGCGTTCCCGCGCTTCAAGAGTGCCCTCTGGTTTCCGGGCAAAGAGTACCTCGGCCGGCGCATCCAGGAAGATGACAAAGTCCGGTTTCGGATAAAGTCTATCCAGCATGAACCCATGCATACGACTATGAAAGGGCCGCCTGGGGTCATCATTGGCGACATCGTGCTCGTAATAATCAAAATAAA
>DATHTH010000194.1:0-32877 GCA_035463495.1 Anaerolineales bacterium | reverse complement strand
CGAATTCATGCCGCGTGACCGGCGAGGCTTTTGGGAGCAGGCTGGATATCACAACCGTGCCGACGTCTGGCGCGAGGAACGGTTTGGGTAAGAAACAACCGGACGGCACGCTTCACAGTGCCGTCCGGTTTTATTTTAAGGACGAGCGCCCAGGGTAACAGTGATATCCAAAGGCTGTCCATCACGCAGGACGGTCAGCACCGCGGTTTCACCGGGGGACTTATTCGTGGTCAGGTAACTCAGCAACGAGTCGAAGTTTGTCACCGGCTGTCCATCGATAGCGGTGATGATATCACCGCCAGCCTGCAAGCCTTCAATATTGGTTGCCCGACTTCCGCCTCGAAGGCCAGCCCGGTCCGCGGGACCACCGGGAACGACGCTGAGTACATAAGCGCCGGTGTAGGTATTTAAGCCCAGCGCTTCAATCTCTGCCAGCCCCAGCTCACTGCTGGAACTGATGCCCAGGTATGGATACTCGTAGCCACCGTCGCGGATCAGGTAAGGGACGATACGTTTCACCAGGTTGATGGAGATGGAGAAGCCTACGCCAGAGTTGACTGCGTTACCGGTGACTTCATTAAAGTTTTCGGTCCGGATGGATTGGTTGACGCCCACCACCTCACCCTGCAAATTGAAGAGCGGGCCGCCCGAGTTGCCGGGGTTGATGGCTGCGTCGGTCTGAATGATATCGGCTGTACTGAAAAAGCCGCCTTCTGGAGAAGCATGGGCAAGCTGTGTCCTTCCAAGACCCGAAACGATTCCCAGCGTCATGGTACCGGTGAGACCGAATGGGTTGCCGATTGCCACCACCTGTTCACCTACGTTCAGCGTGTTGGAGTCGCCAATAGCTAACGGTCGAATCTGGTCCACAGGCGCATCGACTTTGATCACCGCGATATCCGCATCCGGGTCCGAGCCGATCACGGTGCCCCGGGCGATAAACCCGGACGGGAAGGAAACCTCCACATTACTTGCGCCTTCAACCACATGCTGGTTGGTGATGATATGCCCCTCGCTGTCATACACAAAGCCAGATCCCAGGCTCTGTCCTGCTGTGCCGGCGCGAATCGAGACAACGCCCGGGAGCACCTGGTGGTAGAGCGCTTCGAGGGTGCTACCCACCTCAGCCGGATCTGCGGCTGTCGGCAGGGCAGGGGGAGTCGCCTGGAGAATGACTACAGGAGATGGCTGAACCTGAGGCGGTACAGCCGGGATTTCCAGTCCGGTCATCTGGCACGCCAGGGTGGCGATCACCAGAACCGAGATTGCAAATAGTACACGTTTCATTCTATTTTTCTTCGTCCTTCCTAAAACTTAATCCGCGAGGCTTCTTCTAAAAGTTCTCGTTGCTTCGGAGAAAGATACTTGGGAATTTGTACCTTCAGGCGAACGTAGAGATCGCCTTTTTCGCTGGAGCTCTTGACACTCGGCATACCACGCCCGGCCAGTCGGAAGACCTGCTCAGGCTGTGTGCCTGCCGGAACGGTAAGCTTGACGGTGCCAGCCAATGTCTCCACCTGAGCCTCGCCGCCCAGGATGGCTGTGAACACATCGACTGTGGTTGTGGTGTGCAGATCGTTCCCCCGGCGTTCAAACCGCGGGTCGTCTCGAACATCTACGATGAGGTAGAGATCGAGTCCATTCGGACCCGCACCTGCCACGCGGACTTTTGAGCCGGTGCGGACCCCCGCCGGGATGCGAACTTGCTTCTGCTTGCCATCGCTCTGGAGCAAGCGGGTGGTTCCCTGGAAGGCTTCCTCGAGCGTGATCTCCAGCTCCTGCTGGTATGCCTGCGGCTCCTGGCGCATGCGCGTACGTGTCCCGCCCGGTGCGGCTCCTTGCGCCTCTCTGCCGAAGATCGTGCGGAAGAAATCGGAGAAGCCTCCGGCGCCACCGAATAGGTCATCAAGATCGCCGTATTCCACCCGAACGCCCCCGGGAAAACCTCCGCCATACTGGTCCCAATTGAAGTCGCCCGGAGCGCCGCGGCGTTGCCAGCTCGAGTAGTCGCTTCCCAGGCGGTCGTAATGGGCGCGCTTCTCGGAATCGTTGAGGACCTGATACGCCTCGTTGATCTCCTTGAAGCGTTCCTCTGCCTGTTTGTCGTTGGGGTTGCGATCCGGGTGATATTGCATAGCCAGCTTTCGGTAAGCTTTTCGAATATCCTCTTCGCTGGCATTTCGCTCCACACCCAGGATTTTGTAGTAATCCTTATAGTCCATAACAAAATATTGTCACACCTCGCTAAACGCAAGTCAAGCGCCCGGTCCCATGATTAACACAACTCTAATTCATTTAACGAGGGGAATGCTGTAGTTCTTACGCACCCAGCCGAATGACAGACCCCACTTTAATTCAGTTTATTACCGAAAAGATGATGAAATTATGTAGATACCGTGAAAGACTTCTAAGACCGGATCAAGCGCTTCGTAAGATAGAGCTCACCGCGCTCAAAGCCGCGCTCGAGATAATAGCCCCGCGTGCCTACGGCTGATATGACCGCCATCCGCTGGAAGCCATTCTCTTTCGCGACCGCTTCGGCTTTTTCGAGCAGGCGCGTTCCGAGGCCCGTATGCTGCGCCGCCCCCCGCTTCTCCGCGCCGACGGGCAGAGATTGCCCGTAGACATGCACCTCGCGGATCAGCGCTGCGCCGTCCAGATCGGCCATGCCGGTAGCAGGCGAGTCCCTGCCGGGCAGCGATAAGCGTATGAAGCCTGCCAGTTTGTCATCCGGGGTGACGTAAGAGATGAAGTGCTCTTCCGCCGCGCCGGCCTGATAGACCATATCTTCAAGTCTGAGGGCTTCTGGATGGACCGGTTTCCCGCGCACTTCCCGGCAGCGCACACACTGACAGCGGGTGCCGCGCAGTTTCATCTCGTTGTGAATATCCTGACGCAGGCTGGTTCGGCGGTTGCCTTCCACAACATTCGTGGATGGAATGTCACGAATGACCCGGTTCACGCGGCAGTAGCGCGGGATGGTGGGCTTGATGTCGGCGATCAGGTCGATCAGTTCCTGCGTGGTATACGGCTGAAATTCGCCGCGCTGCCAGTATTCGTACAGCTCCGCATTGGCTAGCAGCTGGTTGGGATAGATCTTGATTTCATCCGGGCAGAAGTCGTTCCACAGGCGTGCGAAGTCCTGGCGATCTGATTCCGGCGTGGCGCCGAGCAGGTTCGGCATCCAGTGCAGGACGATTTTGAAGCCGGCGGCGCGCAGCAGGGCAGTCGCTTGCCGTGTACATTCCACATCGTGCCCGCGCTTGTTGATCGTAAGGATATGATCGTCCAGGCTCTGCGCGCCCATCTGAACTTTGGTCACGCCGAGATGGCGCAGCCAGCGCAGCTCCTTCGGGTTGATCTCATCGGGGCGCGTCTCGATGACCAGACCCACATTGCGGTGGTGGGCAGTTTCATTGCGGGTGTGAGCCTCAGCCAGGTCACCGTGATTTTCCCTACCCCCGGGGCCCTCTCCCGCCGGGAGCAGGGGATTCATCGCGTCGAAACAGCGCTTGATGAACCACTCCTGATAATCCCTGCGATAGGAAGACCACGTCCCGCCGAGGATGAGCAACTCGATCTTGTCGGTGGGATGACCCACTGACTCCAGCTGTGCAATGCGCGAGCGGACCTGAGCATACGGATCGAACTCATGCTCGAGCCCGCGCATCGCGCCTGGCTCATCCGGCAGGTAAGATTTGGGCATGCGCACATCTGTGGGGCAGAAGATGCATTTACCGGGACAGGGATACGGCTTTGTCAACACTGTGACCGTCGTCACGCCGGAGAGCGTGCGCATCGGTTTCATTCGGATGCGCTCCAGAAGCGGCGGGTTCTCCGGAATCTCTCCGGCTGCCACCATCTCATGATAGATCGAGACCAGCATAGATTTGTTGAGATATCCGCCATTCTGCAAGGGGTGGCTTCGGAGTGTCTTGGTCACATCGCGCCCGCGTAGAATCTCATCCAGCACGGTACGTGCCAGATCTTTCTTATCCTCCGTAAGGAGATGGGTCGAGCGCCAGAGAGCCTGTCGTTCCGTTTGCATTTTGTCCACTCAGACAAATCGTCTGATGATTATACCCGTTATAATCCGCGCATGGACTCAGGCACGGCGCAGCGCCTCATTGAAATTAATCGTGATTTTTATACACGCTTCGGTGACTCCTTCTCTGCAACCCGCCGCCGCATCCAGCCAGGAGTGCAGCGGGTGCTCGGAGCCCTCCGTAGCGATGAGTCGATCCTGGATCTGGGATGCGGGAACGGGGAGATGGCGCGTTGGCTGGCAAAGAACGGCCATCGAGGACCGTATCTAGGTGTTGACTTCAGCCCGCCTCTGGTCCGAGATGCGAGGGGACAGCCAGAGGGGTTTTCGAGGAGCTTTTTGCAGGCGGACATAACCCGGCTTTCGATGGTTCGCGATCAACTTTCCGTCGAGAGCGGCTGGTCGCTGGTCACGGCATTTGCTGTGCTGCATCACATTCCCTCGACCGGGCTGCGCCTGGACCTTTTACGGACCGTGCACCGTTTGCTCCGTTCAGACGGGCTCTTCATTCATTCCAACTGGCAGTTCATGAACAGTGAAAAGTTCCGGGTGCGGGTTCAGCCCTGGGAGGCAGCAGGCCTGGCGGAGATAGAGGTGGAGAGTGGAGATTATCTTCTCGACTGGCGGAACGGCGGTCGGGGGCTGCGGTATGTTCACCATTTCGAGGAAAGAGAGCTGTATGAGCTCGCATCTGCCAGCCGTTTTGAAGTTGTGGATGGGTTCCATTCAGATGGTGAAGGTGGTAATTTGAGCCTTTACCAGGTCTGGAAACCCGTTCCCTAGCAGTGTAAGATTCTGGCTCTCAAACGAGTCAGACTCTAAACAAATGTTCTAACTCAGCAGAGGAAGACGGAGGTTTGATGGTCACGGAAGTCTATGATCGGATTCAAGAAGGGCTACAGGAGAAGCAGCAGGAAATACTCGAATTCCTGGAGACCGCACCGGAGACGGAGAAAGAAGTCTGTCTGGGCAGTGACAAGCACTGTATCGAAAAGCATTTACACGTCATCGAAACCAGCCTGGAGAAGATCGAAGAACAGACGCTGGGAGTCTGTGTGGTTTGTAACGGGTATGTGGAAGCCAGCCTGTTGGAGATGGATTACACCGCGGCAGTCTGTCTTGACCATTACTCTGAGGAGGAACGGCGCCGCCTGGAAGCCGAGCTAGAGCTCTCACAGGTGGTCCAGCGCGCCCTGCTGCCGCAACAACTGCCCAGCATCCGCGGGGTGGAGGTAGCGGCATTTAGCCGTCCTTCCGAGATCATCAGCGGCGATTATTTTGACTTCTTTCGTTTCCGGGATGGAGGGCATGGAATAGTTATCGCCGACGTCAGCGGGCATGGCGTCTCGGCTGCCATGTTAATGAGCAGCCTGCAAACTGCCATCCGGACCATGGCTCCGGAGGCCGACTCGCCGGCAGAGATCCTTCAGCGCATCAACCGTTTTTATATTCACAACGTCCACTTTACGACATTCGTCACCGTGTTCCTGGCACGCTTTGACCCGGCAACGCGTACGCTCGCCTACGTCAATGCCGGACACAACCCCCCGGCCCTCCGCCGCAGAGCCAATTCGGCGATCCTCTGGCTGAAGCCGACAGCGCCGGCAATCGGCCTGGCGGAAGATTTTTCTCCCAGAATGGAGACGATCGGATTTTCCGAAGGCGATTCGCTCCTCTTGTATACCGATGGTGTGACCGAGGTGTTGGACGGCAGCAACCAGCAATTCGGCCAGGAGCGCCTGGCGGCACTGGTCCAGGAGCATGCGGACCGGCCCGCCCAGGATCTGTTACAAGCCATCCGCCGGGCAGTCAGCATCTATGGCGAGAACAGGCGCCTGGCAGACGATGTGACTATGGTGGCGTTGAAGATATCAGGATAAACGATCGAGAGCAGGTTTACAAGCTACCGGCTTATTAGTAGAGCGGGCATCGGCTCGCTCTATTTATTTGCTGATGGCAACACGGTTCCGCCCCCGATGTTTTGCAATATACATTGCCTGGTCGGCGCGTGCGATGAGCGTTTCCAGGTGGAGGGTGTGCTCATCTTTGGTTGCCACGCCGATACTCACCGTCAATGGAATTTCCTGGCCGTCGATGTTGATAGGGGTTGCGGCAATTGAAGCGCGCAACCGCTCCGCAACCTGCATCGCCAGCTTGCGATTGGTATCCGGCAAAAGGATAATCACTTCTTCACCCCCGTAACGCCCAACCAGATCGATCTCCCGGACGGAGCATTTGCAGCGATAGGCAAATTCCTTTAGTACCTGATCGCCAGCAGGATGTCCATGCGTATCGTTAATCTGCTTGAAATGATCGAGGTCCAGCATCATGCAACTGAACTCTCGGTCCAGGCGATGGGCGCGGGAAAACTCCACCCGCCCTAATTCGAAGAGGCTACGACGGTTATGCAATCCGGTCAGCGGATCGGTGAGCGCCAGGCTTTGTACTTCCTGGAAGAGACGGGCGCGCTCCAGCGAGACACCCACCTGCTTGGCAAAAATGGACATAATCGGGAGATCGGCTCTGGTGAGACCGCTGCCCCAGATCCACAAAATCCCCAGGATGTTCTCCTCGAATGTCAGCGGCAAACGCAAAGGCTCGGCTGCGGGTCCCACCCCGATCTGCTTAAGGAGCTTTGAAATACCTCGCCTGTGCGTGCGCGCAAACAACATCTGGATCTCCCCAACGGGGTCAACTAGCACCGCCGTGTGGCGGAGCGCCTCTGGCTTCAGAGTGTTGCCCTGGAAGGAATATTTGATAAGTGGATAACCCAGGCTATCCTCCACCATCTTCTGAAGACCGGGCTCCAGCGAGGTGTAATTCACATGGAATAGATCTTTGTCCCTGTCATAAACAGCCATGAGGCAGGTTAGATTGAGCTTGCCCAGCTCGGTTCCCAGATTCCGAAGAATATCGTCGATCCCGAATGCTTTTTCGATATGCGTTGTGATCTGGGCAAGGGCGTAGATCAGGTCATTCGAGTGAGCGAGCTGATCAAGCCATTTCCGCTCAGCCTGCGCCCGGTGGATCTGCTCCATGGCGGTCGCAACCTGCCCGGCAAGAGTCGTCAACAACCGCTCGTCATCTTCGGTAAAGGCATCTGGGCGGGTGCTTTCGACATTGATCACACCCAGGATGCGCTCCTTGAACTTAACCGGCACGCAGAGCTCCGAGACCGTTTGCTCGTCCAGACTGAGATAATCGGTTGCCTTCTGTATATTCCCCAGGCGTAGCGCCTTTGCGGTCGTGGCAACCTGACCGGTGATCCCCTGATCCAGAGGTATTCCGATCCTCTTCCATTCCCCCGAGGAAAAACGGTAGGATGGATGGATACGCAGCAAACCTGCCTGTCGATCCAGCAGGAGGATGCCGAAGTTATCGGGAAACAAATTCTGGCCGATTACCTCCGTCACGCGGCGGATCAGCTCATCTTCATTGTCCACTGCGATGGAAACCAGGGCAAAATCATGTAAAGCAGTTAATTGCTTCACCTGCTTTCGCTCTTCTTCCAGTAGCAAAGTTTTCGAAAGGACCAGGGAAACCTGTTCCGCAGTGAGTGTCGCCTGTAGCAGCTCATTCTGAGTGAACGTACGAATTTGCCTGTAACCGAGCAGCAGAGCACCGAGACGTCGATCTTGCACCATAAAGGGCAGCCCTACCATTGATTGGTTGGCAAAAACAGCCGCCTCCTGACGGGCATACGGAGAAGCGGCGACATCTGTTACAACGATTGGATGTCTGGCATCCATCACCGCGGCTGCCAGATCTTGCTCATGGCTCGCCACCGGTGTAAACGAACAGATATCCCTTTGCGCGTCATAGAAGGCTTTCGGTACCATGCTGCGCTTTGTTTCATCCCACAGGAAGAAGAATGCATCCTCTGCCAGGAGAAGCTTCCCGATTTGCCGCATCAAGATTTCGAGAGTTTCTCTCAGATTATCCGCCTCGAGCGCCGTCACGGTGATCTCGTTCAAGCGTTTTAGAAATTCCGCGTGAGACTGGCGGGCTTGCTCATACAGCTCGAGCCTGGCGAGGGCTTCCCGGCGCTCACGACTCACGGTAGCCAGCCTGCCAATAATCATCCCAAGGAAAAGCAGCACAAAGCTTCCGATGAAAGCGCCGGGGTTCTCAAAAATATGGACTGTTGAACCGGGTTCCGCGATGGCAAGGACGATGTGCGGCAGGATGCAAAGAACGGCAGCCAGAGTCCCCCCGGTCATGCCGAAATACCAGGCTGCGGTTATTACCGGAAAAATGGCGAGCGCTGAGGCTTCCCCAAGCCGTTGGTAGGAGGATATGAATATCACTACGTAGAACACATAGGTAATGACAAAGATGAGGTGGGGAAGATAACCGTTCTCCCGGTAAGCAAGCCGTTTCATGGCATGTTCGTGCAATCGTGCTCCGTCCTTACTTGATAGAGCGATTTTATTGCCCTTTTGGGACTCCGCAAATTACAGGTTTGAAACTTCTGTCTACACTATTGATAACCATAATGAAGGACATGCCGAATTGGGGTCTGACATACTGGCGCTTATACTTCCACGTGATTCGGATCCATAATGTACTGCCACCAGTTATGATCGATTCCGTTGCGGCTTCCGGCGACCCTGGGGATGTGCTTGAACCACCACTTGTGGTGCCTCCGGATATCCCCGTTGCCCCATTCCGCTGCCGTCACAGTCCGAACCACGCCTTTGAAATCGGGAAAATTATACAGCCAGTCATCACACTCGCTCAAAACCGGATCGGGATTGTTCCAGTCATAATCCTTCTGGCTATTGGGCGCAAAATGGATATTGCCTAGCGCAGCCATCCCCGGCGCCGTTTTCTGATAACGGATGAACCGCCTCCACAGATTGTCCTCGCCGGTATGTCCCTCGAATGTTTTCTCCATGATGGATTCGGCGCGGTGACCCATATTCTCGAGCATCTCGCCGACACCCCGCTCGAACGAGAATCCCATAATGATGAACCGGCGCGTGGCTGCCTCGGTATTCTTTAGCGGGGGCGCATTGCACCAGAAAGCGCCGGGTCCACCCATGATCGATTCATAGAACCCGGCGTGCGGAAAGCTGAACACCCAGACCTCATCAATTTCACGGGATGCTACCCGCTGCAGGATCTCGAAACGATCGATGATGGCGTAGTAACTCACTTCGGCGGGCAGGCGAGGGCGGGACGCGCCGCGGATGACATCCAGGTAAGACTGGGGGGAGTATTCAAAGCCGTCCACCTTGGGCGGAAACCCGTCCACGTCAATGCGCTGGACGACCTGATAACGCGCCAGCCCTCCGCTGGATTCCACAATATCGCTCATAAAGCCTTTTGCCAGGTCTTCCACAGGGTTCCAGTGCAAATATTCGGAGAGCTTACGTCCGGTCGTCGGGTCCATCACCGGGTCGTAGACGATCACCAGCGTTTTGACGACGCTCATCTGCGGTGGCGTATCTTGATGATTGGGAAAAGCGCCGGGCTGGGTTGTGGAGGCCTGGGGCGATTTTCGGTTTTCAAAAAGTGAGCGAAAAAGAGACATCATTTTACGGGTAAGGTGAAAAGGCAAAGCCGAGTTTGGAGCGTTTGAGATCAACACGGCCCGCACGGTGCTCTGTTCTTTCCAGAGAATCAATCAGGGGATATTGGTGGCGAAATAGACCTGATCACCAAACGCCAGATATAAGACATAGTTGGGGCTCACCGCCATCGCACTGACGGGTTGACCTGGGAAGGGATTCGCCCTGCCTGCATACCCATTGATCTGGCTCTGCAATTCGAATGAACGCGGCGCGATACGGTAGACGCTCTGATTTTCAGAATCGAGCAGGAGAATGACCGCGTTGGGCGGGTTGGTGATCGCCATCTGGGTAAAGTGTGCCTGTTGAAAGACGTCGATCCCCACGTGCGCAGGATTCTTGTCGAGTCGTGGCGCGGGATCCTGGCAGCGGGTGGGCACTTCTGTCAGGCGGCTGAACGTGCAGGTGGCGATTTGCCCATCGGCTCGCAGCAAGTAGAGATCGTCACCGCTGACGGCAAGGTCAATGGCAGTATCGATGCTGCCCGGGATTTCATTCCCAAAATAATAGAAGGGCGCATCCACGAAGGCGCTATCCTTGCCGGAGAACACCCATACCGAGCGACTCTGCGCATCGAGCGCATACAGGTTGCCGCTGTCCAGGGCGATTGCCGTTACCCGCCTCCAGTTCGTGTTCGGGAGCGGCGGGAGCGGGATCGCCTGCGCGACCTGGTCCGGCGCACAATACAACAGGTTGCCGTTCGCATCGATGCCAAGCACGCTGGCGTTGAGGGCATTGACCTTGGGAAGCGCAATGATGTCCACCAGTGTAGTCACCTGATAGCCGCCATAGGAGCCCGGCTCGCAGGTGAAGCTTCGATCCAGCTCAAGGCTCCGCCCGGTAAAGACAGCATGCATAATCCGGCCGCTTTCGGCGTCGAGCATGTAGAGGTCACTTTCGCTGGCAGCCAGCCGGTTGATCTGCGTCGAGCTGCCCAGTCCGTTGGGAAACGCGGGTAAGAATTGCAGGCGGATAATCCCCATCAAATTATCGTGGTTTGCCTGCGCTTCTGCGCGCAACGCCATGGATTCATCGGTCTGGCGGTACGCGTCGGCATCATCGAGGATATCCAGGACTCTTTGCCAGGCATCACGCTGGCGAGCGGGATCCGTCTCCGAGATAGCCTGTGCCTGGATGTTGCGCGCCTGCACATAGAGCTCATCATACTGGATGCTCTGACCGAGACGCAGATAGACCATGCTGGACATAGTCACGACCACGATTGGAATAATGACTGCGATCAGGATCATGGCGAGGGTTGGCAGCGCCAACGGCTGGTTGGGTTCTCCGCTGGGGAGCAAACGGGGGATAAATCTCCCCAGTCCCGTGCGGACACGCTCATTAACCTGTCGCCCGGTGCGTATACCGCCGACCATCGCTTTTGCCATTGGACGCATCGCCTCGGCATGCGCCCTGAAGTTGATGACCCTCCTACGGCGCCGTGTCCGCGCTGGCGGCTCAGGGGGCTCTTCTGCCTGAACCGGCTCCGTTTCCGGTTCGCCGCTAACGTCAGGCGGCGCTTCCGGCTCGAGAGGCGCAGCGCGGGGAATGGATGCCGGAAAGCTGCGCCCGCCGTTCGATGGAGCTTCCATCATTGGCTGTGGGCGGATGTTTTCTGTCTGGGGCGGTACCGTGTACGCCGAGGGCTGGATCATGTGCGCGCCGAGGTCGGCAAGCGCGTCGAGCTGTTCCTCGGTAATGGGGGGTTCGTACCCCGCAGGCATCTCCTCTGCCAGTGAAACGGGCTCTTCTAGCGTTGGATGCGCCTCGGATGGGTAGGGTGCGCTGACGGGGGCGGGCTCTGGTCTGGTCTTGCTCAGCTCCGGCTTGAGCAGGGAGATCGTCCCGTGCCCACTCTGCGCCTGGATGAGCACCGCGTTCAAATCTCCCTTGGTAAATGTCAGTTTACGATAGCTGGCGTCCAGAGAAGCCGGTGGGCGCTCGTTCAGAAGATCGGCTTCCCAGTCGCGGGGAAACGCGGCGCAGAGTACCAGCAGGTCCTGTGGGCGCAGCTCGACCTGTGACAGGTAGGCGCTGGCGTTCTGTCCTATCCCCAGTCCCTTCCCGGATAAGGCAGGATCGTGGATGTGGCGCGAGCTGCCATCCGTTACCCAGACCACGTGCGTAGGACCGCTCAAGAGCAGCGTGCACTGGTTCTCCCGCAGCGCTGCCAGCACAAGCAATGCCACCACTTGTTGTCCCTGACCGGTATGAGAAAGATTTTGTGCCAGCAGCCTCGAGTTAATCTCACTGGCTGTGTGACGCAGGGCAAACGTCAGCGAGCCGGTCGATTGATAAAAGACGTTGGCTGAATCGTTGATGAATTGTCTGATTTCCGGGTTGGTAAGAGGGGGATTGCCTGAGAACGTCAGGTAGGCGATCAGGGTCGTATGCTCGCGCCCGCGCGCTGTCTTGCGCGGCGGCGTGATTGCCAGCAAGCCAGGCATATCAGCGGATTCCTGTCCGTTGACTCTGCGGATGGGGAGAATGTTGAGGTCGAGTGTGATCACTGCGGAAGAAGACTCAAAAGGTTGCCGTGATTATACTGGTAAAATTTGCGTGAGGCGTAGGGGTACAGAGGAGGTCTCTCCGAGGTAAGTCTGCAAGGGTCCGCTGTGCCTCTATCATTTGGATACGGGACAAGCTACATGGATTTTAGTTTGCATAAAGATTTTTCGGAAATATCCGCCGCCGCGTGGAACGCGCTGGTGGAGCAGAGCATCGCCGACACGCCGTTTTCGCGCTACGAGTATCTCAGCCAGTGGTGGAAGACGCGGGGCGGGGGCGAATGGCAGAACGCTGAGCTGATACTGGTCTCTGCCAGTGAAGGCGATCAGTTGACCGGGATCGCGCCCCTATTCCTGGTGGAGCATGACGGGCAGCGTGCCCTGCTGCTCGTGGGCAGCATCGAGATCAGCGACTATTTGGATTTGATCGTCCGCGAGCAGGATCTTGAACGATTTGTATCCGGTCTTCTCGATTTCGTGGCTGCCAGACAGGAGGGGTGGTCGGGGCTAGACTGGTATAACCTTCCCGACACATCTCCCACAGTCGCGGCGCTGAAAGCAGAGGCGGAAAGGCGAGGCTGGGCCCATAGCGAAGAGATCTATCGCCCCACGCCGCGTATCCCGTTGAGCGGCTCGTTCGAAGACTACCTGGCACGCATCGATAAAAAGCAGCGTCACGAGATCCGCCGCAAGATGCGCCGCGCGGCCGAGAGCGAGAAAAACGTCCGCTTTACGATTGCGAATGGGACCGAGAATATCGACTCGGAGATCGATGCCTTTTTCGAACTGATGGCCCAGGACCCTGCCAAGGCAGAGTTTCTCCACGCTGCCATGCGCGCGCAGATGTCTGCCACCATCCAGGACGCGCACGCCCACGGCTATCTCTGGCTGGCGTTCCTGGAAGTGGACGGCGCCAAGACCGCTGCCTCGCTCAACTTCGATTACAAGAACAAGCTGTGGGGCTATAACTCGGGAGTCAGCAGCGAGCACCGGGAGCTTTCTCCGGGCTGGGTGCTGCTGGCGCACACGATCCAGTGGTGCTGCGAGAATGGGCGATATGAATTTGACTTCATGCGCGGGGATGAAGAGTACAAGTACCGGTTTGGGGGGGTGAATAAGTTCGTGATGCGGGTGAAGGTCAGCAAGTCATAGTTACCTGGTATGCGTGGGGAATGAGTAAGAGGCACCATTCATCAACCAGACTCCATCCAGGACAAATGCAGGAGCGAAGACTTAAATTCGCTTCTGTTGTTTTGGCTTCTTTCTTTTACAATTACGCCTTCTGAGGAGACGATTGGACAATACTCTTCTTTATCTCTTTTTGATTTTCCTGAAAGTCAATCTGCTGAGCACTTCGGGTCCCGCTTCGGTGGGACTGCTCTATCATGAAGTGGTCGGGCACTCGGTCACCGAGAGTCAATTTGTGCAGGCGGTCGGGTTCTCATCTGTCTTGCCCGGCAGCGACGCGTTGCAGCTTGCCATGTATATCGGTTATGCCGTGGCCGGCATTCCCGGAGGGCTGGTGGCGCTGGTTGCCTCCATTCTGCCGCCAACGGTCATTATCCTGGGCGTCACCATGATCCTGCACCGCCTGCGGCGCGAAGCCTGGATCAGCAGCTTTGTCGAAGGCTTAAGCCCGGCGATTTCGGTGCTGATGCTGTTCACCGCCTGGAAGATCTTCGAAAAAGGCGGCACAGGCGGATGGGAGCCCTGGGCAATAGGGCTGGTGAGCATGGCAGGAATGTTATCGGGACGGGTTCCCGAGCGCATCGTGATCATCCTCGCTGGAATCATCGGTGTGCTCTTCCTCTCATGAACCAGTCGCAGTTCGTCATCTGGATGAAACTCTGGTGGATGTTCCTTAAGGTGAACCTCCTTTCTCCCTCGGGGCCTGCTTCCATTGGCTTGCTCTATAAGGAGGCGGTGTCCAAACACCTTATGACCGAAGCTCAGTTCGTGGAGGCAGTAGGCTTCTCGAATGTGCTCCCCGGGAGTGAAGCGCTCAAGCTGGCGATGTTTGTCGGCTTTGCCGCCGGCGGCTTTCCCGGGGTGCTGACCGCCCTCCTCGGAGCGATCCTCCCGCCAACGGTCATGATGTTGGTGGTTTCTGCCATCCTTCAGCGCTTCCAGCAATCCAACTGGCTGGATGGGTTCGTGGCAGGGATGAGCCCGGCAGTGGCAGCCCTGATCGTGGTCGTCGCCTGGGAATTGTTCCGCGCCACCTCGCCCAGGCGGATCGACCGCCGCACAATCATCATCGGCGTGCTGAGCGCGGCAGCCTTCTGGTTCGAGCTGCCTTCCCCGTTTGTCCTGCTGGGAGCGGGTCTTCTGGGAGTCGTTTTGTACGGTCCACGGAGTCATGCATGAAATCTGAGCTACTCATTGTCACCAATGGATTTCCAGGCACCTTGAAGGCGGTCGAATATGGCGCCTGGCTCGCGGAATTGATGGGGCAAAAGCTTACGCTGCTGGGCGTCAACGAGAAGCTGACCTCCGCAGCCATCGATGAGCACCATCCGCTCGAAGATATCTTTGCAAGTGCGGTGGATATATTTCAGAAAAGGGGAGTGCAGTATGAGCTGGTCGTCCGCAACGGGGATGCGGAACAGATCCTGCCTGAGTATGCCAAACAGGGGAATTACATCACCGTGGTCAGCCCGCTGGGGCGTTCACGGCTTCGACACTGGCTAACCGGGCGCTCCTTCCGGTCCCTGATGGAACAAATCACGAGCCCGCTGCTCTATGTGCCGAAGATGCGGCTGCCCCTGAAAAAAATATTGATCAGCGCCGGCGGGCTGGGCTATGAAGTCAGCGCGGAAAACCTTGCGTTGAAGATCGCGACCCGTAGCCGGGCGGATGTCACCATCCTTCACGTTATCCCGCCGACTGATCTGAATTATCCCACCGCAAACGTCGCGCTGGAGCACGTCAATGACCTGCAGGAAACAGATACGGTCCTGGGACGCAGTCTGCGCAAAGGGATGGAGATTGCCCGGGAAGCAAACCTGGAAGCCAAGCTGATCACGCGGCAGGGGCATGTGGTGGAAGAGATCGTGGCCGAGGTGCAGCAGGGAAATTACGATATGGTCTGCATGGGCTCGAGGTACAGTGCCCATACATTGAGGCAGCTTTACACGCCGAATGTCACTGCCGAAGTGGCAGAGGCTGTCCACCGTCCTCTCTTAACAGTCCGGCACACACTCCACATAAAGAGAAGCGGCTCTCTATAATCCCGGTGTGAATCTATCCTCCCATTCCGCGATTGCGGCGCGGATGGCGGCTTTGATCTCTGGGTCGGGGACCTCGTCCACTCCGTTGTAGCGCGTTAATCCCACGTATACATTCACCATCCCCTCAGGCGACTGCGCGAGAAAGATCCCGCGATCTTCGAGCGGCGTCCCCGTTAGCCGCGCCTGCAGGACGCTGTCGATCTGGGAGACAATGCTGTTCGTAGGAGCAACCGGGCGGTCCTCCTTGGCAATGACAGGCGACCTGGGCGCGGGTGGCTGAGAAACGACTGGAGGTGATGGAGGCGTGATGGAGACGGGTGGGCCGGAGGGTGGCTCGGCCGGCTTCCGATGGATCAAAGAGGGGGTGGCAACCCCTGTCGGAGCGGGCGCTGCCGATGGGCGGCCCTCCAGCCATGGTCGCATCACGTTCAGGATTTCGATCAGCCGCTTGCGCTGTTCCGCAGAGAACGACGCCGGGTTGAGGTGGACCCCGTCCAGATCCAGCAGGAATGCCCCCTGTTCCTCCCGGATCCTCAGAATGCCAGGTTCATCTACCGTCACCGTTTCGGGCGCGGGAGGCGGCTGATTTTGCTTGTCCTGTGTCTCTTCGGCCTTGCGTTTTTTGTATCCCTGGCCGCGGCCCTCGACCAGACCGAAGATGTACACAAATAACAGGCCGACAATCCAGGCAATCGTAGTCCAGTTAAAGTCCATAACTCACCTTACCGCTTGACACTGGGGACAGAAATGCGTGCTGCGTTGACCCACGATCAGACGCTCGATTTCTGTACCGCATGTGGGGCAGGGCTTCCCTGCGCGATCGTACACCCGAAAATAATGCTGGAACTCACCGCCCCGGTAGACCCAGTCGATGGAAGCGCCCTGGCGGCGGATACCTTCCTTCAAGACACGCCGGATGGCTTCGTGCAGCAATTCCGCCTGCTGCGGTGTGACTGTATTCGATGGCGTGAGCGGATGCAGTTTTGCAAGGTGCAACGATTCATCCGTATAGATGTTACCCAGACCGGCAAGAAAGGTTTGATCCAGCAGCAACGGCTTGAGCTGGCGGTGTTTGCCCTGAAGCGCAGCATGTAGCCAACGGGGTGTAAACAAGCGACTGAACGGCTCTGGACCCAGCTTGCCCAGCACTTCCTCCGGATGTGCCGTCAACCAGACCCGTCCGAACTTGCGCGTGTCGTTGAAGACCAGTGAAACCGGCTCGCCTCCCGTCGAGGATGCCAGGCTCAAGATCAGGCGATCATGCTTTTCAGGCCGGGATCCACGCTCTTTGATAAGAAGGTCGCCGCTCATGCGCAAATGGATCAGCAAGCTGAAATCCGAAAGGCGCAGAATAAAATACTTGGCGCGGCGCGTGACGTCTTTGATCTCCTGCCCTCGGACCAGCTCCCTGAATTTTCGGGCAGAAGGTAAGGCAAGAGTGCGATGCCAGCGCAGGTCGGCATCCGTAATGATCTGTCCGATCAGCTGCGGCCTCAATCTACGTGTAATTGTTTCAACTTCGGGTAACTCAGGCATTTCGTTATCGGCAAGTCATCTTAAGTTGGCAGCTATTCGTTGAACATCTCTCCGACACTGCGACCCTGGTGGGCCCGTCGGATCACCTCGCCCAGTAGCGGCGCAATGGATAGCACCGTGATGCGTCCCTCCAGCGGCTCCATTTTCTCGGCTGGAATCGCTACGGTGTCGGTTGTCACGATATGCTTGATGGGAAGCGCTGCCAGCTTCTGTGCGGCGTCTCTGGAGAAGATAGGGTGGATAAATGCCAGGTACACGTAGCGGGCGCCGTGATTCTGCACTACCTCTACTGCCTGCGCAATCGATCCGCCTGTGTCTACTTCATCGTCCACGATAATCACATCGTGATCTCTGACGTCGCCGATCAGAGATAGGGCTTCGGCTCTGGCATCGTTGCCGGCGCGGCGCTTTTCGATGAACGCAATTGGCACATCCAGGTCGAGAGCGTAGTTACGGCCCTTCTTGGCAAACCCCAGGTCGGTTGCTACGACGACGGGGTCTTTCATATCCGCCTGAAGATTCTTCTTGATGTGATCGGTGATCATATGCGTGGCGGTCAAGACATCGCCAGGGATGGAGAAGAACCCCTGGATCTGTCCGGCGTGTGGGTCGAAGGTCATGTAGCGGTCGGCGCCGGCGCTCTCGATCATGTCCGCCACGAGGCGGGCAGTGATGGGCACGCGCGGCTGGTCTTTTTTATCGGAGCGTCCATAACAAAGATAAGGCACCACCGCCGTGATGCGCGCCGCCGAATCCAGACGCACCGTCTGGATCATAATCAATAATTCCATCAGATTGTAGTGCACAGGTGAGGCGGTGGACTGTATGACATATACATCCTGCCCACGGGCGCTGTTCTTGAGCTTGACAAAGATGTTCTCGTTCGGGAACTGGACGATCTCCCGCGGGCTTAAGTTGTGTCCCAGATATTCCGCGATCTTCTGTGAAAGGTCGGGTAATCCGGAGCCTGCATAGAGCTTGATATCCCCGTACATCTTGATTACATCTTGAGCCTGTTGTGCCATCCACGCTCCTTCTCCGCCTCGCTTCCCGCGGGAACGAGGTCGGGGTGAGGGTCATCTTCTATTCAGCAGGATGTTAACGGCTTCATACGGTGAGATGTTCCGTCTGACCACGTTCTCGACCATCTCCTCATATGTTTCCTGCTTGATGCTCTCCAGAAAACGATCCATCAACGTCTCTCTGAGCAATGTCTCCATCTCGGCTCCCAGGCGGGCGCGGTCTCGAGCAGTCCAATCCCCGTTCTGGCGGAGGTGCTCTGCATGTCTGGCGATGGAGTCAGCCACCTCAGCGATGCCGGTGCCTTCTGTAGCAACAGTCTTGTTGATGGGCGGAATCCAGATGGTGGGATCTGCTGTAGGCGCCTCGACAGCCATGTTCCGGCCGTGATGGCGAAAGATGCGCTTCGTCGGGTGGGCAAGCTCCAGGTTCGAGCGCAGGGCGCGTTCCGTATTTTCGACGCCGGGGCGGTCGGCTTTGTTGATGACTAGCACATCTGCGATCTCTAAAATTCCGGCTTTGATCGCCTGGATTTCGTCCCCCAGGCCCGGGGCTTCCACTACAATGGTGGTGTGCGCGAGGCGGGCAACATCCACTTCGCTCTGTCCCGCCCCGACCGTTTCGATCAGGATGATCTCATAGCCCGCCGCATCGAAGACCTGCACCACGGCAGCCGTCTTCTTTGCGATGCCACCCAGTGAGCCGCGAGTGGCCATCGAGCGGATGAAGACTCCCTCATCACCTGACAGATCGCGCATGCGAACCCGGTCCCCGAGCACCGCCCCGCCTGTGAAGGGACTAGAAGGGTCCACGGCGACGATGGCGACTTTCTGGTCGGTTTGCCTCCGGTAGTGAAGTGCGAGCTGATTGACGAGCGAAGACTTGCCGGTGCCTGGCGCGCCCGTCACTCCAATCAGATGGGCGCGACCTGTATAGGGAAAGAGCTCCGCCAGCGCCGCCCTTCCCTCCAGAGAGTCGTTCTCCACGCGAGTCAACAGACGCGCCAGCGCAAGGCGGTTTCCCTCACGAACAGGATCTGTTAATGCCATCTTCTCCTAGAACGAAGTTACGTGGCCCTCATGCGCCACGTAACTGTACTGCCTCACGGACTTCCCTGATAATATCATCGGTGGAGGCTCCGGGACCGTATATACCGGTGATCCCCATCTCCCTTAATCGTGGCATATCTTCATCGGGGATAATGCCTCCTATAAAGACCTTCACCTGTTCCTGTCCATTCTTCTGGAGCAGCTCCAGGATACGAGGAGCGAGCGCCATGTGCGCGCCGGAAAGGATAGAGAGTCCCACCACATCCACATCTTCCTGAAGCGCAGCTTCGGCGATCATCTCGGGGGTCTGCCGCAAGCCAGTGTAAATAACCTCCATGCCGGCATCGCGCAGCGCACGGGCTACCACTTTTGCCCCTCGATCGTGACCATCGAGCCCAGGCTTTGCCACCAGTACACGGATCTTTCTTTCCGCCATGAGTCCTCCATGAAAAATTCTCGCATCATTATACTATGACGATCCGGGCGCAAAAAAGCTATGGATTTTGGGGGATGGATCGCAACGAGGCTGAAATTTCCAGTACTTCATGGCGAGTCAATGCATCCTTAAATTATGCTATACTTCATTCATGCAATCGCGTCCAGATTGGCCCCAGTGGGCTGCAACATTGCACCGGTTGAAATTGGATGGACTTGCTTCCTGGCTGCTGGAAGCCGGGGCGCCACTGGCGGTGCTGGGGGCACAGGCGCTGTATTTCAGTCAGCCATTCCTGGGTGGAAAATCGTGGAATTCACTCGCACGTATGCTTGAAGAAAAGGAAGAGTCACAGGCATTTGCCCGTTACCTGCGCGGGGAGGAGGCGTGATGCTTGCGCTTGGAATCCTCGTCCTGGCGGCGATCCTGTTTGCGGCGCTTGCCCTGTGGCGACGCAGATCGCCGGCGGCATTTCGAGTGATCGAAGCCTATGAGCGGCTCAATCACTCCGTGGGTCTAGCCGTGGAAAATGGCACGCGTTTGCATGTCTCTCTTGGGCGGGGCAGCCTGATCACGGCGCGCGGCGGCTCGGCGCTGGCGGGCCTGGCAATGCTGCGCCGGCTGGCACAGCGCACATCGGTCAGTGACCGGCCTCCGGTAGCGACCTCGGGTGACGCTTCCCTGGCGATCCTCTCGCAGGACACGCTGCAGTCCGGCTATCGCGCTGCGGGCGCTGAGGAACAGTATCGTTTCAGCACCGGGCGATTGACGGGGCTAACGCCTTTTTCCTACGCGGCGGGGGCGATTCCCACCATCAACGATGACAATGTCTCGGCAAATATTATTCTTGGCGATCTGGGTGCGGAAGGGGGCTTGCTGGCAGAAGCGTCAGACCGCCAGAATGCCAGCCTGATCGCAGCCAGCGATAATCTTTCGGCGCAATCTATTTTTTTCGTATCTGCACAGGACCCGTTGATCGGAGAGGAGCTCTTCGCAGCCGGCGCGTACGTCGGAGCCGGTCCATCGCACGATGCCAGTTTGAACGTGCAGGATATCCTTCGCTGGCTGATTATCCTCGCCATTCTCATTGGAGCCGGACTAAAAGTTCTGGGAGCACCGATCTGATGCGTATTCTCACTGCAGCCTTCGCCATCGCTGCCGGATTGATCGTGCTGCTGGGTTACTTCTATCCCAACCAGCTTGCGGCGCTACGACTGGTCTTGATCGACTGGGCGATCATCATCGCGGGAATGGCGGTTCTGGTAGGGATCTTTAATCTGGCTGCGGTGCAAATGGAAAAAATCCGGGGGCGTCAGCGGGGCAGCACATATGGCGCGCTGCTGGTGATTTCCCTGATCGTTACATTCGGACTGGGATTGATCCTTGGTCCCAATAACCCTTATATGCGCCTGACCATGGATGCCATCATCGTACCCGTGGAGGCATCGCTGATGGCGATCCTGGCGGTAACCTTGGTCTACGCGAGCATTCGTCTCCTGCGCCGCCGCGTGGATCTTTTGAGTGTTGTCTTCCTGGCCGTCGCTGTTATTTTTTTGATTTTGATTATGCCGACGCCTGTCGGTCCTCTGCCCGGAAGCCAAGCCCTGCTGGATTTCCTCGGCATGTTTTCCAACGGCGGCGCGCGCGGGCTTTTGATCGGCATTGCATTAGGCACCTTGTTGACCGGATTACGCGTCCTGTTCGGCGTGGATAGACCATACGGGGGTGGTTAGTCATGGCCGAGATCCGCTGCCCAAACTGCGGGAAGAACAATCCAGAGCTGCTGGATGCCTGTCAATTCTGCCTGACGCCGCTCAAGCCAGACTCCGTTTTGCGCATCGGCGAACAACCAACCAAGAAACACACTGGCGAGCTCGAGCCTATTTTGCCCGACTGGCTCAAGGATGTGCGCCAGCAGGCAAGAGACTCCGCGGATGAGGACGCCGCCCGGGCAGCCAGCCAGCCAAAGGCGACGGATGAGCCCGTGGACCTGCTCGCGGGCCTGGCATCTCAAACAGATAGTGATGATGAAGAAGTGCCAGACTGGCTGGCAAGCATCGCACCTCCCGCCGAGTCTGGTGCAAAGGCGACTCCGTCAACTCCGGCGGAAACTGACTTTTTTGCCCAATTCGATCGGAGCCGGTCCGAGCCTGAGGCTGCAGAGGAAAATCCTACGGCATCCGAGCAACGAGATGAGCTATCCGATTGGTTTTCCCGAACCGCCGAGCAGCCCGAAGAAACGGTCGAACTGGAAGACGAGGCCCTACCCATGGATCGAAGCTGGGCAAGCAGTTATGATGCCCCGGCTCCCCCGGAAGAAGAGGATCTCAGCTGGCTTCGAAACCTGGAAGAGACCGCGAAACAGACCGGCGACCTTAAGCCTCACGCACGCGAAACAGATTGGACTGCGAACCTTGACGCGCCCTCCACTCCCTTCCCATCCAACTCGTCGCAAGGGGATTTGAGCTGGCTGGATAGCCTTGGCGGGCTCCCTGGGTCCTCTCAGGCGCCATTGGCAGAGACACCTTCCACACAAGATGATCTGGGCTGGCTTAACCGGTTAGGCGGGACGCCTGTCTCACCCTCCTCAGAGTCGGCGGAGCCAGAGCCTGCACCTTTTGATGCCGCGCCTGACCGCCCTCTGGCAGAAGAGGCACCATTCGTTCCAGGTGAGAACCTAGAATGGCTCAAGGACCTTGGTGCAAGCTCCGAAGCGCCTGCGTCCGAGACCTCTCCCCAGCCCTTCTCAGACGAGGGCTTAAGCTGGTTGAACCAGCTCGATGAGCCCTCCGCAAAATCACAGCCGTTCGATGCCGCCAATTTGCCGGCTCCCACCGAGCAGCCTGCCTGGCTTCGCGATCTAGGAGAAGAGGCAGGAGCCGCCGCCCCGCCTTTTGTCGAGTCGGAGCAGCCCGGAGCTGGCGAGGAACAGAAGGAACCTGAGCCGGATTGGCTCAAGAGCGCTGCAGAGTCTCCTTCCATGCCAGCCGCCGGGGATCTCTCGATGGACTGGCTCAAGGGAGAGCCTCCGGATCGAAAGGCTGTTCCTTCTGAGCAGACTCCCTTCACGGATATTTTTTCCAGTCCAGCAGAGGAGGCTCCCCTCTCAAACCGGGATCTGGACCCTCTCTTTTCGGCTGAGATGCCTGATTGGCTTACGCGTCCCGAGCAGGGGACCAACGAACCTGCACAGACGATGCCCGCGCCGCCACCGCCGGCCGGTGAAGAGTCGCTGGCTCCGGTTGAGCTGCCCTCCTGGGTGCAAGCCATGCGCCCGGTGGAAGCTCTGATCTCGGAGACCGCGCCGGGCACAGAGAATCAACCGGAAGAGCAACAGGGACCGTTGGCAGGCTTACGAGGGGTCATCCCCGGCATGCTGGTGGGGCCCTCCGCCAGGCCGAAAGCGGTCTCATTAAAGTTACAGGTGACTCCCGAGCAGCAAGCCAGTGCAGGTCTGCTCGAGCAAATTCTCGGAACGGAGACGAACCCGCGTGCTCTCGTGGACGCTCCGTTCGTCGCCGCCCAGCACCTGTTGCGCTGGGCGCTGGCAGGTCTCTTCCTTCTTGTGCTGGGAGCCGTGATCAGCCTGCGGTCACAAAACATGCCGGTTGCTGCAGGGCTGCCTCCGGAAGGAAGCAACCTTGGCAATGCCGTATTGAGCATTCCAGCAAACTCGAACGTTCTGGTCGTCGTGGATTATGAGCCGTCGCTGGCTGGTGAGATGGAAGCCATTGGCAGTCCCTTATTGAACCAGATGGTCTCACTGGGCCGGCACAATCTCTCCCTCCTCTCCACTTCACCCAACGGTCCGGCGCTCGTCGAGCGACTACTGACAAGCGCCCAGATTAATACCTCAGATGGCTTCGGATATCAGGCAGGGCTGCAGTATCGCAACCTGGGATTCCTGCCGGGTGGTTCGGCGGGCGTGCTGGGATTTATGGAAGCACCAGCCTCTGTGGTTTCAGGTGCAGATGTGGCTGCATTCTCGGACTATGCCGCGGTGGTCGTGTTGACCGATCACGCCGAATCGGGGCGTGTCTGGGTGGAGCAACTGCAGAGTCGGCGGCAGCTCGATCCTGCCCTTGCAAATCAGCCGCTGCTGATGGTGGCAAGCGCGCAGGCGGGTCCTCTGCTGCTGCCGTATGCCTCTTCAGGACAGGTGGACGGGATGATCAGCGGACTCTCGGATGCCGCGCGGTATGATGCCAATAACGGTCGCTCTGGCGCCGCACGTCTCTACTGGGATCCATTTGGAGTGGGGTTGAGCATGGCAGTGATTGCGATCGTTGCCGGCAGCCTGTGGAGCCTCTTTACCGGGATTCGCGCCCGCCGCACACAAGGGGAACAGGGGTAACCGGTACCCATGGAAATCATCTCTGCATTCATAGGACTGATCCTGACCCTGATGATCTTCAGTTATCTGATCGGCGATAACCCGCTGTTTCGCATTGCAGTCTATCTCTTTGTGGGGGTTGCCTCCGGTTATGCCGCCACGGTGACGGTGTACTATGTGCTCCTGCCGAAACTCAGCCGCTTGCAGACAAACGACCTCAATCAATTACTGCTGGGCATCATCCCTTTGTTGTTAGGCGTTTCCCTGCTCGCGAAATTCTCGCCGCGCATCTCCTGGATCGGCAGCTTTGCCATGGCTGTGCTCGTTGGGGTCGGCGCGTCAGCCGCTCTCGGCGGGGCCCTGATCGGCACGCTTTTGCCTCAAGTCCAGGCCTCGATAGATGAGTTCGACTTTCGAGCTGGGGGAGGCGGCGCAGGCGCGCTCCTGAGCCTGATTGAAGGGACCGTCATGTTCTTCGGGACGGTGCTGACCCTGGCTTCCTTTCACTTCAGTGCCAGTCGGGCGGCAGACGGCGCTCCGAAGCGGAATCCTATCATCGAGGGGATCGCCTGGGTGGGACGCATTTTTATCGCTATTACGCTGGGGGTGCTGTTTGCAGGTGTGTACATGGCGGCTCTTACGGCGATGATCGAGCGTTTGAGCTCCGTGATCAATTTCATCCGACAGTTGGCCGGTATCTAGCCTATGCCTGCATCACTGGTTCAAACCGAATCCATCCTTGGTATTGACGTTGGCGCGACGGTGACGCGTGCTGTACTCTTCGACGTGGTCGAGGGACAGTACCGCTTCGTCGCCTCTGGACAAGCGCCCTCGACGGCTGAGGCGCCGTTCAAAGACATCGGGATCGGCGTGCGGGAAGCCATCACGAATTTACAAAAGATCACCGGTCAGACCCTGCTCGGGCTGCATGACAATAACCTGATTGCGCCCTCGCAGCCCGATGGCTCCGGAGTGGATGCAGTGGTGGCGACGATCTCTGCCGGTCCTGCTGTCAAGACGGTGGTGGTGGGATTGCTTTCCGACGTTTCCTTGCAGAGCGCGCGGCGGCTGGCGGAATCTACGTACAGCCGCATCGTGGAAACGCTCGACCTCTCAGACCAGCGCCGGCCCGACCAACAGATAGACAGCATCGTCCGCTCGCGCCCGGATTTGGTCCTGCTCGCCGGCGGCACGGATGGCGGCGCTTCCCGCTCGATCCAGAAAATGCTGGAAGCCGTGGGCCTGGCATGCTATCTGATGCCGATGGAAAAACGCCCGATGGTGCTCTACGCCGGGAACCGGAAGCTGGCAAATGAGGTCCAGGAACTGCTGGGCGGGCATGTCGGCAAGCTGGAAGTAAGTTACAACGTCCGGCCTTCGCTCGATACTGAGGACCTGGAACCGGCGCGCCATGATCTTGCCCTGCTGATAGGAAAACTGCGTGAACGCCAGTTGAAGGGCGTGGAGGAGCTTAATCTCTGGTCGGCTGGCAATCTGTTGCCGACCGCCTATGCTCAGGGTCGTATCATCCGGTTCCTCAGCAAGATGTATGAATCGACACGCGGCTTGCTCAGCGTGAACCTGGGTGCCTCCGCCACAACCGTGGCAGCCGGGTTCAATGGCGAGCTGTCTCTGGGGGTGTATCCGCAATATGGGCTCGGAGAAAATCTGGCAGGTCTTTTGCAGCAGACGGAAATCGATGACATCATGCGCTGGCTGCAGTTGGATATCTCGCCAAATATGCTACGCGAGCATATGTTCCAGAAGTCCCTGCATCCGGCCTCCATTCCAGCAACGAAAGATGAACAGGCTCTGGCGCAGGCGATTGCGAGGCAGGCGTTGTATCTGGCACTGCGCGCCGCTCAGAAGGATTTCCCTGCGCATGCCCGCCCGAACCGCAACGGTGTCATGCCGCCTCTGGATCTGATCCTGGGAGGAGGCGGGGTCGTCAGTGAGGGAACGTCGCCCGGTCAAAGCCTGCTGCTGCTCCTCGACGCCATACAGCCGGTGGGGATCATGCCTGTCCTCCTCGACCAGAACAATCTGTTGCCTTTGCTGGGTGTTGCCGCCTCGCGCAGCCATTATCTGCCGATACAGGTGATCGAGTCTGGCGCCTTCATCGGGTTGGGGACGGTGGTTTCCGTGGTCGCTTCGGCGAATTACGGCGACCAGGTGTTGCGAGCGAGGCTCAGTTACAGCGATGGGACCGAGGCGCGCGCCGAAGTAAAGTTTGGCAGCCTGGAAATCCTTCCGCTGCCCAGCGGACAGAGTGCGCGCCTGAGCCTGCAGCCTTTCCGCCGTGCGGATGTGGGACTGGGACCCGGGAAAGGCGGGGCAGTTACGGTGACCGGAGGAGCTCTCGGTGTAGTGATCGACGCGCGCGGGCGCCCGCTGCAGATACCTGCCGATCCGGTCCGCAGGCGCGAGCTCATGAAGAGATGGTCCTACACGGTGGGAGGCTAGGATGCTTGCTCCGGTTCTGCATGTACTGCCTCTGGCGACGATCATCCGGGAACGGACCCTGCCGGTTGCCGGCAAGGTCAATGTGCATGTCAACCAGAGGGTCAATCCCACCGATGTGATTGCCGAAGCCAGTTTTGCGCGCGAGCATGTGCTGCTGGATGTCGCTCGGACGTTTGGCGTGAGCCCCGCTGCCGCTGACAAGATGATCAAGGTGAACCCGGGCGACCGCGTTATGCAGGGCGCATTGATCGCCGAAGGGCGCGGGCTGATCCCCCGCAGCATCAAAGCACCGCGCGCCGGGCGCGTGATGATTGTCGGCAGCGGACAGGTCCTGATGGAAGTCGGCGACACGCGCGTGGAGCTGCGCGCCGGCTTGCCCGGTGTGGTCACGCAGGTTCTGCATGAGCGCGGCGTAGTCATACGCACCGCAGGCGCGCTGGTCCAGGGAATGTGGGGGAACGGTCGGATTGATAATGGCCTGATGGTCAGCCTGATCGAGAAGCCGGACGATGTTCTCACTGCCGATCGGTTGGACGTCAGCCTGCGCGGGTCCGTGATTCTTGGTGGGCATGTGCGCGACGTCGAGACATTGCGGGCGGGCGCGGAACTGCCGGTGCGAGGCATGATCCTCTCGAGTCTACTCTCCCCATTGATCGTCAACGCTTATCAAATGCGCTATCCCATCCTGGTGACGGATGGCTTTGGCGCTATGCCGATGAACTCTGCCGCGTTCCGGCTCTTGACTACGAACAACAAGCGCGAAGTCACCGTGAACGCGGAGCATTTCGACCGTTACAGCGGAAACCGCCCTGAAGTGATCATCCCTTTGCCTGTCACCAGCGATCCGCCTGAGCCGAGTCGTTTCGAGCAGTTTGCACTTGGGCAAACCGTTCGCCTGCGCCGTCCGCCCAGCGCAGGGATGATTGGTGCCATCACCAGCTTGCCCGCCGGATCGAGCGTCTTGCCCAGTGGATTACGCGCTCCCGCTGCCGAGGTGAAGCTTGAAAACGGTGAGGCCGTGCTCGTGCCTTTGGTAAATCTGGAAGTTGTGGGATAATAAATTCATTAAAGCAGTATAAGAGGAGAGTGCCCTATGACGACGTACGATGACCCCGAGTTTGACGATGTCCCGCCACCAGAAGAAACCAGTAATCGAACATTCCTTCTCGTTGCCGGTATTCTCGGTGGGCTGGTGTTACTTGGGCTCCTCTGTATTGTGGGATATTTCTTCTTCGCGCAGAACGCTAACCAGCAGAATGCTGCCACCGTGCAGGCGCAGGCTACCCAGCAGCAAGCGACGATCCAGGCAGGATTAACGCAGACTTCTGTGGCAGGCGCAGCCACCCTTACCGCAGCTGTGACCAACACCGTTCCCCCGACCAACACGCCCGTTATTGCAGAGGCGACCGCCACACCCAGTGAGACTCCCGATCCTGCCACCGCTACCGTTGGCGCGGCATTCACCCAGATCGCGGTCTCCACGCAGACGATCATCCCGACCTCCACAGCGCTGCCCAACACCGGATTTGTCGATGACATGGGTGGGCCGGGTCTCATACTGGTTGCCATAGCGTTGATCGCTGTGATTTTCCTGGTGCGAAGGTTAAGATCTTCTCCATCGTAATAACAGCATTTTGAGCCCACAAAGACCCTGAAGGAAGCTTCAGGGTCTTTTACATCGCTTCCGTGCTTGACAAGATCGGGTATAGTGATAAAATTCACAAAAGATTATCCGATTAGTCCAATTTGAGAGGAGGCGAGATGACAGCACGAGTTGTCTTGATCAACCCTGCCAGGCATTTCATTGCCAATGCGCATGGGGTCGGGTATCTCATTCCGCTCGGTTTGGTATGTATCGGGGGACCGTTGATCGATGCAGGCTTCGACGTCAAACTTATCGATCATGATCTCTACGGATGGTCTGATCAGAAATTGATGAAAGAGGTCGCTGATTTCAAGGCGGATTACATCCTTCTGGGTCACTCTGGCTCCACAGCGGCCCACAAAACTGCCATAAAAACCATTCGAGCCCTCCATGACAAACTCCCTCATCTGCGCGTCGTGTATGGCGGCGTGTATCCTTCTTACGCCCATCAGTCCATTATGGTAGAGTGTGAAGAGATCGACGCCATTGTGCGCGGGGAAGGGGAACAGACGGTCGTAGGCTTGATCCGCACATGGGAGCAGACAAATGACCTGCGCTATGTGGACGGCGTCACCTGGCGGGATGGAGACAGGATCGTCGTCAACCGCTCGCGGACCCCCATTAAGAAGTTGGACGAATACCGTCCCGGCTGGGAACTGGTGGACTGGCCGCGTTATGGCATGTTTGGTTTCCGCAACGCGGCGGGGCTGCAGTTCAGCCGCGGCTGCACACTGACCTGTAATTACTGCGGGCAGTGGATGTTCTGGAAAAAGTGGCGACACCGCAGCCCGGAAAATATCCTCGAGCAGCTGAAGATCTTGAAGGAGCAGTATGGAGTACGGATCGTCTGGTTCGCGGATGAGAATTTTGCTGCAGACCGGGAGACGGCAAAACGACTCCTCAAGCTGATCGTCGAGGCTGACCTGGGGCTTTCGCTGAATCTGAACATGACCGCTGCAGATGTCGTCCGCGATGCCGACCTGCTGCCGCTTTACAAGCGCGCCGGTGTGGATTATCTGGTGATGGGGATCGAATCGTTGAAGGATACCGTCGTGACCAGCATCCGCAAGAATAATCCCTTTGAGATTTCCAAGGAAGCGGTGCGACTATTACGTGAGAACAACATTATCAGCCTGACGAATATTATTTATGGACTGGAGGAGGAGAGCTGGAAAACCATCCGAGAAAAATTCAACGGCTTGCTCGAACTGGATTCCGATATTCTCAATGCTATGTATCTCACCCCGCACTTCTGGACAGCCCAGGGGAAATCCACGCAGCCGGAGCGCGTGATCCAGATGGATCAGGATAAGTGGTCCTACCGCAATCAGGTGCTGGCTACTCGTTATCTACAACCATTTGAATTGTTTGTAGGGGTGAAGCTCACCGAAATTCTGTTTCACCTCCGCCCCCGAGCATTGAACCGCCTCTTCTTCGGAAGAGACAGGCGCTATCTCCAGATCATGCGCCATTCCATGTGGGTGGGGGTCAAAGTCATCCTGGCGGAGATATTCGAGTTTTTCTTCGAGACGAAGTTTTCACCGCAGGACAGTATAAGAAAATTACCCGGAACCCTACTTAACGAGCACGCGCTTTCAGGCCTCGAATCAGAACTCCCCGGGCGCGCACTGCAGACAGACCAGCCCCTCTGAGCGCCACATCTCGACAACCCGGCTGCGATCTTCCACCACAAACAGAATTTTGTTTTTGTCGATCCCTGCCAGCATCTCACGCTTGACATCCGTGTCGCTGCGGCGGTCGTTGTCTCTTCTCAAAATCAGATCATGGTATCTCACGCCCTGTTCCGCCAACCACTTCATCGTCTCGTCGCGATGTTCCTCGCTCCGGCCCGAGCAGAGGATGATCTCGATGCCAGAGTCGTAAAGCACGTTGCATAGCCTCACCATGGAATGGATCGCTTTATCCTGGGCCATGCCGGCAAAGAAAGCCGGCCAGTTCTTCGGTTTTTTCTTCACGTGATGGATGCGCTCGGAAACATCTGCCAGTGTGCCATCGATATCGAAAATGACGATTTCTTCCATCAACAGGAGCTCCTCGCGTTGGGTTCTTAAGTAACGAAACGAGAATCTCGACTGGATGTTCTCCCCACTTGAAAGCGTGCGCCTCCAACCCAAGGGTCGGAGGCGCCTTTATCATTCGGTTTAATTATGACACACTCTGTGCCACTTGCTCTCCGTATCCCAGCAAGGCCTTGACCATCGCAGGTGTCCTGCCCTCCGCGTAGACCCGCAGCACAGGCTCGGTTCCCGAGGGGCGGATGAGCAGCCAGGAGTCATCGGACATAATATATTTGATACCGTCGCGCTGGCTAATCTCACAGACTCTTTCCGTACCGATCTCAGCCGGCGCCTGCTTTGTGAGCAGCTCGGTCATCTCGGCCTTGGCGACCGGGCGGCTCAGGCGCAGGTCCACGCGCTCGTAATGGGCCGGACCCACATCGTTGAGAAGCTCCTCCACGAGACCGTTGAGGGTCTTGCCAGACGTCGCAATCATTTCCACCAGCAGAAGCCCCATGACCGGACCATCCCCTTCAGGGATATGGCCCTTGAACGAGATACCGCCAGATTCCTCACCGCCAATCAGCACATTTTCGGTCATCATGTAGTCGGCGATGTGGTTGAACCCAACAGGAGTTTCGTGCAGCTTCAAGCCATAGCGACCGGCGAGGCGGTCAATCATGCGCGTGGTCGAAACCGTCCGCACCACCGAGCCGGTCCAGCCGCGTTTCTCCACGAGATATTTGAGCGACAGCGCCATAATCTTGTGTGGGTCCACAAACGTGGCGCGCTCGTCCATCGCTCCGATGCGGTCCGCGTCGCCGTCGGTCACGATACCAAAGTCGCCCATCCCTGAGCTAATGGCTGAAGCCAGGGCGCCCAGGTATTTCGCAATGGGTTCAGGGTGCACACTTCCGAAGCCTGGGTTCATCTCGCCCCGAATCTCGGCGATCTCACATCCCGAGCCTTGCAGGAATGATTTGATAACGCCGCGCCCCGAGCCATACATGGCATCCACGACAAAGCGCTGCGGGTTGTCCGCGATGACATCGGTGTTGATCAGGGTTCGCAGATGGTCAAAGTAAGCTGGCAGCGGGTTGAACTTCTGGATCAAGCCAGCCTCGCGCGCCTTGCGGAAATCCATGAGGTTGGGACCACGCGCCTGCTGCTCGTTATCGTAAATGTAAACTTCCACGCGGCGGCATTGCTCGGGCAGTGCCGAACCCCCAAAGGCGCCTTTAAGCTTGACACCGTTATAGCGCGGCGCATTGTGCGAGGCGGTGATCATGACCCCCGCGATGGCATGCTGGTGCTTGACCGAATACGAGATCGCCGGCGTGGGCGCGTCGGACTGGGCGAGCAGGACGGTGAAACCATTTGCTGCCAGCACACGCGCGACTTCTCCCGCATAACGGTCAGACAGAAAGCGTGTATCAAAGCCGACTACAATCTTCTTCGGGTCGGGGCGCTCACCGCCGTTCCCGGATTTGTCCCAGTGGTCAGACGCCACAGCGTCCGCAATGGCCTGGGTGACAATGCGCAGGTTGTCGAATGTAAATGTATCTGAGATGACGGCTCTCCAGCCGTCGGTTCCGAAATGGATGGGCATACGATTCCTCTATGATTTTTATTTTAGCAATGCTTGTTCTCATGATCCTGAGCAGCAGAACGAGCCTGCCAGCGTCAAAGCGCCCTCATCAGGACAGAGATCCCTGCCAATAGGTTACGGGGTCGGTGAAGGCTCGGTGCTAGGGGTGGCGGTCTGAAGCACCGTCTGGATCATCCATCCCTCTACGCGCCGGTCCTCGACCTGGGTGAAGACGTGCACCCAGATCACGCCGTTCACCTCCTGGAAGTCGTCCGGCACAATCGTGACCGTCGAGCCGTTGGCGACTGTAACCAGCACCAATCCGCCGGGCTGCTCGCGAATAAATGCCCCACCGCCCTCAGAGGCGCGAATTACAGCTAGGATGGGCGTGGGCTCGGCAGTGATGGTCGCTGTGGCGGTATCGGTGGGACCAAGCGTCGCCTGTGTGAGAGTCGGTCGAGGTGTCTGCGAGGGGGTGCTGGCTGCGCCGGCTACGCCAGGGATCACGGCGGTCGCCTGTTCCGGGCTGGGGGAGGTGGTGCGCGATGCGAGCACTGAGGGTGTGGGAGTTGCCGCGGCGACGGCGATGGGCGCCGGGGTCCGCGGTCTGAGACCTGCCTGGACCATGATCCAGCTCCCTACGCCTGTGTACGAAGCGACGACAACGAAGAGTCCCGCGATGATCAATCCTGTAAAGGCATAACCCCCAAAAGAAGTTGGATAGAAGCGCAGCACGAAAAGCGTGACCAATCCAAAGAATGTTGCCCAGGCAAGATGGGTAAAGAATACGTATAGTCCTGCGGGCCAGATCTCACCCAGGCCGCTCCCGAGCCCAAAACCAGCCGCGCTCAAGGGAAGGAACAATTCATAGGCGAGAAGTGCGCTCGGCAGATAGGGGCGCTCCTCCGACCGCACGAAGGAAACCGTGATCAGGATTGCACCGATCGTCAGGACGGCCAGGTCCGCCCACCACAGACGGCTGTGGGCAAACGCTTCGTTGAGCGTCAGAGGCTGGAAGGGACGGGATGCAAAACCCGCCAGCCATCCCGATCCAAAAATTAGCAATGAGCTCACTGCCAACGCGATGACCGTCTGCAAAAATAGACGCGCTGCGCCTGCGACGATCGAGAGCGTTATGCCGATCCATGGGGTGAGCAGCGGCGCGACGAGAATTCCAAAGACAAGCAATGCCTGAGCGTTGAACAGATATCCGAGTCCCAGGATGGCGCCCGAGACCAGGGAAAAGACAAAGAGCTCGTACGAGGGAAAGGCGCGGCGAGTCAGGTGCTCGAACAGTTCCGTTCGCCCGGCTTCGTCGGCGGGGAAGTAGACGCGGCGTTGCGCGCGTCGCCGGCGGGCACGCGCGGAGACAAACTCGGGCGTCTGATCAGGATGAGGCTGTGAAGCGGGTTCTGAAAAGCTCATTTAGTAGTGCGA
>DATHTH010000193.1:0-12241 GCA_035463495.1 Anaerolineales bacterium | reverse complement strand
AAGCCGTTGCGGCCCGGATGGACAGTATCCGAGCCGCAACTAAATAAATGGGGGCCAATTGGCTTTCATCGTAGTATAGCGTGAGTAAGCGAAAACCGGCTTTACAGTTTATTTAGCTCGCCCGCAAAGATGTGTATCAGGCTCTGGAAGTTTTCTCAAGAGAAGCGTTGCGGCGACTCACGGGTTATATGGTTAAGACTATTTACTGGAGAGGTGTCTTATGGGTACAGGTGAAAGGCAATTGCCGGGTATTGTGAAGGCCGTGTTCTGGTTTGTGGTAGTAAATGCCATGGGGGGAGCGCTCGTCCTGTTATTGTTCCCCGCAAAGACTGAATCTTATTTCTTCTGGAATATGACGCCTCCCATCAACGCCATGCTGATGGGAGGAATGTACCTCGTGGCCGGGAGCGCGGTGTTATATGCCATCCTGCGCGGCACCTGGGAGGCGATGCGCTTTATGGCTGTGATGGCTTCCGCCTTCACCACACTGCTCTTCATCGTCACCATCGTGCATATGGATCGGTTCATCCCGGGCATCCGGCTGTATTACTGGCTGCTGGTCTATTTTGTGGCCGCCACCTTTGCCGTGTCCATCTACTGGTATTTCGAGCGGTCCGGTTCCAACCGGCAAGCCGCGCGACAGGAAATCCGTCCTCTCACGCGGCTCTCTGCGTTGGCAACGGGCACAGCCATCCTGGTCCTGGTGATCGTTGGGTTGTTCGCCCCGGAGGTCATTACCCGTATCTGGCCGTGGACCATTTCGCCGTTAATGATGCGCGTGTTCATGTCCTGGCTGTCTGCGCTGGCCGCAGGGACGCTGTGGTTCGGGTTTGAGAGCGATTGGACGCGCGTGCAGCCTGTCGCGTACATGTTGATCGCGGTTCCGGTGCTGATCGCCATCCTGCTGCCGATCAACCGGGCAGACCTGACCGGCAACCCGCTCACCCTGACGGTCTTTATCGTGCTGCTGGTGCTCATGGGGCTGACCGGGCTCTTGATGGTCTGGCAGCAGCGTTCCAGCAGAGCAGCCTCGCTCGCAAACGAAAAGCTACCGATTCGATGAATGCATAAGCAGTAGGTCACGCTTGTAGCGTGACAATTTCCGGCGTGGCGGCCCTACTTTTCGCTGCCTTCCTGTTTCCACAGTTCTTTCATCTCATCGCTGGTCTGAAGCAATTCCTCCAGCGTCCCTTCGGATTCGACATGACCGTCTTTGAGCACGATGATGTGATCCGCGCGGCGCAACAAGGGACGGCGATGCGAGACCACAAGACACGTTCGGCCGCCTTCGGCAAAGATGCGCTCCCAGAGCTGGCGCTCGGTCTCCACGTCCAGAGCGCTGGAGAGATCGTCGAAGACAAGCAATTCCGGCTCGCGAATAAACATCCGCGCTGCGGCAGCCCGCTGCATTTGTCCGCCCGAGAGCTTGACACCGCGTGCCCCGACCATCGTCTCCAGATCGTCATCGAGCTCTTCGAGGTCACGGTCCATCACCGCCAGTTTTGTAGAACGATAAATGATGTCATCAGGGTGGTCGAGCCCGAGCAGGATATTGTCCCGCAGGGTGTTGCTGAAGAGGCGCGGCACCTGGGCGGTGTATGAGCAGCGCGGCGGCACGAAAAAATCACCCGGGGAAGAGATCAATTCGCCATTCCAGCGGATCTCACCGGCTTCGAGGGGAAGCAGTCCCAGCAGCGCTCGCAGCAGTGTTGTCTTGCCCGAGCCGATGCGCCCTGTGACCACGGTCAGAGTCCCGCACTGCAGAGTCAGGTTCACGCCCTCGATACCGTTCGTGGAATTTGGATAGTGGAAGGTAAGGTTGCGAGCAGATAGATTCTGCAAGCGGTCTGTGTCCATCTTTGAGGGATAAGTCACTTCCGGCAGCGGGCCGTTCAGATCCACGGGGCTGCGTTGGATGAGCGCGTCGAGCGGCGCGTTCTCCATCAGGCGATACATGCGCTGCACAGAGACATCCAGCTGTTTGTAGCGCGCTGCCAGCATCCCGGCGAAGGTCGTCAGGTCACCCATGCTTTGCAGGAGATAAACGAACAGCGAAAAATCACCGAGTGTGAATGTTCCGGCGCGCATCGATTGGCCGACGAGGATCAGAATCACGCCCGTGCTCAGCGTGGATGTATTACGATAGATAGAACCCAGAACTTCGTCGAACAGCTTCTCGCGCACGGTCAGCTTGCGCCGTTCGTCGTTCAGGCGGTGGAAGTGATCGATGACATTCTTTTCGGCGGTTGCCACTTTGACGGCCTGCACCGCGCCGAAGAACTCACCGATGAAACCGCTCACATCGCCGGCCGCCGAACGGGAGGCGCGGCGGTAGTGCTCGATGCGCTTGGAGGCGATATTGGCGACGATGCCCACCAGGATCAGCGGGATGAGCGCCATAACGGTGACCCACGGGCTGATGCGCACCATCAGAATAATCGCCACGATCACGATCCCGATTCCCACGGCGATATCGTTGATGAGGATCACAAAGAGTGGGATCTCCTGCACGTCCGTCTTGAAGCGACTGATGGCTTCGCCTGCGGAGTCTGGTAGCGGTGCGGCACCCGGCCGGCGCAGGATGTGGCGCAACAAGTTCTTACGCAGCAGCGTGGGGATGTCGGCGAAGATGGGCACATCGGCGTAGTAGAAGCCGTAGCTGGCGATGAGGCGTCCGAGCCAGGTGGCAAGGGTGAAGGCAACGATCGCCCAGATGCCAAAGGTCAGCTGCGCCGCGCCGGTCAGCATGTCGAAGAAGGCCTTCATGATGAGCGCCGGAGCGATCTGCCACACGAAGCGGATCAGCGCCACGCACAACAAGTCCACGAACCAAAGCCAGGGACGGAAGCGCATCATCTCCCAGATCACGCGCCAGGCTGGCAGGGCAGGGATTTTTTGAGGGATTGTTGATTCGGTCATAATATTCTTTCTATGTCATTGCGAGGCGTTCGTTGCCAAAGCAATCTCCTCTAAAACGGAACAGGCTCATCAGGTATCGACAACCGTTTAAGTGGAGATTGCTTCGTCGGGGCTTCGGTGCTAACGCACCTCAACACCCTCCTCGCAATGACACTACACGAGGACTTCCTCCAACCCGGTCTGCAGCAATTGATAAAACCGCGAGCCCGGATCGGCTGCCAGCTGCTTTCGATGGCCGTATTCCATGACCTGGCCGCTTTCGAGGATCATGATCTCGTCGGCGCGGTGGACGGTGCCCAGGCGGTGGGCGATGATGATCGCAGTGCGGTTCCGCAGCAGCTTATCGATGGCGCGCTCGAGACGCTGCTCGGTGGCAGGGTCCAGCCGGGACGAGGCTTCATCCAGAATGACCAGACCCGGGTCGCGCAGGAAGACGCGCGTAAAAGCCAGCAGCTGCGCTTCCCCGGCGGATAACGAACGGTTTCCGGTGTCCAGTTCGGTATCCAGACCTTTGGGTAAGTTACGGTACCAGTCGCCCAGTTCCAGCTCGTCGAGTGTGGCGAGTATCTTTTCATCGGAGATCGAGCGGTCGAAGAAGGTGAGGTTGTCGCGGATGCTGGCGCGGAACAACTGTACATCCTGCGTCACGATTGCCACGCTGCGCCGCAACGTTTCGAGCTGCAGGCTGCGCAGGTCGGCGCCGTTGATCTCGATGCAGCCCGCCCTGGGGTCATACAGGCGGAAGATCAGGCGGGCCAGCGTGGTCTTGCCGCTGCCGGTGCGACCGAGCAACCCGAGTATGGAACCGGGCTGCAGTTGGAACGAGAGCCCATTCAAGACCGAGTCGCTCCCGTTGTAGGAAAAGCTGACATCTTTGAAACTCAATGCCAGCGGTTGTGCCGAGGTAATCGTATCCGCCCCGGCGCCATCAATCACTTCAGCTTTGAAGTTGCGGAACTCGGTGAGCCGCTCGACGCAGGCGCCAATTGTCTGGAAGCTTTCGATCTCATGCGTCATTGCCCAGAACGGCTCTTCGAGCAGGTTGAGGTAATGGACGAACAGATACACGGTGCCGATAGTGACCAGCCCGGCGGTGTACAACGAGTAACCGCTTGTGATCGCCAGCAAGGTTCCGGCGGTGAGCGCCAACCCCATCGCGTTTTCGATGATCCAGCGCTTGAAGTGCGCCCGGCGGTTGTGCGTAAGGATAATGCCCTGGTGCCGGAACAATTCTCGGATGGAATAGTCCACCGCCCCGCTCGAGCGGATATCCTCTGTGCCGGCCAGCTGCTCTTCGAGAAAACCATACAGCTCCGCTTCGGCCTGCCTGCGCGCTTTCTGGTGAGGGACAGCGATATCCTTGAGGCGCCCGAGGATCGTGATCGTCGCGATCGAAAAGACTGCGAACGCCAGCCCGGCACGCCAGTCTTCGAGGAACAAGGCAACCAGGATGCCGATGAGCAATAATCCATTGCTCACCAGGTTAAGTGCAAACTGGGAGAAGAATGTTGCCAGCTCGGTCACATCTCCATCGATGCGCTCGATCAATTCGCCGGGGGTGTGGTCATTATGGAACTTCATATCCAGGTTGAGGGCGTGTTCGGCAAGCTCGGCGCGCAGGGCATTGGTGGCCGTCCAGGCCACGTTCTCACCCAGATACGTCACCGTGACAGCGATGACTTGCTGGACTAACGCCACACTGATGAACGCCACGGCGGTCCAGGTAAGCGTCTGCAGCGCCTCGCCGGCCAGCGCCGAATCGATGAAGCTGCGCATGATCTGCGGCGCAAAAATGCGCAGGCCAATGCTGCCAAACAATAAGACCGCCAGCAATGTAAATCGTCCCCTCTGCGGGCGGATGTGTTGTGCAAGAAGATCCCAGTAAGCTTTGAATGGTAGGTTCATAAATTCTCTCTGCATCGCGTTCCCGGAAAAACGCCGGGACTGGAGTGAGCGGAGCGATTTGACGCCTGGGCGTCAGATCGCGTAGACGAAGCGTGAGTTTCACTGCAATCTTAAATAGCCTGATTATGCGCGCTTCGTCTACATTCCTCGCTGCCGCTCGTCATTCCGCTCAGCGCGAGGGTTAACAACAAAAAACCACGGTGCAGAAGTGCACCGTGGCATCAAGACACAGTAAAGACCGTTACCGGTCGACAGGCGCACTCCGAGAAGGTATTTTGTTGTCGTGACGTACGGTAAAGATCAACCGAACCATGGAATGCGCTCCTTTCTTTAGGATTTTCTTACAGAGGCAGTTTACATCAGGAGGGAGTCAGTGTCAAGCCAAATTTTGAAACCGGCTTTGCTTTCTGCGCCGTCTCGGCGCAGTGTAAACTGATAATCGCTGCCGAGGATGGCGCCGTGAGCAGGATTCTAAGTGTTATCACTAGAATTACCCTTGATGAATTCCGCCACAAACAACAATGGATGCAAAGCCTCTACTCTCGTCCCCTGCCGGATCTGCATTCGGCAGGCTGCACCCGACGACACGACCCCCACCGCCCCGCTACGCAGGGGCACCTCCCCCAAATCCGAACTAGATGTGTGTGATAACCACCCAGACTTTAGTTTCGGATTTGGGGGAGGAAGGGAGGGGGTCTCCCTTAGTTTTGGGAACAGCCTCAGCTCCCCTACCTTCATCGAAACCTCATAGTGTTCCGCCTCATAGCCAAACGTCCCAGCCATGCCGCAGCAGCCTGTATCCATTAACTCGACTTCATAGCCGCAGGAACGCAGAAGCTCAAGCGTGGCATTCGTCCCATTCGGCAATCCATCGGAAGAAGGCCCCTCGGCGCGCTGGTGACAGTGAGGATGAAAGTTTATCTTCCTTGCTGTTAGACTTCCTTCTGAGACAACCATTCGCTCCCTACTGGCTATACGCAGAGCGTGAAACTCATCAGAGCGCAACAGGAACTCATCCAGCAGCCAGACTCTGCCTATCCGTTGGATGATCTCTTCCGCGCGTTCGGGAAGCAGGTCCAGGTAATCATGTTTGAAGGCATAGATTTCAGGCGGCTCGATTCCCACAATGACTGCCGAGCGCGATGGATCAGCCTGCTCAAGAAGGTCAAGCACGCGTGCTGCATGCTTGCGGGCCTGGTCGATAAATCCCTTCGAAAGGAAGGATGCTCCTGCGCCAAGGATTGGCAGAACATGAACATCGTAACCACAGCACGACAGAATATCAAAGGCTGCCTGCTCTGTCTCCGGCTCAATGTATCGAGCAAAGGGATCGGCCAAAAACATGATCTTCTCTCCGCGTCTCCGCGTCTCAGTGGCTAGTTTGGCCCGTTGACTCGCAAACTTCGGGAACGGCCTGTGAGGCGCGATACCCAGAACTTTTGCAGTCAAATTCTTGATGATCGGAACTTCCAGCAGCGCGTTCGACACTGGCGCAATCGAAGCCGCCAGTCCTGCTGTGACATGGAAATATCCAAAGAGATAATCTCGCAGTTGCCGCCGATGGGTCCTGTAATATTCTGCCTGAAAGGCGAACTTCAGTTTGGCCATATCCACGCCGGAGGGACATTCCGATTTGCAGCCTTTGCAGGCGAGGCAGAGGTCAAGGGCGGCAGCTGCCGCTTCCATGATGTCATTGCGAGGAGGGTGTTCGTCCCGACGAAGCAATCTTCCATTTAACGAGGAGATTGCTTCGTCGCTCACGGTGTTCGCTCCTCGCACACCAGCCCTGTGCCGCGATCCGGGAGCGGGCGGTGCCAGAGACGACATGCCATTTGATATCATCGCTCGCAACAGGTTCGCCCTGCCCCGCGTAGAGTGCATCTCCTCCCGCGTGGCCTGATACGAGGGACACATCACACCCGTGTCCTTCCGGCAGACACCTTGCCCGTTGCATTGTTCGATGGCAACGTCCAGTCCGCCGTTGCGGGCGAACGAAAGATTGGTCTCCCAGACTCGCGTTGCATAGTCCGAACCATAGCGCAGGTTGGTGTCCATCTTCGGCGCGTCGATGATCTTGCCCGGGTTGAGGAGATTCTCGGGGTCTGCGGCGCGCTTGAGGCTGCGCATCGCTTCTATCAGCTCGGGTCCATAGGTCTGCTCAAGAAACTCGGAGCGCACCAGCCCATCGCCATGCTCGCTGCTCATCGCGCCGCCCAGCCTGAGGGTCAAGGCGAGAACCGCTTCTGAGATGGCACGCAGATCTGCCACGCCGCGCGCCGTTTTCAAGTCCAGGATGGGGCGGATGTGCAGGCAGCCTGCCGAGGCGTGGGCATAGATCCCGCCCTCCGTCCCGTGGGCTGCCAATATTTTTTCGACTTCCCGAACGAAATTACCCAGGTTTTGCACCGGGATGGCGCAATCTTCGATGAACGCGGCGGGGCGCGCAGATTGCGGGCGCGAGTCCAACAGTCCCAGCCCAACTTTTCGAATGTTCCAGACACGCGCCTGATCCTGTGCGGATTCAGCAATCGTCAACACATCACCAATCTTGCGCGCCGCTTCTCTCAACGCCGACGGTTGATCGCCGCTAAACTCAACGACCAGAAGCGCCGCGGGGTCACCGATCACCCACCCCATCTGACGCGCATACTCCGGGACGCTGCGCGCCAGCCGCAAGATCATCTGCGGCACCAGCTCCACAGCCGAGGGATGATGCGTGAGCAAGCGCGGCACATCGTCACAGGCATCTGCGTTGCTCTGGTATGCCAGCACCGCCAGGATCGTATGCCTGGGCTTCGGCACGAGGTTGACTGTTGCACGCCGCATCACGGCGAGAGTTCCTTCGCTGCCGGCCAGGACATGTGCCAGGTTCCAGTTATCAGGTCTCAGGTTGGCAGGATAAGCTCCTCCGATCCACTGAGAGGGCTGCGATGGGCTCCACGGCATGAGGTAGTTCAGGCGATAACCTGCCGAGTTGCGCCAGGTGCGGGGCCAGGTCTGGGTGATGATGTGTGCGTATTGTTCGCGGAGAGTGAGGGCAGAAGAATAGAGACTGGAGACTCGAGAATTGTCGAGCGTGCTTCTTTCGCCGAAGGTCGCAAGCGATCCATCCGCCATGATCACATCGGCAGAGAGCAGATGATCGGCGGTCATGCCATAGAGCAATGAGTGCGCGCCGGTCGCGTTATTCGCAATGACACCGCCCATCGTGGCACGCTCACCGGAAGCCGGGTCAGGACCGAACATCAGACCGTGCTTCGCCGCAGCCAGGTTGAGCTCCGAAAGCACCACGCCCGGTTCCACAGTCGCAGTGTGAGTCTCCGGGTCGATCTCGATCATCTGATCCAGCCAGCGGGAACAATCCAGGATCAGCGCGTTTCCGATCGCCTGCCCGGCAAGGCTTGTGCCCGCCCCGCGCGGCAGCACCGGAACTTTGTATCTCGTCGCAAGCTCCACGGCAGCATGCAAATCTTCCTGATTTCTGGGAAGCACTACTCCCAGGGGCTCGATCTGATAGATGGACGCATCGGTGCTGTAGAGGATGCGAGAAGCCAGGTCAAGGCGAATATCGCCGCTGAAACGTTTACGCAGTTCGTTGATGAAATCGGGATGGAGGGACATGAAATGATTCTACCGCTTGTCTGTTTGTTTTGCATTTCAGCACGGGGACGGTCATGGAACTATTCATCTAAAACTCTAATCAAAGGAGACGATAAAAAGACGCGGGGTTGGCATCATGGTGAGCATATGTTGAGACCAGGGAAAATCCCCGCTAGCCGAGTTTAGTAATTCCCTATATTCAAATACTCACCAAAGGAGATACGCTATGAGACAGAAAAATCGATCCACAAAGTACATGACCGCTTTCTTGCTGATCGCCGTGTTTGTGGGCACAATGGTCAGCCCGGCCGCGCCGGCGCAGGCAGCAACGGTGCAAGCTGTGTCGGCCAGTCCGGGCGCTGTCATCGCCTGGAATGCGATCACGGTACGAACGGTGGCAACCGTTGGGCAGCAGCCAGCACCCGCCTCATTTGTGTACGCCGCCTACGCACAGGCCGCCGTTTACAATGCCGTGGTTGCGATCGAAGGAGGCTATCAACCGTACAAATCGACACTGACCCCGAACCCAGGTGCCTCCGTAGATGCAGCCGTCGCGACAGCTGCTCACCATGTTCTTCTCCATTACTTTGATGCACAAAAGGACGCTCTGAATAATGACTACTTCGCCTCGCTATCGGCTATTCCCGATGGACCGGCAAAAACAGCCGGCATTGAAATAGGCGCGGCAGCAGCCGACGAAATCCTTGCGCTGCGCCAGGGCGATGGACTGTATGCTGACATCGGTTTCAGCATGCCCTCCGCCGCACCGGGAGTCTGGCAATTGCCCACGGGCGTAAGTCCACAGGTTCCGTGGATGTCACAGTTACGGCCATTCATGCTCAATAGCCCCGATCAGTTCCGCCCTGGCCCTCCGCCCGATTTGAACAGTCCGGAGTGGGCAGAACAATACAATGAGACGCGGCTGTACGGGCATCGTGATAGTCAGATCCGCACGCCTGAGCAAACCGTTATCGCCCGGTTCTGGTCCTCTGTTCCACTCACGCAGTACAACCTGGCCTACCAACAACTCGCCACGGCAAGACCCTTAAGCGCACTGGAAACAGCTCGATTAATGGCCATGGGAAACATGGTTGCTGCTGATGCACTGATCGGATGCTTCGACGCCAAATACCATTACCTCTTCTGGCGACCTGCATTCGCGATCCCGCAGGGTGGAACAGATGGCAACGATGGCACCCCGTCTGACTCTACGTTTGTCCCGTTGCTCGGCACACCGCCTCATCCGGAATACCCCTCCGCACACAACTGCCTGACCGCGTCGCAGGCGGAGATGTTCGCAGAATTCCTGGGCACACAGTATATTGGAGTGATCATCCCCAGTACAGTTGCCGGTATTTCAGCACGTTACTATGCCAAGGCAAGTGACTTGACCAAAGAGATCATCAATGCGCGTGTCTGGGCGGGCATCCATTACCGCGGCTCCGATATCACGGGCGCCAACCTGGGCCGCAAAGTTTCTCATTGGACGTTGAAACGATACTTCCTGCCAGAGAATTAAAATTCACGGCACAGGAACGCCAAATCAAAGACCCCGAAGGAATTATTGCCTTCGGGGTCTTATCTCATATCTGAGGATGAGCCTGATTACTTTGCCTTTGCCTGATTCGCCACTGCCGCGGCCCTCTTGGCCACCTCTTCGGCATCGCCGAGATAATAGTGCGTGATGGGCTTCAAGTCTTCGTTCAGTTCATAGACGAGCGGCACGCCGGTGGGGATGTTCAAGCCGGGGATCTCTTGTTCGGATATGCCGTCCAGATATTTCACCATCGCGCGCAAGCTGTTGCCATGGGCCACCACGAGCAGCCGCTGCCCGGACATGATGGCCGGCGCGAGCACCATATGCCAGTAGGGCAGCACGCGCTCGAGCGTGATCTTGAGCGACTCAGTCGCGGGCAACTGCTCGGGAGTCAGGGATGCATAGCGCCGATCAAATCGGGGATGACGCTCATCCGTTTCCTCCAGGGCCGGCGGCGGGATATCGTAGCTGCGCCGCCAGATGTGCACCTGCTCCTCGCCAAACTTCTGCGCCATCTCAGCCTTGTTCAATCCCTGCAGGGCGCCATAGTGACGCTCATTTAACTGCCAGGCGCGGTAGACAGGCATCCATTCCAACCCCATCTCTTCCATGACGATCCAGAGCGTCTTGATGGCGCGCCGCAAAACGGACGTGTATGCCACGTCGAACTCATAGCCGCCCTCGCGCAGCAACCGCCCCGCCTCATGTGCTTCTGCCACGCCCTGCTCTGTCAGGCCGACGTCCGTCCAGCCTGTAAAACGGTTTTCAAGATTCCAGGTGCTTTGTCCGTGCCGAACCAAAACGAGTTTATACATTGATGTATCTCCTTGACCTTATTTCATTTCAAAACTGCGGTTGGCTGCATAGACAGCCGCCAGCAATTCCTCTTTCATTTCAGATGCGATACTTATATCGCTATTATACAAGTCGTTCAACTCATCCGGATCTTCTTCCAGATTATAAAGCTCAAATGCATCCGGGTGGTCACGATAACCCGTGAAAAAGAACAGTTCATACGGCCCTTTGAGCATTGCGAACGTCCCATGTTCGATCGGCCGGAACGCGGGGTTGTCTTTGGCGGCCACGGCAAAGATACTGCGTGAGTCATCTTCCATCCCGCCAAGGCCCGGCAGAAGCCTGCCCTCGACCCAGTCAGGTATTTCCTGGCCAGCGATCCGCATAACCGTAGGCAGAAGATCCACATTGCTGGTCAGGGCGTGGAAGTCTGCGCGGGTCTCTTGCCCGGGCGCAGAAATCAGGAGTGGAATGTGAATCACGGGTGCGTACAGCAACGCGGAGGCGTGCCCGACCTCGCCGCGCTCAAACATCTCACCGTGATCGGAGGTGACGATCACGTAACTATCCTCAAGAACACCGGACTCTTCCAGAGTGTTAATGAGATTGCCAAATTCGGCATCTACGTCTGCGATAAATTCATCATATTCGCGGCGCGATCGCCGCATATACTCCTCAGAATAGTCAGTTCCAGCAATACGGTGACGATCCTTTGCAGACATGTTTATATCATCGCGGAACATGCCGATATATTTCTCGCGTGCATTATACGGGTCATGCGGAGACCAGACATGGAAGTAAGCAAAGTATGGCGCGTTCTGCTCCTTCAGACGTTTCACAAGCTGACCAATTCCTGAAAGGACACTGTCATTCTCATAGGAATAATCGTAGTTGGTGGGAAGCCCCCTCGGGTAGTTAGCTTCCACAGGAGAATTTTCTGCGGCTAGAGCCCTTGAAAGGTCGACAGAGGCGACGAGGAGTGAGCCCGGGAAGGCTTGTGGATCGTCCACGCGGAAATTTAGAAAATCCTGAAACGCATAATATGCCATGGAACGATCGCTCTGCATATCGTCAGGCTGGACGAGCGAGTGCACCTTCTCGCTGTATGAATCGCAATCCATGTGGATATCGATGTCTTTCTCAAACTGGCTTAAAAGGATATCTGCCCACAGGTTCTGCGTAAATGCAAGGCGGGCGTATTCATCGCCGATATGATGAAACACATTTCGTTCGGCAAGAGAACGCTCCACCATACCGCGATAATTGAATGCACGGTGAGTCCACGGATATAGTCCAGTCAGCATCGAGGCGGTCCCGGGCGTTGTGAAATTCCCTGCGGCGTAATGCCGGTGATAGACCGAAGCGCGCTCGGCGAACTTTTCGAGGTTGGGCGTTGTCCTACGAGCATATCCGTAAAGCGACAGGTGCCGGGCAGACATGGCGTCGAACACAAGCATAATAATATTCGGCTTCTGAGAGGCACGC
>DATHTH010000192.1:0-5289 GCA_035463495.1 Anaerolineales bacterium | reverse complement strand
TCATCTAGATAAGATTGTTATCCAGGATCAGGTGGAGACATCCAGGATGTATAATTAAATAGGAATGTCCGAACCACTTCTCCTTACAAAATTTTTTATCCCTCCACCTCGCCCGAATATTGTCCGCCGTCCCCGCCTGATTGAGCGGTTGAACGAGGGCCTGGCGAAGGGCTGCAAACTGACCTTGATTTCGGCCTCCGCCGGCTTTGGGAAGACGACCCTGATTAGCGATTGGGCCGCCGGCTTAGGTTGCCCGGTGGCTTGGTTATCCTTGGATGAAGGAGATGGCGATCCCCACCGCTTTCTGACATACCTCATCGCTGCGCTGCAAACGATTACGCCTGGCATTGGAAAGGGGGCCTCGGCTGTGCTCCAATCGCCTCAGCCGCCTCCGATCGAAACCATTCTGACAGCTCTGATCAATGACATCATCCCCCTTTCGGACAGCTTTATCCTGGTGCTGGATGATTACCATGTGATCGATTCTAGACAGATTGACGCGTCGAAGTCCGTCGACCAAGCGTCTACTGACTTTGACGCAGCCCTCACTTTTTTGATCGAGCACGCGCCGCCCCAGCTGCGCCTGGTCATCACGACCCGGGAGGATCCACGCCTTCCGCTGCCCCGCTTGCGTACCCGGGGCCAGTTGGCTGAGCTGCGCGCCGCCGAATTGCGATTTACTTCTGCCGAAGCGGCTGAGTTTCTGAATCTGGTCATGGGCCTAAACCTGAGCGATGCGGACATCGCGGCGCTCGAATCCCGCACCGAAGGCTGGATCGCCGGCTTGCAGCTGGCAGCCCTTGCTCTGCAAGGCCAATCCATGCAGGGACTCTCAGATCCTGCCGGTTTCATTCAATCCTTCACCGGCAGCCACCGCTTTGTGTTGGACTACCTGGTTGAGGAGGTGCTGCAGCGCCAAACCGCTGAGGTTCAAGCGTTTTTGCTGCGCACCTCCATCCTCGGGCGGCTGTGCGGGCAGCTGTGTGATGCCGTCTTGCCCAGTCCAGCGGGTACCGGGCAGAAAACGCTGGCGCAGCTCGAGCACGTAAACCTATTCATTGTCCCTTTGGATAACGAGCGGCGTTGGTATCGCTACCATCACCTCTTTCGAGATTTACTGGGCCAGCGGCTGGGGGAGCATTGCACAGCAGAAGAGATCACTGCGCTGCATATCCGCGCCAGCGAATGGTTTGAAAACAATGGCTTGATGTTGGAGGCCTTCCAGCATGCGGCTGCCGCGAATGACGTTGACCGTGCTGAGCGCCTGATGGAAAGCAGGGTGATGGGCCTGCACTTACGCAGTGTGACTTCGACCATCCTGACCTGGCTGGATACGCTTCCCGCGTCGGTGTTGGACGCCAGGCCTTTGCTGCGGGTCAGGTCTGTTTCGCTCGCGCTAATGGCCTGGCGGGTAACTGGTTTGGAAGAAAAATTACGCGCGGCGGAGGCAGCTGTAACTGCCGCTTTGGAAAGATCGCCGCTGGATGCCAGGGCTCGCGATTTGTCCGGGCAGCTTGCCTGTGTTCGGGCTACCCTGGCGCTCACGCGCTATGACACGCAAACGATGCTCACCCAGTCGCGCCGCGCCCTGGAGTATCTGTATCCCGAGAACTATCGGTTTCTCTTTACGGCAAACTGGGCATTTGCATCTGCCAACCTTCTGCTTGGTAACCGGGTCGCGGCTGCTCAGGCCTGCCAGCAGGCCCTCGCCTTCAGTCAAAAATCGGGCAGCATTTTCTCCAGGATGCTGGCAACCACGATCCTTGGCAATCTACAGAAAATGGATAACCAGCTGCACCAGGCGGCTGAGACGTACCGGCATGTGCTGGAACTGGCTGGCGACAACCCGACCCCTAACGCCGGGCAGGTGCACCTAAATCTGGCCGAGATCTACTACGAATGGAACGATCTAGAGACAGCCGAACGGGAAGGGAAACAGAGCCAGGAATTGATGCGGCAGTATGGCCTGTTGATCGATCGTTTCATCCTGGCGGAAGTATTTATTGCCCGACTGCAACTGGCCAGCGGTGATGTTGGTGGCGCCGCAGACCGATTGGCCGAAGCTGAGCGTTCTGCGCGCCAGAAAAACTTCTTGCTGCGCCTGCCCGATATCGCGGCTGTGCAGGTGCTGATCCTGATTCAGCAAGGCCAGCTGGCCAAAGCCGAGCAGCTTGCCCGGCAGTATGAGCTTCCTCTCAGCCAGGCGCAAGTGGTCATTGCCCAGGAGAACCCGTCTGCGGCGCTGGCACTGCTGGCGCCACTGCGCCAACAGATGGAAGCAAAAGGATGGGCAGATGAGCTGCTCAAGGTGATGGTTTTGGAGGCGCTCGCTCTGCAGGCGCAGGGCGAAAAAGACAGAGCATCGCAAGTGTTAGGCGAAGTGCTGGCTTTGGCAGAGCCGGGCGGCTTTGTGCGCATCTTCCTGGATCAAGGCGAAGCGATGTGGTCGCTGCTGCGCGAGTTGGTTGAAAAACAATCGCGTGATCAAGAGCACCCCCAGAGCGATTATGCCGGCCGACTCCTGCTCGCCTTTCAACAACCAATGACTGTGCCAAAGCCCGCGAACATGCAACAAAAAACCGAGGTGATCGAACCTGAGGTACAACCAGCCAGGAACAGGCTGGCTGAACCTTTAAGCAACCGCGAGCTGGAAGTGCTCAGGCTGCTGCGTACCGAGCTAAGCGGCCCAGAAATTGCCGGCGAACTGGTTATATCACCCAATACCTTCCGCACGCACACCAAAAACATTTTCAGCAAGCTGGGGGTCAATAACCGCCGGGCGGCTGTCCGCCGCGCCGAGGAACTCGATCTGTTCTAAGCACGCCCTAGACCTCACCCCGTCTCCGGCAGGTATTCAAAAACCATCCGCCGGGGATTTTTATTTTCCATAACAATCACAAACCCGCTCACATCATTTGGTGATGACGACTCATCAAATGGGGCTGTATCCTTTTGTCAGATCAACAACGAAAGGAAAATAAAAAGGAGCAGCAAAGATGAATACAAGTGTAATTTCGATGAAAAAGGCCGATCCGAAAGTTTTGCTCTCAGTATTGTGGATATTCCTGGCAGTCAATTACATTTACCGGGATGTTCTCTCGAACATGGAGCCGGGAACCCTGCGGGGATACCTGGCCGGGACTGTTGGCGAGATCACCATCACGCAGGGATTTTTGCTGGCAGGCGCCCTGATGATGGAGATCCCTTTTGCCATGATCCTCTTGTCCCGGGTGTTGAAGGGGGCGGCAAATCGCTGGGCAAATATCATCGCCGCCATCCTGATGGTCATCATCGAAGTCGGGACGATGGGCTTTGGAACCACGCCCACCCTTCATTACCTGTTCTACAGCGTGATCGTAATCGCCTGCAATTTGTTCATTGCATGGTATGCCTGGAAGCGTTACATTCCTGAAAGCCAGCCCGTAACCCAACCCGCTCGAGCCAATTGAAAAAGGAGTGTCTCATGAAAGCAATTGTATACACACAGTACGGTTCTGCCGATGTCCTGCATCTGCAAGAAGTTGAAAAGCCTACCCCAGGGGACAGTGAAGTGCTGATCCAGGTGCATACCACCTCCGTCACGGCCGGGGACTGCAACGCGCGTGGTTTTACCTTTGTCCAGCCCGGCTTTGGTTTCATCTCGCGCTTGATGTTCGGCCTGCGGAAACCCAGGCAGCCAATCCTCGGCATGGAGCTGTCGGGAGAAATTGTAGAAGTAGGCAAAGATGTCCGGCGGTTCAAGCCGGGGGATCAGGTTTTTGGCGTCAGTCTAAAATTTGGCGCGTATGCCGAATATATCTGCATGGCGGAAGACGCCAGGCTGGTCTTGAAACCGGCCAATTTGACCTGGGCAGAAGCTACTTCCATCCCATTTGGCGCTACCACCGCGCTCTACTTTTTGAGAGACGTGGCAAAACTTCAGGCAGGACAGAAGGTGCTCATTATCGGCGCTTCGGGCTGCACCGGGGTTTATGCCGTCCAGCTCGCCAAATACTATGGGACGGAAGTTACCGGCGTGTGCAGCACGAGGAATCTGGAGCTGGTGCGCTCCCTGGGAGCAGAGCATGTCATCGATTACACGAGAGATGATTTCACTCAGAACGGCCAGACCTATGATGTGATTTTGGATATGGTGCCAGGCAAGTCTTCGTTTGCCCGCTACCAATCTTCCCTTAAGCCACACGGTTTGTATCTGGCCGGGGCAGGTGGTGTGGAATCCTTTGCTCAAATGGCCTGGACTGCGCTGGCAGGCGGTAAGAAAGTGATGGCCGGGATGGCGCCCGACCGTGTGGAAGATCTTGTTTTCCTCAAAGCGCTGCTAGAGAATGGCAAACTCAAACCGGTGATTGACCGGTGCTATCCTCTGGAGCAAACTGCCGAGGCCCACCGCTATGCGGACACGGGGCACAAACGCGGCAGTGTGGTCATCGCCGTCACGGCGGAGGAGTAAGCCAATCATGGATACGAAAATCTTGCTATCCGCTTCCTGGGTTGTCGTCACGCTCATCTATCTTTACGATGATGTCTTGCGCATTTGCAGCGGCGACTTCGCAAAGTCTATGGGTAACCTGAATTTCAATCAGTTTGTTTGGTTAGGCATTGCCATCTTGATGCTCACGCCAATTTTGATGGTTTTCCTCACCCTGGTCTTGCCCCAACCGGTGAGCCGCTGGGCGAATATCGGCGTGGCAGTCTTCGTCTTCCTGTTCAACCTGCTTGGCCTGCCCACCTATCCATCGTTATATGACAAATTCATGCTGGTGGTCAGCCTGGTGTTCAATGGGATCACGATCTGGTATGCCTGGAAGTGGAGTTAGCATCGCGCAGCGTGGGCGTTTATGTTTTCTGTCATCAATCACCACATCAATCACATCATGTGATGATGCGTCATCACCACATGGGAGGGTATCCTTTAGCCAGATAAACGACGAGAGAAAAGGATGAGGCACAAAAAGATGGCCAAGCCGACCGCGAATACAGCGTATTACGAAATCCGCCTCAAGGGACAATTGAATGCCCGTTGGGCAGACTGGTTCGACGGTATGACCATCACACTGGACAACAACGGCGACACGCTCCTGAGCGGGCCGGTGGTCGACCAGGCAGCCCTGCATGGCTTGCTGAAAAAAGTGCGCGATGTGGGCCTGACCCTGCTCTCGGTGAATTCCGTCAAGCCAGAAGGTACAGAAGGCCCTGAAACTTAAGGTATCATTATTTTATGGCCTCAAAAGCAGGCGCGCCTCAAAGCAGTCTCGACGCAAAGCCGTCGTAGTCAAAACCAATTATTCG
>DATHTH010000191.1:0-11352 GCA_035463495.1 Anaerolineales bacterium | reverse complement strand
TGCCCGTAGATATCTGATCCAGCAGGATAACGATCTGAGCAGCATTACCTCCCCCGTGGTCCAATCCCTTGGAGAAGTGGATACCGGCGATCCGCAGACCCTGATCGATTTTGTCACCTGGGCGATCCAGAATTACCCGGCGAAAAAATATGCGCTGGTGATGTCTGACCATGGCGGCGGCTGGACCGGCGGTTTCTCGGATATGTCAGCTGCTTCGTACTCGGAGCTCTCCATTCCCGAGATTGTTTCCTCTATAGAGACGATCCGCCAGAATACGGGCATCGCTATGTTCGAGCTGATCGGGTTTGATGCCTGCCTCATGGGACAGATCGAAGTCTTTGGCTCTCTGTATCCGTATTCGAAGTACATGGTCGCTTCTGAAGAGGTGGAGCCAGGTTATGGCTGGTCGTATGCTGCGTTTCTGGAGCAGCTGGTGCAAAACCCGGCGATGAATGGGAGCGGTTTGTCACAGTCCATTGTCGCTACATATGTGATCAATGATGTCCTGCTCTCAGGCGGCAGGGCCTCTGCCGACGAAATTGCTCAGGAGGAGGCGACGACGACGCTGAGCGCGATCGAGAGCGCACGCGTGCCGGATGTGATCGGCGCCATGAACCAGTTCATCTCTGCGGCGGCTGTGCTCGATCAGGGACTGGTGGCTGAGGCACGAACGTATTCGCGCAGCTATTTTTCACTCTTTGGCGAGGAAGTCTCTCCCTCGTTCATTGATCTGGGAAATTTCTCCGAAGTGCTGGCAACCTTTACGGAGGATGCAGGCATCCAGCAGACGGCGGTGCAGGTCCAAACGGCAATCGACTCGGCGGTGGTTGCTGAAAAACATGGCGCAAATATGACCGGCTCCAATGGCATCGCCTTCCATTTCCCTGACTCAGATGTGTACTATTACACAGAGTACGCTGCGGACTTTCTGCCCTATTCGGAGTCCTCTGCTCACTTCCTGGAGCAATCTGTCTGGGATGAGTTCCTTGCCTATCATTACACAGGCGAGGCATTTGTTCCCCAGGAAGGTGTGGCGGTTGCTCCTTCACGCTCTGCCGAGATTGTTGCGCCGGGCGCTTCCCAGATGACGGTCGGACCGATCCAGATATCGGACACCGAGATCTCAGGCGATGAAGTGGTGACCGTCTCCACAACAGTGGAAGGGAATGTTGCTGATATCCACACCGCGCTGTACTTCTGGGATCCTGCGTCAGAGTCATACTGGATCGGCGATGTATCCTACTATATCGCGCCGAACACGATCACCGTGGACGGTGTGAATGTTCCCGATTATGGCGAGAGCCCGGTTCAGGTGCAATATGAGTGGTCGCCATCGCTTTACACGCTGACAGATGGAGAACATGATGCGTTCGTGCTGCTCGAGCCTGCTGAGTATCTAAGTGCCGATGGTGAAACGGTCTACTCGGTCCATGGACAATATACATACGTTGACAGCAGTGCACCCGTGGATGCCAACTTGTACTTCGACGCGGACGGCAACTTTCTGTATGCCTATGCTTTCCCCGACCTCGATGAAAACGGCTCCAGTACACCGGTCGAGATCACACCACAGATCGGCGATCAGTTCACGGATTACGTTCAGTATTACACCTTTGACGCCAATGACAACCCGATCTTTAGTTACGAGCTGAGCAGCGATGTCTTTACCTGGGGAGAAGAAGGATTTTCGTTTTATGCCAGTTACCCGGTGGATGGCCAGTACGCGGTCGGCATCATTGCGTATGACTTCGACAATAACTTTGTCTCCAACTTCGAATTCATCAACTATACGCGGTGATCTTGTTGGATAGATAGTTTCCTGTCCGCGTTTTACTTCTGCTGTAAACTTCCCCGGTCGAAAATGATCGGGGAGATTTTGTTTTTCTGATATCTATACATTTCCTTCAAACCGTGTTGCCTCGCGACAAAGGGTCCTTCTTCTCGTTAAGGGGAATAGGAGGCCGATGATGAGTAAGAGATTGATTTCGCTTGTGACGTTGTCCGTCCTGGTGGCGCTGCCGCTTGTGTTGGCGGCATGTGCGCCGGGGACTGATATTGAGGTCGATACACCTCAAACAACCATCCAATTGACCACACCGGGTCCAAATCCACAGGTTGATCAGCCGGATGGGGAGGGTCGTGTTGCCGGCGCTCTTCAGGGCCTCTGGCACGGCCTGATTTCCCCGGTGACGGTGATCGGTGCATTTTTCAATCCCGCGATGCAGATGTATGAGGTCCACAATAATGGCAATGAATACAACCTGGGATTCCTGGTCGGGGTCGCGCTGGTTTTTCTTCTTCTGGGACTTCTTGGAGGTCGCTGGCGCTAGATAGAGTGTTTAGAACGGTTTCTCGATCGTTGCCAATGCGCAGTGTTGATTGGAAAGCCTCCCCGTACCGTCCGGTGCTGGGAGGTTTTATTGTATAATCCAGTCCATCCAATTCAATTTACGCCACAATTGAACGTCTGTCTTCTTCCCAGGCCGTTGAAAGATCTGTAGTGTTATCACGTCCATTCTGACCGTGTAAACAGTTCGGAGGTAAAAAGATGAAAACATCCACTGTGTTCGGTTTGTTGGTGATGTTGCCTTTTCTACTTGCCGCCTGTGGTCCCGGCTCGAGCGTCCAGGTGACCACGCCCACGACCACCATGCAACTCAGAGCCCCGGGTCCAAACCCGATGGTCAACCAACCCGATGGCCTGGGATTGGTGGCACGCGCCGGAGCCGGTTTGTGGCATGGCATCATTGCCCCGGTAACGCTGGTGATCTCCTTTTTCAATTCGGAGGTCAAGATGTATGAAGTGCATAACGCAGGCAGTGAGTACGACTTCGGCTTTCTGCTCGGCGTGGCAATTGTGATGACTGCCTTAAGTCTCTTTATCCGGATGCGTCGATAAGGGAGGCACACACTAATGCCTGAATCCACTTCCAGGTCTGCGGCGATGTCCGCGAATCGCTTTCCACGGGCAATCCTTGAGAGAATCGACGAGGATAGGATCCTCGGGATGCGCGCCGGTAAGGAGTCGACGCACCGGACGATCGGGCTGTGGGCGGTTGTCGTGGATGGCCGCGTCTTTGTCCGCTCGTGGAGTATGAAGCCGCGCAGCTGGTGGCGGACGCTTCTCGAGGACCCTTACGCAACCATCTTCGTTTCCAGGCGGAAGCGTGGCATCGCGGTGCGTGCGCGTCAGGTGCGGAGCGAGAAACTGAAGGATCAGGTCAGCCAGGCATATAAAGAAAAATACAACACCCCGGGCTCAATTGGTTACGTGGAGGATATGTCCCGTAAACCCTCGCGCGATACGACAACTGAGCTGGTGCCCCTCTAAGTTTTCGCATATCCGCCCCGGGAGGCAACATTACATTTACCAAACAGGATGCGCCTCCCCCTGCCAGCGGGGATATAATGCTCTTGCTCAATTCTTATCAGGAGAAATAAATGGAAAATGATTTTAATCTGGAAGACAAAGAAAAATTCCGTATCAATCCCCATGTCTGGCTGCAGACGCTTCTGGCGATCACAGGCGACAAAGAAAAAAAGCGGGAAATGGTTCAGACAGTCTCCGAAAAGACCGGATTTACACCTCCACAGGTTGAACAGATTCTTGCCACGACGATTAGCCAGTTGATTAAAGAGACCCGCCTCAACTGACTGTCAGATCATCACCCATTGCACGGCGAACATGATCCCCACCTGCAGAAAACTTACGTTCCTATTCTTTTTCTTGCTGGCATTATTCCAATACCAGATCGTCCGGGCAGACACCGGGCCGAAGCCTACGATGGATTTTGAGTTCGCGCAGGAGTTGCCGGGTGACCCGTTGACCATCGCCTCGGGGATCTTATACGAGTGCGATCGATCTGATTGCAGCGATGCTGCGCCGATCGAAGAGGTGGGCCCACAGGGTTTTCGTTGTGAAGCCGATCGTTGCTCGGCAACCGCGTACGGGTTCGCTCCCTTTCACCGGATCGAGATCGAGTTCTCCGATGGGCAGACGCGCCAGAGCAATGTCTTTGAAACCGCGGGCTTCGACTCGCAATATACGGTGACGGTTCGTCCGGATGATCTGCTGGTGGAAGCACAGTTGGGCTGGCCCTTCCCGCGGACAGGCACGATACTCGTGGCGTGTCTGTGTGGCTTGATCGGTCTGGGTTTGGTCGCCGGTCTGGCTGTCTTTCTGGTGCGCCGCTCCAGAACTGCTTGATCCTCACTCTTCTCATTACGCTCATCGTCGAGAGTCCAATAGCGGCCGGCTACGCCTTCTGGCGCCGGAAGCCGCTGCTTTCCATTCTGGTTACAAGCGTTTGTGGGAATCTGATCACACAATCCCTTTTGTGGCTGACCCTGAACATCTTCTTCGATTGGTATCTCGCTGTCCTGATCCTTGCCGAGGTCCTGATCTGGATTCTCGAAGGTCTCCTGTTCTATTCCGTGCCGATGAATCAATTGCACATTGCGCAGGCTATGGTGGTCAGCCTTCTTATGAACACTGCTAGTCTAGCCCTGGGCTGGTTCTTACCGGTATAAGTATTATCTCATCACGATTTCTATTTTCTAAACTCTACTATAATTCCCCGCATGTTCGAATTCACCATCACGGCGCACGAGCACCGCGCTCGCACGGGAGTACTCACAACGCCTCACGGAGAACTCCTTACACCTGTATTCGCGCCTGTTGGGACGCAGGCAACGGTCAAGACGTTGACACCTGTGCATCTCAAAGAGATTGACGCTTCCCTGGTGTTGAGCAACACCTATCATCTCTACCTGCGCCCCGGCGATGAGCTGGTGCGCGATATGGGCGGCTTGCACCAATTCATGCAATGGCATCGTCCCATGCTGACAGACTCGGGCGGTTTTCAGGTCTTCTCGCTGGCGCAGACCCGCAAGATCGATGACGATGGCGTGACCTTTAAGAGTCACATCGACGGCTCGACACATCGCTTCACCCCTGAGAAATCCATCGCCATTCAGGAAAATCTCGGCGCGGATATCATCATGGCGTTCGACGAGTGCTCGGATCCCAATGATTATGCCTACACCAGGCTGGCCATGGAGCGGACTCATCGCTGGGCGGAGCGTTCGCTTCGAGCAAAGAGGCGCGCCGATCAGGCTCTTTTCGGGATTGTGCAGGGCGGTGTCCAGGCGGACCTGCGGGCGGAGTCTGCGCGGTTTATCGCTTCTCTCGATACGCCAGGGATCGCCATCGGTGGTCTATCAGTGGGCGAGAGCAAGGAAGAGATGCATGCGGCGCTGGACGTGGTCACGCCGCTTTTGCCGGAAGATAAGCCGCGTTACCTGATGGGAGTCGGCACGCCGGAGGACCTCATCAACGGGGTGCGGCGCGGTATTGACATCTTCGACTGCGTCCTCCCGACCCGCCTCGCCCGACATCACTCTGCGTTTGCTCCGGAAGGACGCCTCAACCTGATGAATGCCGCCTTTGCGCGCGACGAACGACCGATCGATGCAGCCTGTGATTGCTATACCTGCCGGACGTTCACCCGCGCCTACCTCCGCCACCTGATCGTGGCGAAGGAGCTTCTGGCGGGGACATTGATCTCCATCCATAACTTGCGGGCGCTGATCGGGTTGATGGAAGATATCCGTAAAATGATTTCCGAGGGCACGTTCGAGGACAATGTAGATCACTTGCTCGTGAAGTGGGAGAATAACGCCCGGCGGAGACAACATGCAGCCTGACCCAGCCTACGAATTATTCTCTGCTTATGTGATGCAAACCGAACAACTCGAGGTCAAAAGTGGGAAAGGTGGCCGAAGCTATTACAAGCAAGGCGTGTTTGTCTGTCACTTCAATGCCCGGCCGCAGAAAGGTCGGGATGATCTGGGTTTCGCCGATTTTCGCTACAACGGACTTCGTCCCTTTCTGGATGTGGAACAGACTATCGCTGCCATTCAAAAAGAGGCTCGCCCGGAGGTACAGATCAAGAGCCATAAACTCTGGTGCAGCCTCCACTTTCCCCTGTCCGAGCTTGAACATGTTGCAGCTTTATTTGTAAGACACGTTATTTCCAAAATTAATCTATAGCACAATCAGGAGATACACTTTGACTCTTCTTCACGCCTTTTTGCTTGGCATCATACAAGGACTGACTGAATTCATCCCTGTCTCTTCCACCGGCCACTTATTAATCGCTCAACAACTTCTGGGCATTCCCGCAGACACTGCGATGTTCTCGTTCCTGGTCATCGTTCAGCTTGGCACGCTCATTTCCCTGTTTGCGTTTTACTGGAGGGACCTGCTTTCGATCGCTGGAGCAACACTGAATTTTCGACGCGCGACACCTGAGCGAAATCTGGGCATCTATATCATTGTCGCTACCGTCCCGGCTCTGATCGCGGGATATCTATTGCGGGATGCTGTCGAGGCGCTCTTCACGCGGCCAATGCTTCAGGCATCCATTCGTCTGTTTGCAGCGGCTATTCTGCTCACCCTGGCAGAGGCACTTACAAAGAAAAACCGCAACCTGGACTCGATGACCTGGCTGGATGCACTGGTCGTCGGATTATTCCAGATCATTGCTTTGTTCCCTGGCGCTTCGCGCAGCGGCTCGACCATAAGCGGAGGGATGTTTCGCGGTTTCGACCGGCCCTCAGCCGCGCGGTTCGCGTTTCTGATGTCCGTCCCAGTGATGCTCGCCGCAGGCGGCTATGAGATGTTGGATGTGCTCCGGCTGCCGAATCTCGGCGATTTCTTGCCACTTCTTGCCGTTGGATTTGTTACTGCGGCAGCTGTGGGCTGGTTTGCCATCAAATGGCTGATAGACTATCTGAGTAAGCGCTCGCTCTACGTCTTTGCTGTCTATTGCGCCATCGTGGGAACAATCGTATTTCTGTTGAGATAACTACTCGGTTACAAAACTTGCCGACGATGAAACCAAAAGAACTTCTCAAAACCCTGGTGGAAACCGAGTCCCCCTCCCACGACAAAGCTGCGGTGGACCGCGTGGGCTCACTTGTTGCCGAAGAAGTGCACAGGCTCGGTGCACAGATCGAGATCCTCCCGAACCAGGCGACGGGCGATCATATCCTGGCTCACTTCCCGCAAAGCAAAAGCGAGACGGTGAGGAAACCGATTCTCCTGCTGTGCCATATGGATACGGTCTTCCCGCTTGGCACCATTGACAAATTTCCATACCGCGAAGCTGGCGATAAGATCTCCGGTCCAGGCACGCTGGATATGAAAGCGGGCATCATCATTGCACTGGCTGCTGTCGAAGAGGCGCAGGCATCCGGCCTGAGCCGTCCGCTTATGCTGCTGTGCACCTCTGATGAGGAGATCGGCAGCCTGACTTCCCGTGCACATATCGAACGGCTGGCAAAAGAGTCGGAGCTGGTTCTGGTTCTGGAAGGAGGTATGGCTGACGGCGCGCTCAAGACCTGGCGTAAGGGCGTCGGCGAGTTCTGGGTGCGTACCAGGGGCCGCGCCGCGCATTCGGGCGGCGACCACGAAAAGGGCCGGAACGCCATTGAAGAGATGGCTCATCAGGTCATCGCCATCCAGAAGCTCACCAATTATCCCAGGCAGACCACGGTCAATGTGGGCGTTATTCAGGGCGGGACGGTCTCGAATGTTGTCCCGGAGGAAGCGGTCGTCCAGGTGGATGTGCGCGTCATGCAGCCGGGGGAATGGGAGCGATTGGAGCGGGAAATGAGCAGTCTCAAGCCCGTGCTGGATGGGACATCTGTTGAAATCACCGGCGGCTTGAACCGCCCGCCAATGCCGTTCGACCAAACGATGAAGGCGACTTTCGAGCGAGCCAGATCCATCGCTTCGCAAATTGGAATGGATCTGAGGGCAGACGGCACCGGCGGCGCCTCAGATGGTAATTTCATCGCGCCGCTTGGTGTCCCCGTTCTGGATGGTCTCGGCGCCGTCGGGGAAGGCTATCACTCTGAGCGCGAGTATATTCTCGCGGGCAGCATCGCGGAACGCACAAAGCTGGTCGCAGCCTTAATAAACCATTGGTCATAAACATGTCGTTGCGAGCTCAAGGGGCGAAGCAGTCTCCTGTACGCAAGCCTTTGCATCGTTGGAGAGATGCTTTCCTCTTCCCTTTTGCCTGTATTATTCTTCTTTCCTGTTCCCCAGACGTCCCTCGGACCACCCCTCGGCTGGTTACCGTCTATTCGACTTTTGCTGCAGAGCCCTGGCTGCCATCGTTATATGTGTGCGCCGAATCGGTGGCGCTCCTTTCCCGTGTTGATACCCCTGACGGGGCGGATATTGCCTTGCGTGTAGGGGAGCCTGAGTTTCTTGACCTGCCTGCATTTCAAATTGACACCGAAGAAATCCTGATCGTCACACACCGCCAGAGCCCGGTACAAAACTTAACTCTTGAACAAGTGCGTGCTCTCTTCAAGGAGCATGGAGATCCATCGGTACAGGTCTGGGCGTACGCCTCGGGGGAGGATGTGCAGGAGGTATTCGACCGGGTCGTGATGGCTGACAGGAGCGTGGCACCTTCCATCCGGATCGCGGTCCATCCCCAGCAAATATCTGACACGCTCGTCAATGAATCCAACAGCGTGGGCATTTTGCCGCGGCACTGGAAGGCGGGCGATGTGCGTGAAGTTTTCAGCGTTGCAACCGTGCCAGTCCTGGCTATCACCAGAGTCGAGCCGCAGGGGCTGGTACGCGAATTGATTGCCTGTCTACAGAATTAGGACGGGCGACCTTGCTAACGTGGATTTAGCTCCTCCTTGACAAAAGTTTTGCTGCGGAGTAATATCGGCGTAGACTAGTTTGCAACACAAACCAGCTTATCAGGAGCTGAAATGCAGAACCATTTGACAGATGTCGAACAGCGGGTCAAGCGCTACTGGTACACCGACGGCATCGGTGAATTGATCGGCGGCGGGATGTTCATTCTGATGGGAAGCTATTTTGCCCTCCAGGAGTTTCTGGGGCAAAATTTGCTGGGCGGGATTTTCCAGGCCAGCTTGATCCTTTTGATGATCGGCGGGATGGCAGTGAGCCGAAGACTTGTAAATACGCTGAAAACGCACCTGACGTATCCTCGGACAGGGTATGTTGAGTATCGGGTGGACGAAGGGTACATGAGTTGGAGGCGCCTTATCGTGGTGATCTTCGCGTTTGGCATCTCTGCGCTGACCATGGTATTTGTGCGCATGTTCGACTCGATTGATTCGATCGTGGCTGTAACAGGCGTAGTGGTAGCTGCCATTCTGGTCATCTTGCGCGCCAAAGTCTCCGGCTTGTCACGATTCTATTTGCTAGGAGCAATTTCTCTGTTATTTGGGCTGGCTTTATCGATAAGCGGATTGCCAAACGGGTATAGTCTAGGCTTGTTTTACGGGCTGATGGGCGTGTGCTTCCTGTTCTCCGGCGGAATGACTCTGCGGCATTTTCTTGAAAAGAACCCGTTGCCTCCGGAAGAGCAAAATGGCTGAGGACTTGCGCAGCGTCACCGAAATAAACCGGCTAATCCATGAACCGGCGCGCCTGTTGATCCTGACTATTCTCTCCACGGTCGCTAGCGCGGATTTCCTTTTCCTGCAGCGTGAGACGGGGCTGACGAAAGGCAATCTCTCAGCGCATTTATCCAAATTGGAAGAAGCCGGTTATGTCAAGATCGAGAAAACCTTCAAAGGCAAATTACCTTTGACAATCTGTAAGCTAACGGCGGCCGGGCAAAAGGCTCTCATGCAATATCGTCAGCAATTGCAGGACTTTATGGATAAAACGAGATAAGGAGAAACTAACATGAAATCAAACACAAGCCTGATCGTAATCGCCCTTCTCGCTTTAATTCTGGCAGTCGCCTCCTCGGTCATTGTATGGGATGATGTTGGGTCGCCCGTCAAGATTGCCATGTATGCTCTTGGCTTTGGTTCGGGAGTAGGCGTTGGCGGGTTAATGGCTAGGCGTCCAAGATAAGTGTCTATCTTCGTTAGGCTTGCAAAAGAGACCGGCACTGTCCGGTCTCTTTTGCTTGGTGCTGTTAAGCATCTCTCGATTGGCGTCCGGAGAGACGGAGGGAAGTTATTCTTTTGGAGAGAATCCAAACGGTAAAATTTTCCTGCCGGAGCTCAGCTGCTCGCTCCTATTTGTCTTATAATTTGAACAGCCAATTCTGAGGAGAGCTGTATGACTCGACCGTTGACTTCAAAAACGCCGCTCTGGATCCCAACTGAAGAGCGCAAACGGGACGCGAATATCACCCGTCTTATGCATGAGGTCAATGCGCGGCATGGTCTGTACTTGAGTTCCTATCCAGACCTGTATCGATGGTCGATTGAAAACATTACGGATTTTTGGGCGTCGGTCTGGGACTTTGCAGAGATCAAAGCTTCGCAGCCTTATGAACAGGTTGTCGACGATCTGAAGAAATTCCCCGGAGCACGATGGTTCTCCGGGGCGCGCTTGAACTTCGCCGAGAATTTGCTTCGCTACCGGGATGACCGGCTTGCGTTTATCTTCAAAGGGGAAACGCAGATATCAAGACAAATGACCTATGCGGAGTTGTATGAGGAGGTTACGCGGTTCGCAAATTCTCTGCGTGGGGCAGGAGTCGAAGCCGGCGACCGGGTAGTTGGGTACATGCCCAACTTGATCGAGACGGCTGTCGCCATGCTGGCGGCGACCAGCGTGGGCGCCGTCTGGTCCTCATGCGCGACGGATATTGGTGCCGCGGCCGCCATCGAGCGCCTGTGACAGGTAGAACCAAAGGTCATGATCACGGCCGATGGCTACTTTTATAAAGGCAAGGTGTTTGACACCCTTGAGCATGCTGCCGAAGTCGCGCGAGGCATTCCCTCCCTTGGGAAGGTAATTGTTGTTTCGTATACGCAGAAAAGGCCGGAGATTGCCGGGATCCCAAATTCGGTTCATTACCAGGATTTCCTTGCGCCACAGACCACGCTAGAGATTGAATTCGAGCAGCTACCGTTCGATCATCCGCTGTACATCATGTTCTCCTCCGGGACAACCGGAAAGCCAAAGTGTATGGTGCAGGGTGCGGGCGGCGTGTTGGTTAACCATCTCAAGGAGCTGCTGTTCCACGCCGATCTGCGGCGAACCGACAGGATCATGTACATCACTTCGTGCAGCTGGATGATGTGGAACTGGTTGCTGAGTTCGCTGGCGGTCGGGGCAACGGTTGTGCTTTACGATGGTAATCCTAATTATCCGGACCCGGGCGCGATGTGGAAACTGATCCAGGATGAGCAGATCACCGTTTTCGGATGCAGCGCCAGTTACATCCACTTCCTGAAAAAGGAAAATGTCATGCCAGGCAGGGATTTCGACCTTTCTTCGCTGCGAGAGATTTCGCAGACGGGCTCGCCGCTGTCCTCGGAGGGCTT
>DATHTH010000190.1:0-3824 GCA_035463495.1 Anaerolineales bacterium | reverse complement strand
GGATGACGGGCAGTTTCTCTCCGCGGCGTGTTTGCGCCGAGACCAGCGCGCTGACGATCCCGCGCGTCACCGTGTTGCGCTGTCCCCAGGGATGCCCGAAGGCAAAGACCATCTCCCCGACGCGCGCTGTAGATGCAGCTGCCCTGAGAGGCGGCAGGCCACCTGCTTCAATAGAAAGCAGGGCGAGGTCCACATCCGGGTCGCGTGCGACCAGACGCGCCTGGTATTCGCCATCGTCCTGCAAAACGACGGTGGGAGCGCGCCGACCCACCACATGACTATTGGTGAGGATCAGTCCATTTGCATCCCAAATGATTCCCGCGCCAGCCCCATAGCGATGCCCCCGGACCACGACCAGAGAGGGCAGCACGCGCTCCACCAGATCGCTTATGACCTGTGTAAACCGACCATTGAAGTTCATACTACCTCTCACCCACCACCACATCGACCGTTTGCGGCTGCCCACCGCGCAGGATCTCCATTGTCGTTGACTTTCCTGCCACATCCGCGTTGAGATGTGTAAAGAGCTCATCGTGATGTGCGACCGGATTTCCCGCAACCGCCACAAGAATATCGCCAACGATCAGTCCGCCTCTGGCGGCAGGGCTGTCATTCTCGACGCCGACGATGAGCAGGCCGGTCGGTTGCTCCCGCTTCAGCGCCCTCTGTAGATCTCCGGCGATCTCGACCGGCTGGCTGCGAATGCCAAGGTAGCCGCGCTTGATGCGCCCATGATTGACGAGCGTTTCGGCAATCTTCCAGGCGATATCCGCCGGGATGGTGATCGCCGCGCCGCGCGCCAGACCGGAGGTGTTAATCCCCAGCACCGTCCCATCGGCTGCAACGAGCGGACCACCTGAGAAACCGGGATATGAAATGCTATCGGTGCGGATATAGCGGTCCAGCATGCCGCCCCGCCCGGTCCGGATGGCACCCCCGATCGCGCTTACGGTCCCCAGGCTGGCTTCGAGGCCGTCCGGCGAGGGGCGACCCAGGACCAGGGCGATCTGCCCGAGGCGCGCCGGGGTTTTGGTCACTTCGGCAGCTGTCCCCGCGCTGCGTTCCAGCCGGAGCACAGCCAGGTCTGTGCCTGCATCGCGTCCGGCAACTTTCGCGGCGACCTCAGTCCCGTCTGCCAGGATCACTTTGATATCCTCGTCCCGCTCCAGGATGTGGTCAGCAGTTAGAACGAGGTCCGGGGCGTATAAGACTCCGCTGGCAGGCATACGGCGCCGCCCGTTCACAAGGACGGTTGCCTGACCTGCCTTTTCGGCGGCATCCGCCAGGGCGTCTGAAAGTTCTACCAGTACATTTTGGCTCATAGAATACTCCTTTATCTTGCGCGCCAGTATAGCGCTCATGATTTTGGACTGCATCGCCGAAATGACCGGTTCTTATACTGGAAGAATGGGGAGGGTCGACAAACAAGTAGCCAGATATACACGGATTGACATCCCTTATTTACCTGTGTACCTGTCTACATCTTCACTTGCGCCCGAAGTCTGCGGGATTCTCTCCCCATAGCTCTGTATCCCACTTCAGCACGGCACCTTTTGTCAATGGATGCTCCGCGAGCCAGGTCTCTGCCTCTTGAATCAGATCGAAAAGAGGCTTATTCCGCCTGGTCGGCTTGAGGTTCGTCCGGCACCTGCCCGCGTAGACCCAGGAGATGGCGTTGCGCGAATCCGAATAGACCGGCAGTCGTCTGTTCTGTTTTTCAAGCCACGTGAGCGCATGAACAATGGCAAGGAATTCCCCAACATTATTCGTCCCCTCCTCGAATGGGCCCTCGCGAAAGAACTCCTCCTCTGACTCGGTGTGCACGCCGCGGTATTCAAGCCGCCCGGGGGAACCGCTGCAAGCTGCATCCACGCAAATAGAGGGCAGGCTGGGCTTGCTATCCATCTGCCTCCATCTTCCCTGGGAGGCCGCCTTACCTTTGAACGCTTCATATTGAGATTGATAGGCGGCTTCCGCTTCCCTGAGCGAACCGAACGATTTATATTGCGCCGCGCCGAATCCTTTCACCTGTTTTTCCGCTTCCGCCCAGGAGGTGTAGATGCCGGGCCTGTGTCCCCTCCAGACAACGTAATACTTTTGCTTGGCCATGATGGTTGTCAGGCCGGGAGAACTCCGCCCTTACTCCTCCTTATCCTGCCAGCCGATCTCCTCGACAGCCATAAAAATGTCGGTCGCAGAGATAAGACCGATCAGGGAGCCGCTCTCATCGGCGATTGGCAGGTGATGGATATGATGCTCCTGCATGACCCTGGAACATTCCATCAGAGTCCAGTCCGGGCTACCGGTAATGATGGGACCGGACATGATCTCGCGCACGGTTGTCTCCGCAGGGTTTCTACCCGCTGCCGCGATCTTGTCACGGATATCGGTGGAGGTCACAATGCCGTACTGGGGGTTCTTTTCCGAGGTTGCAACCACCACGCTGTGGATCTTGCGGCGGCGCATCAAGGTGAGGGCGTACTTCACATTCGAATCAGGATCGACGACAATAACAGGGCTCGACATCCAATCACGTACTGTGTTGGGCATGGGTTCCTCCTCTGAGATGTAGGGCGCGGCTGCGCGCTGATTGCCAGGCAATTGAAGCGGCGCCGCGCCCCTGCAACTTTTATTTTACAACCAATTCCACCGAATCCATCCCCAGCAGAGAACCATCCGCGGCGCTGATATCCTGCACCTCCAACCGGACCACCGCCCCGGACAGGACATTTCCCAGTGGGATCACAGCTTCAAATGTCCCCGGCGCGCCCATCTCCGGCGCAGTCACCATGATGGGACCTGCCGCAAGTTCGATGCCGCTCAGGTCATAGATGCGATACGCCAGATTGTTTTCGAAGGGCGCAATCGCAACGTTGCCGCGAATGGGAACGGAGCTGAAGACTTCGCTGCCATCGGCGGGGGCTTCGATCGTGATCGTGCGCGGCCTACCATCGGGAGTAAAGCTGGTGTAATCTGTCAATTCCAGCAGATTGTCCACGAGACGGTAGTGTCGCGTCGTTCGCAGGGTGGGGCAGCACATCGGTTCGTCGGGACCATGGATCAAGGCATCCAGGAAGATCTCGCCATTTGCAATGGACAGCGCGTTGAGCCCAGGCCGGTCGTCCACGATGCGTGAAGCCTGGAAGGCAAGTCTCCCTTCGCTTTGCGCATACACCGCCAGAAAGACGAAGACGCCCGTGCCGCCGTAGTTCTCCGAAACCAGCGCAGCGACCTCATCGCTTCCATCCCCGTTCAAATCACCCGTTGCAACGAAATCGGTCACGCTCACCGAAATAAAGTCTTCGCCGCCGGGAGTGCCCTGCTCGAACTTGCCGTCGGTCAGCTGAATCACCTGTGGCACGTCGCCAGCCCCGAGCTCATACTCGGCATTACGGACCAGACTGGCTTCGTCGGACAGGGGAGTTGGCGTTGCTGCAATCGAGGTAACGCCAGAGTCGGTCGCCGGCGCGAGCTGAGTTGAGTCGGAAGGCGGCGGTGGGGTAGCGGGCCGGCAGGCGAACAGAAAGAAGCACATCAGCAGGAGGAATGGGAGATTGCTTCTCGCACCTGTCCTGAGGGACGGTGTCAGGAAAGACTCGCATTGACAGGTTATTGCAGAACGGGAAGCCATGTGGCGCCTCCATCGTGAGTGCGGTACAGCGAGCGATTGTTCGAATCATCCATCGAAATCAACCACCCGGCAAGCGGCGTGACAAAGTCCATCGTTACAAATGAATCGCCAAAGACGAGATCCGGTGTGACCGCGGTCCAGGTTCGCGCCGCGTCGCGAGTCAAGTAAAACTGCTCACCGTTATATAAGACCG
>DATHTH010000189.1:0-2932 GCA_035463495.1 Anaerolineales bacterium | reverse complement strand
CTGCTCGCTATCACGTCTTCGACGTCCATCCGAAGGTCCGGGAACGCTGCGAGCAACATCTGGAAGTACTGGATCACGCCCGCCTTGTTTGGCGGAATTCCAGGTACTTCGTTGCGCTCGACGAAATCATCCGCGAGCTGTCGCCCGAAACCTTCGATGTCACCAGCGTTGATGAGGTCGTAAAGGCGTTGTATTGAAATAGTGTGATCCATAATTTTCTCCTTCTTACCCATTCACTCGACTCGCTTCTATCAGAGATGGTCCAGAGCAGTGGAAAAACGTGCCCACGCTCTGCGCGGGCACGAGCCTAGCTACATCCCCGGTACTTTGACACCGATCTGACCCAGCGCGGCCGGGATGCCGCCATCGGGCGGTGAGTTCACCTCGATGCGAGAGACTTTGTCGCCTTGCACAGTCACAATGTAGGTGTCCTTGACCGATACCTGTTTGCCGGTCGCCGGGACGCTTGGCATGCCAAGCATGTTTAAGTCACCATTATTTGTACCGCTCCAAACCGCCTGCACCGTGGCCTGGTTACCCTCTACCGTCACGTTTTGGATGTCAAATTTCAAGTCGGGGAAGGCTGTCTTCAATGCACTCATAATACTGATGGCCTCCTTTGCCGGGATGGGCTGTGGCAGCACGCCGCCGGCCGCCACGGCGTCCGGGGTCAGGAAGGACTGAGCAGCGTCCACATCATTCATCCTGGTGATAAAATCGCGCGCAACCTGTTCTACACTCATTATCAACTCCTTTTCAATCTTTGCATGATCAAAGTGGGTCTTGTCCCGTCTTGGTACGGTATACTAACAAGTATAAGAATTGAGCATTATTTCATCATTATTTATGTCTATAATGGCGGAATTGATTTTCTCTTTTCTCGGTCCCGTTCAGCTCTCTCATTCACAAGCAGGGGAGATCACCATTACGAAACGCAAGGCGCTGGCTTTGCTCGTTTATCTGGTGATCGAAGTGGATCATCCTCACACGCGTGAAACTCTACTGGGCCTGTTGTGGCCCGACCATTCCACTGCCGCCGCGCAAAACAGCCTGCGCGTCACCTGGTCGCAACTGCAAAAATACCTTGAGAAGGCCCCGGAGGATGACCAGCCTTATCTGATCTCTACCCGCCTCGATCTGCAGTTCAACCCCCTTAGCAGGTACGAGCTGGATGTAAACCTCTTTCGAAACCTGATCGACGCCTGCCGCACCCACGCGCATCCCGCGCAACCGCAGGATTGCGTCGAATGTGCTGCCCGCCTGGCGCAGGCGATGGCACTGGTACGTGGACCTTTTTTGGATGGTTTTTCTCTCCCGGATTGCCCGGCCTATGACGGGTGGCTTTTGTTGCAGCGAGAGCGCCTGCACTTGCAAATCATTGCTGCGCTGGAACAACTGGCTGACTTCCACGAACGCGCCGGCAACAGAGGAGAGGCGGAAACCTATGTGCGCCGCCTGCTCGAGCTCAACCCGCTGAACGAAGCCGCCTACCGACAATTAATGCGGATACTTGCGAGCGCGGATCAGCGCAGCGCCGCACTGGACGCATACGAGACATGCCGGCGAGTGCTGGCAACCGAGCTTGGCCTGGCGCCCGCCACGGAAACCGTGATGCTTGCCGAACAGATCCGTGGCCTGGCGCCGTTCGAGTCGCCTTCGGCGCACACTGCGCTGCCAGCTGGCCTGACGCGCTTTTTTGGGCGCCAGCAAGAATCCGCGCGGCTGGTCGATTTCCTGTCGCGCCGAACCGTCCGGCTGGTGACACTGGCAGGACCGGGCGGGGTCGGCAAGACCCGCCTGGCGATCGAAGCTGCCCATCGCATGGCAGGCGTTTTCGCCCATGACATCTGCTTCGTTGAATTAACTGGAATTACTGATGAAAAGTCCGTGGACGACGCGGTCGCGGCGGCGCTGCATTTGCCGACCAGCACCGGCCGATCATCCACGGAGGCAATATTGGATTACCTGCGCGGCAAGACCATGCTCCTGGTGCTGGATAATTGCGAACACCTGGTGAAAGCATGTGCGCGCCTCGTCCAAATGCTCTGCCGCGATGCGGAAGGGCTGACCGTACTTGCGACGAGCCGCATTCCGCTTCACATCGACGAGGAGCATGTCGTCCGGCTGGAACCATTTGGCGTCCCCGCAGTCAATGACACGGAACGACTCACGGTTGCGGATGCGCTGAGTTTTGACTCGGTTCAACTATTCACAGACCGCGCCTCACAAGCGCTGCTGCAATTCAAACTCACCGACGCGAATGTTCTGCCGGTCGTTCGTATCTGCCAGCAACTGGACGGTATCCCATTGGCGATCGAGATCGCCGCTGCACAGGCTCGTGCGCTGCCTATCGAGGCGATTGCCGAACGGCTGGACCAACGCTTCGCCTGGCTGAACAAGCGGGCTGGCGAAAGCACATCAAGACAACGCACCTTACATACATTGATCGACTGGTCTTATGGACTCTTGCATGCCCAGGCGCGTTCGTTATTGCTCCGATTATCGGTCTTTGCTGGCGGGTGGACTTTGGAAGCTGCCGAGGCAGTCAGTTCACCGGATGAACCTTGTGCCGATTTACTTGCCGAACTGGTCGACCACTCACTGGTGTTTTTCGGGACGGATATCGAACATCGCCGCTATGGTATGCATGAGATCATCCGTCAGTTTGCCCAGGAGTATTTACGCGGCAGCGATCAGGTGCTCAATGCGTTGGAACACCATGCTCGCTATTACGCACAGCTTATCTCCCAGGCGGCAGAAAACCGAACGGGGCAACCGTTCCCTCAGCGATTGCAGACTGTCGTAAATGATCACGATAACGTGCGACAAGCGTTCGAATGGTTGCTCGCTCACGATCGCGAGAAGGCACTTGCTCTGGTCGCACAATTGGGCACGAAGTTAAATTTCTGGGAACTGGGCGGATTTTTCCAGG
>DATHTH010000188.1:0-3098 GCA_035463495.1 Anaerolineales bacterium | reverse complement strand
GGGAATTTCAGATACGACCATGGCTCCACATGTTCCTGGATGTATTCCAGATAGTCGGCAACCGGGAAGCGCTCCAGCTCGGCGCCCTCGCGACTGATCAGGCGGATATCGCCATCGTAAAGTTCCAGCGCGTTGTCCGGTGTTGTCAGCCCAAAATATCCCGTGGGGAACACAGCGAACTTGTTAATGTCCTCCATGTTCTTTTCTGCCCAGTCTTTCATGATCTGCAGACCGGTCTGCGTGGTCGCGATCACGGAATCGATCTCAGCCAGGATCGTATCCCGGTCCTGAATATTGAATGCTTTGTTGACGCCACCCGGGATCGCAAAGACCGGGTGAATTTTTCGTCCCGCGAGGAGCTTAATGATGTTCTGACCGAACTTCCTGAGTTGCACGGCTCTGATGGTCAACTCCGGATTGGCGCCGATCAAGCCCACTACGTTCCGTATTTCGGGGTTCGCGTCGAAGCCAAGCAGCAGGTCGGGCCCCGCCAGCTCGAAGAAGTGCATGCCGTGGCTCTGGACTACCTGTCCCATGTGCATCAGCTCCCGGAGCAGGCTGGCAGGCCGCGGCGGAGTCTGTCCGGTGAGGGCATCGGCAGCTTTTGCAGAAGCCAGATGGTGGCTGACAGGGCAAATGCCGCAAATGCGCGGGGTGATCTGTGGCATCTCGAAGTAAAGACGTCCTTCGCAGAATTTTTCAAAACCGCGAAATTCGTTGACGTGCATATAGGCGCGCCCGACGCTGCCATCTTCGAGCATATGGATGGTCACTTTGGCGTGACCCTCGATGCGAGTAACGGGTTCGATTGTGATTTTCTGTGTCATAGCCTTCTCCAACTCTAATGCCAGTGCAGGTATTCGTCTTTCACTTCCGGTTTTCTGCCCTGTGCCAGCTCGGAAAGGACGTAAAAGATCGTATCTGGATCCGGCGGGCAGCCGGGTACGTTGTAATCCACCGACACCACTTCGTGCAGGGCGCGTGCCTGGGTCATCGTCGCCAGCTCCGGATCATCGGGGACCTGGCTGCCGGGCTCGTTGCTTTCGGCTTCCACGTACGCACGTCGCAGCGCTGCTTCCACCCCGCAGAGGTTCCGCATGGCTGGAACACCGCCGAAGACCGCGCAATCGCCCAGGGCAACCAGAATCTTGGAGCGCTGGCGCATCTTGTGAGCGACCTCTTCGTTCACGCTGTTGTTGACGCCGCCTTCGAGAATGCCTACATCCACACCTGCTTCATCGGGTTCTTTCAAATCGGTAATGGGCGTTGACCGTAAGTCGGCGAGCTCGACGATCTTGAGGATGCGCTCGTCCATATCGAGCAGTGACATATGGCAGCCTGCGCAGCCGCAGATCCAGTCGGAAGCAATTTTTGGTTTGTTCATACATTCCTCAATTCATCAAAGCGACGCTGGACTTCCGTCCCAAAATCGCCTGTTGCCAGTTGGATTCCAGCGACATATTCATGCGCGTCGCCAGCTCATGTAAGACCGTCAAGTTGTCGTGGACATCGGCTGGAGCGTCCAGGACCTTCGCCGCTTTCTGCACGCGTCCATCCAGATTGATGTAGTGACCTTCGAGCTCTGACCAGATGGTGACCGGCAGGACGATATCCGCCTGTTCGGTGAGCTTCGATTCATAGCTGGCTTGCACCACCAGATAGGGTGCCCTGGAGAGACGTTCTACAAGCGAAGGGGTAACACGATCATCGCCCAGCGCAACATAAACGGCTTTCTGTCCGTTCAAATGGAAGGTTTTATCGAGACCGAGCAAAGCAGCAGTGACGCTGTTCGACTGACCCTTGATGGAAAGCAATCCGGCGCGCTCCTGATCGATGGCGCCAATGAGGACAGCTAAGTTATAAAGCTCTTCGACCAGGCATTCATCGCGCTGCGCAGTGATGCCGTTTCCGTACACGATCACCGGTGTGATGGAATTCGCGAGGATGCGCGCTGCCTGCGTGAGCTGTTCGAGCGTGAGGCCAGTTTCCTGGATGGCTTCATCTATCAGTCTTTCCGGAGTTGCAATCGCCAGCGGCGAGCGTCCAAGACCTTCCTTGACGATGATTGCCTGAATGCCGTGAATCAGAGCCAGATCCGAGCCCGGGTTATTCTTGAGGCTAAGATTCGACAGCTCATCAAGCTCGTTTTTCTCAGGATCTATATTGATCAGGCGGGTGCCTTTCGGCAGATTGCGCTTGAAAAGGAAACCGGCAACCATGTGGTTTCTTCCCAGGTCGGTGCCAATGCATAATACGGTGTCGGCAGTCTTCAGCAGATCGAGCCTGCCTTCAAAAACGCCCTGTTTTTGTGCATACTGGAAGGTGCTCGCTGTCGGCAAGCCTTCTTCGATGCTGGTCACGACCTCATTACCCGCAAACAGGTCTTTGAAAGCGGTCAGCGTTTCGGCGGAGAGACGGGTGGAGACGATCGCGGCAATGCCATCTGTTTCGCCCGTCAGTGGCTTTAGATGGTCTGCAACCACCTTCAATGCCTCGTTCCAGGAAACAGGCTCAAGCTTGCCGTTCTTCTTCATAAGCGGGCTGGTGAGGCGCTTGCGTGCATCGGTGACAGGGGCATAGCGTCCAAACTCGCATAACACCCCGCGATTGATCTGACCTTCCCAGTCGCCCTCGATGCGAACGATGCGGTTATCGCGCACCATCAATGTCACCGCGCAGCCAACAGAGCAGCCGCGGCAGATCGATCTGACAGGGGTCAGCTCTTTATCGTGAACCTGATACGCGCTCGTCCGGTCGATGATCGCCCCGGTCGGGCAGACCTGGACACAGCTGCCGCATTTTATGCACGTGCTTTCTCCGAGCAGCACATCTGTATCTGCGACGATCGTGCTTTTTGCTCCACGCTCGGCTACTGAAAGGGTAAAGTTACCTGCCATTTCGGCGCAGGCGCGCACGCAGCGTCGGCACAGGATGCAGCGGTTATTATCCAGAACGAAGTAGGGATGGGACGAATCCACCACGAAATCGTTCCAGCCCGGCTGGATGGGCCAGTGTGTCATCTCTTCTGAGTAGGCGGCATTCTGTAACTCGCAATCGCCACCACTGACCTGGCAGAACGGGCAGAAGTGGTTTCGCTC
>DATHTH010000187.1:0-4622 GCA_035463495.1 Anaerolineales bacterium | reverse complement strand
ATCGCGCTTGCAAAAACCCGCCTCACGCGTTCGCTGACAACAGAGGAATGCCAGAAGTACATGCACATGGAAGAATGTCCATCGCAACCGTAATCATGCACATTTTCCACAATATTATCTAAGTATTGTGGAGCCGAATCTCCAGCGAAGACCCTCAAGCGAAAGCCTTGAGGGTCTAGTTTTCCCGTACTCATCCAAATAGACGCTGAATAGACATCGGTGTGTCATCATTTTGTAAATCTCGAACTTCGCAGTTCAACGTTGCAGTAGCTTCAAACTTTTTACAGGAGGCAAAATGTCTAGCAAAAAACTGATTTACCTTGTCGTGGCACTCAGCATGACTTTGGCTGGCTTATTTCCATGGAGCCACGTTCTGGCGGGCTCGGACAACGTCACCCGGGGCGATGTGCAGGCAGCCCTGCAGACCTGGTTTACGGGCTTGCGTGCGCTCCGGTTCGTAGGAAATGCGGTCGCCGCAGCGCCGTTAGAAGGGTTTCAACGAGGGCTGATTCACCCCTTCCGCTCGGACGGAGCTCACTTTTGCGTGGATGACTGGCATCTTGTCTTTACCGGGTGGTTTACGGGCGGGGACCAGTCGTTCACGCACCAAGATGCTGTTGTCGATCTTTCAGGGATCGAAAATGTGTTCATTTTGGATGGAGTGAGGCTATCGACTAAGCAGACCTCAATCGTCAACATAGTGGCAGCGGGCTTCTTTGAAAAAGAGTTCGGTTTTGCAGTCGGAAGCATCCTGTCTCCAGATGACCTTGGCGTCGGTGAGCATACTCTTACATATGTGTTTACTTTCCCTGATGGATTCTCCGATTCCAATACCATCACCTTTTTCGTGGACCCTCCGGGGAGCGGCGCCTGCGCTCAATAGAAGAAGTACCGGATATACAAAAAGCCTCGCGGACCAAAGGTCCGCGAGGCTTTACGGCGATTCACTGATCACTTGCTACTGACTACGTACCCTCTTCCCACGAGCTGAGATAATGAAGTTGTTCATCGCTCAGCGTATCGATGGTCACACCCATGGCTTCGAGCTTGATGCGGGCGATCTCCTTGTCGATATCTTCCGGAACGGAATAGACCTTCTTTTCGAGCTTGTCTGCGTTCTTCGCCATGTACTCTGCAGAGAGAGCCTGGTTTGCAAAAGACATATCCATCACGGACGCCGGATGACCTTCCGCAGAGGCGAGGTTGATCAAGCGACCTTCGCCGAGAATGTTGATCTTGCGGCCGTCTTTCAGGGTGTACTGGTCCACGAACGGGCGGACCAGGCTGGGCTTGCCGGTGCTCATCTTCTCCAGCGCCGGGATGTTGATCTCCACGTTGAAATGACCGGAGTTTGCAACGATCGCGCCGTCCTTCATCACCTCAAAATGCTTCCCATCAATGACGTTGATATCGCCGGTGACCGTGCAGAAGAAATCGCCGATCTTCGCCGCTTCTGCCATGGACATGACCTGATAGCCGTCCATTACAGCTTCGAGCGCCTTCAACGGGTCCACTTCGGTCACGATGACCTGCGCGCCCATGCCGCGGGCACGCAAGGCGAGACCGCGACCGCACCAGCCGTACCCTGCCACGACAAAGAGTTTGCCTGCCAGCAGGACGTTGGTTGCGCGGATAATCCCGTCAATTGTGGATTGACCGGTGCCATAGCGATTGTCGAAGAAATGCTTGGTCTGCGCGTCGTTGACCGCGATCACCGGGAATTTGAGGACCTTATCCTTTTCCATTGCCTTCAAACGGATCACACCTGTGGTGGTCTCTTCGGTTCCGCCGATCACGCCAGTAAGCAGCTCCCCGCGCTCCGCATCTGAAAGTCCACGTGCCCACGAAGCGAGTGAAGGCTCCAGCTTCTCAAAGCGTCCCATCTCGATGAAGAACAGAGAAGACACCAAATCAGCGCCATCGTCCATCGTCATGTGCGGCTTGTGCTCCAGCGCGGCGCGAATGTGCTTGTAATATGTGACGTTGTCTTCACCTTTGATTGCAAACGTAGGAATCTCGTATCGGTTCACCAGCGCGGCAGCCACGTCGTCCTGCGTCGAAAGCGGGTTGGATGCGGTCAGCACAACGTCCGCGCCGCCTTCCTGGAGGGTGCGCATCAGGTTTGCAGTCTCTGCTGTCACGTGCAGACATGCCGAAAGGCGCAATCCTTTGAGCGGTTTTTCTTTACTAAAACGCTCGCGGATCTGCCGCAATACAGGCATCTCGTTTCCAGCCCAATCGATGCGACGGTGGCCGCCTTCCGCCTGATTAATGTCTTTGATATCGTAATTGCTCATGGTTGCTTCGTTCATAGTTACTCCGTTCCTAAAAATTTCTTTGCCATTTCAAGGATTGGAGCTGCTGACTCCAAAATTTCCATGGCTGCTTGTCCTCGTTGATTATACTTTTCATCCAACCACAATACATGACGCTTTCGCTAGCCCAGAAGCTCATCCAATTTTCCGGCATCGTTGAAATGCTGGCGAAACCGGTCGACGAACTCGCGGCGCGTATAGCTGTGACTCTGGGGACCTCTTTGTTCCAGACAATAGACTGCCGCCAGGGAGCCGATCTCGCCACACAGCTTCCAATCGAAACCGCGCGAGTATCCCGTCAGGAAACCACCGCGGAAGGCATCGCCCACCCCGGTCGGGTCGACGATCTCATCCTCGGGGACAGTTGGGATGTGGACCGCGTCCATACCCGAGTACAGGTCCGCCCCATCTTTGCCGCGCGTGATCACCAGGGTCTTGACGTGCTCCAGCATCTGATCCAGGCTCCAGCCTGTTTTCTTGGAAATCAAACCGAATTCATAATCATTACAGAAGAGAAAATGCGCCCCCTCCATATCGCGCGCCAGCTCTTTTCCTTCCAGGCGGAGGACCTGCTGGCTCGGATCGTAGAGATAATCCACCCCCAGCTCACGACATTCGGCAGGAAACTTCATCATTGCCTCCGGTGCATTGGGGGAGACGATGACCAGATCGGGGTTGCTTCCCAGGCTTTTGAGGGACTGTGTGCCTGCGTATCCCATGGCGCCGGGGTAAAAGGAGGCGATCTGAGCAGAGACCCGGTCCGTGGTGGCGAAGAACGAAGCCGTGAAAACGCCGGGGATAACGCACATCAAAGAAGTATCGACTCCTTTGGCATCCAGCCAGGCACGATACTCCTCGAAGTCCTCCCCGACGGTTGCCATCACGCGCGGTCGCTCCCCTAACAGTGCCATGGTGTAAGCGATATTCGGCGCAACGCCGCCTCTTTGTTTAGACATGGATTCGACGAGAAAAGAGAGGCTGATCGATTCCAGCCGCTCCGGGAGAATCTGTTCCTTGAAGTGACCGGGGAAGGTCATCAAATAATCGTAAGCAACCGACCCGGTGAGAAGTATGTCCATGCAACCTCTGTCACTGGGAGCCCAAAGGGCGAAGCAATCTTTTCCTGGCTTTACAAGAGATGCTTCGGCACCGCTTTGCGGTTCCTCGCAATGACGATATATATTCGCAGGAAAAGGCGTGGCGCTCCAGTCATGCTCCGGCGCCACGCCAATTCAGCCGCAAAAGTTTATCATGTCACTACTGGATTGTCTAGAAATTATCCCTTCGAGTTAGAAACGATAGCGTAATGCCTGGTAACTCTGGAAGGCAAGCATTCCAAACATCAATGCCATAAACAAGCTTCGAAAAAAGACAAAGCCCGCCAGGGCAACCAGCGCGCCCGCAATTACCGAAATCCAGAGCGACTTCCGGACTCCATCGACCGGGTCAGCCTGCAGGAGGACGTTGCGGGATACGTGTCCCCCATCCAGAGGGAATACAGGCACCAGGTTGATCAAGCCCCAGAAGATATTGACCCACAACAACATGGTGACCAGCACGGTCAGTACTTGACCACCAACAGGAAGAATGGCGTTTAACGGCAGAGGGATGAAGCCGAAGAGCCAGGTGGTGATCACCGAGCCCCCGAGCGCGGTCACCACAGCGATCACCAGTGCTGCCAGCAAAAATCCTGCACCCGGTCCCGCGAGCGAGACGAAGATGTGCTGGTTTGGGGTGAGAGAGACATTGGCATATCCACCACCCCAGGAAACAGGCTCCGGGACGGTCAGTCCGCCCGCAAAATGCAGGATGATCTGCGAGCGCTGTCCATAACGCCGGAACGCCAGGGCGTGTCCAAGCTCATGTACCAGAATCGATACAAAGATCACCCCCACCCAGATGGGAACCAGGAGAATATCGCCGGTGGAACCCAGCAGAAGAGCAATGAGCCAGAACAGCGGATGGACGGTGACAGGAATCCCGGCAATGGAGAAACGCAGATCGTAGCGCGTGGGCTGCGGCGGTTGAAAGAGGAGCATGTCCTTACTCGCCCCGAACCGCTTTTTTGAGGTTTACGTCAAACGGCGGATAGACTACGCCGTTCTCCGTCACGATCCCGGTGATCAGGCGATTGGGCGTGACGTCGAAGGCGATGTTACGCGCCTCCGCCTCGATCGGCGCGACACGCTCCCCCTCGAACTGGATCCCCAGCACCTCCTGCGGGTCGCGCTCCTCGATGGGGATCAAACCGCCGTGCTCGAGCGAGAGGTCAACCGTAGAGGTCGGCACCACGGAATATGCGGGCAC
>DATHTH010000186.1:0-5108 GCA_035463495.1 Anaerolineales bacterium | reverse complement strand
ACAAAGCATACAAGATAACGAGGGGGAAAGAATTTACCTGCATGACTGCCAGCGTGCCAAATACGGCAAGCATGCCCAGCAGCAGGGAGATGAAAATATAAAAAGGGAGACCGGCGAATTGACCTTGACGTTGCATAGTTTCTTCCTGGAGTCAACGTCTCCAGACGTTAGATGTCCTTTATCAGCTTCCAAAGTCTGGAGACTTTGGAGTCCGCATTAGATTGTACTGTATGCACACAGGCAAGGCCATTGTCCAAATGGACAGTGTCCATTCGCGCCCTGGCCCGGTGCCAGTTGGACGATGCGAAACGGCGGCGCGATCGGTATAAAGAAGGAAATCAACTTCACGCCCAATCTTTCACAGAGGGCGAAGAAATCCGGAGGATTTTATGAACCCCAACTATCAACGTTATATCTGGCTTGCGCTGGCTGCCGCGCTCGGCTTCTTTCTCGGAGGCAAGTGGAATATTCCGCTTGCAGCATGGATCCTGCCGATCTTTGCTATCCGCTTCTTTCGCCAAAGCGAGAAGGCAGGCCGCAACTTCCTCTTGCTGTGGCTGGCATCTGCCATCCCCACGATCATCTCGTGGAACGGTGTGACTTTCTTCTCAAAGATCCACCCGGCTGCCGAAGCCATTTTCTTCTTCGTGCTAACCCCGCTGTCGTTGCTCCCCTATGTGATCGACCGGGTCTATTATCGCCGCTTTGGAACCTCCGTCTGGCTGACGCTGGTCTACCCGATCGCTGCCACCGCAATGGATTTCTTTTCTGCGAACGGCAGTCCGCTGGGGACGTTCGGCGCAGCCGCCTATTCACAGCGTGGGCTTCTCCCGATCATGCAGGTTGCCGCGGTCACGGGCTTGTGGGGGATCACATTCCTGCTCAGCTGGTTCGCCAGCCTGGCGAACTACATCTGGGAGAACGGCTTCAAGCTCACCCGCCCTGCGATGGCCTCTGTCGGTCTGCTATTGCTGATCGTGGCTCTGGGCTTCGGGCGGACTCTTGCCTCCCCGCAGCCCAAACAGACGGCGCAGATCGCCGGCTTTTCCCTGCCAGAGGGAAAGCTGCCCGAGATCATTGGCCAGTTACAGACGGGCAATGAAGCTGGCTTCCGCCGGATGGCAGAGGAACTGCACGCCCAGGAGTTGGAACAGATCCGCATGCTTGCCGGACAGGGTGCAGAGATCGTTTCACTTCAGGAAGGCGCGGGAGTGGGTCAGCCTGACCAGGTAGAGAAGCTGCTCACGGACGCGGCGGCAATTGCGAGAGAGGAACAGATCTACATCGTCCTGCCTACGTTCACGTTCGGAAGTAATCAGCCTAAAAATGCAGTGCACATCATCGATCCGGCTGGAAGCATCGTGCTGGAGCACATTAAGTTCGGTGGGACGCAGTTCGAGGGTTCACAAACGGGCAGCGGGGAATTGCAGACGGTGGATACGCCGTATGGCAAACTCAGCGCGGTCATCTGCTGGGACGCCGATTTCCCGAATGTCATCCGTCAGGCGGGTGAGCAGAATGTGGATCTTCTCTTTGTGCCGTCGAATGACTGGCGGGAGGTGAAGGATATCCATGCAGGCATGGCGACCTTCCGGGCGGTCGAAAACGGTCTGTCCATTTACAGGCAGACGGGTTCCGGTGTTTCGAGCGTGATCGATCCCTACGGCCGCACTCTCCAGCGTGTGGACGTTTTCGAAGAGCCGAACACAGGCATATTTGCCTCTGTGCAGACCGTGAACACACCGATTGCTTCTGTCGACACCCTTTACCCGGTCCTTGGAGACGTTGTTGGGAATGGGATGCTCGTGCTGTCCATCGCTCTGGTCGCCGGCTTGTGGTTGAGCCGAAAACGCGCCCCGGCTCGTGCAGACGCTCGCTCGATCACGGCTTGATCTGACAGGTTCGAAAGCTATCCTATCTGTAAAGCCAATCTAGGGAGTTCGACATATAATCCAAAAAACATCCTCGATACGAAAAGGGAACATCATGGAAACCACATTACAGCCTTCACTGCAACAAAACGCACGAATGCGACTTGCCGTCATCGAGGCCGTCGAGCTTGCCTCCCTGGCTTTTGGATTCTGGGCGCTGATTATGTTGCTTCAACTAATAGCCCCCGATAAAACAAACCTTACCGATGATTTGATCTTCCTGGCAGTCACCGAGGTCATCGTCCTGGGCTCGTGGGCAATCTATAATCTTTATATCCGCGTGGCGCGGACCCTGGGCCCGGTCCTCGGTCACCTCATTTGGGTGGTGGCGGTGATAGGAACAGGCAGCTATTTTCTCTGGGCATGGATCCTTCTGGATGCCAACCGCTTCCTGATGAGCAGGCTGTTCTACCGGGGTGAGGCGCCGGTTGAATATTCCTTCAGCCCCCGCTCCAGACAGAGGCGCTACGACTGGGAAGAGGCACGCAAGGCGAACACAGTCTAGGCTGGAAACATTTCGACGAGAAACTCGCCCTTCGAGGGCGAGTTTTGTTTTCAATCATGAGAAACTGCCGTAGACTAGCCTCCAGCAATTTTGACTTTGTACCCCAGCCTTCGCAGGACTTCGGCGATCCGTTCGCGCTGCTCGCCCTGGATCTCGATGATCCCATCCTTAACCGTCCCGCCCGTGCCACATTCCTGTTTTAACCTCTTTGCCAGTGCTTTCAGGTCGTCGGCGGATAGCACCAGATTCTTGACAAGCGACACGGGCTTGCCGCCGCGCCCGCTTGACTCTCGGTGCAAGTAGGCGGTCTGCTGTTGAGGCGGCAATGATCCGGTACTGGATAGGTTTTGTCTTTGCTTCCGCAGGTCTCCCTCTTCGGAGGACCAGACGGTGCGGTTTTCACGTTTTGGCATTCGCGCTCCTTTCGAAGTGAATCAACACCTACCTCCCGCCAGTTGTCTGGCGCGGGGAGATTGCCGCAGCGTGTACATCGCCCAGATGCCCAGGGCAGGACCAATGGCGAGAAACGCGAACGCCCAGTTCCAGCCTAGAAACCCTTCCAGCGTGGCCGTCAGGCGGATCGTCAACAGGGTCAACAGAAAACCCAGGCTGGTCTGCAGCGTGAGGGCAGTCCCGGTGTATTCAGTGTGGCACAGCTCGCTGATCGCTGCAGAGAACTGGGCAGAGTCCGCGACGATGGCAAAGCCCCAGACCAGGCACAGAATTGTAAGCACAAATGGATTGCCACCAAAGAGCAGCCCGGCCACGAGGCAGCATACGCCGCTGACCGCGAGCGAGACGATGGTGACCGTGGTCCGGCCGTACCGGTCTGCCAGCCGACCTGCCAGCAGGCTGCCGAGTCCGCCCATGCCAATCACGGCGAAGGCAGCCAGGCTTGCCCAGGCGCCGCTCAGCCCGGTGACTTCGAAGCTTGCCGTCAGGAAGACGGCAATCCATGCCCACATGGCGTAGAGCTCCCACATGTGCCCCAGGTAGCCTGCATTCGCGAGGACAAGATCGCGCTCCCGCAATATCTCACCGACATATTTCCAGTTGAACTTTGGAGTTGGTTTCTTGAGGGGTCCCTCCCGGACAAAGAATAGCGCGAGCAGCCCACCCAGCGCCGCCAGCCCGGCTGCCCAGAACATCACCAGCCTCCAATCCTGGCTGCCGCCAAACGCGTTGAGCAAATGCGGCGATGCCGAGCCGATAGCGAGAGCCCCAACCATGAGGCCGATCGCCAGGCCGCGATCCTGCTGTGTCCAGGTGGTGATGACTTTCATGCCGACCGGATATACGCCTGCCAGAAAAATTCCGGTGAGCACTCGCAGCGCGAGCGCCTGTGGAAGGCTTTCTACAAAGAGTGGAATGAGAAGCGTCGAGAGGGCTGCCAGGAACGAAGAGACCGCAATCAGGCGCGGCGCGGGGATGATGTCGGAGAGGTTGAGCAGCGCAGAGCCAAACGCCCCGATCACGAACCCGGCTTGCACAGACATCGTCAGCCAGGCGCGTCCTGAATCATTCAGCGACCAGGCGTCGGCAAGGGAGGCGACTACCGCCGAGGCTGAAAACCAGACTGCCATGCCAAGCAGCTCTGCGATCGAAAGCAGGGTGATCGTCCGCCACTTGCTACTCATCTGCGTTCATCCGGCTGAAACGTATAACACCAGGCTTCCCCATCCAACACCGTTTCCCCGTCCTGCCGGGTGACGCGCATCTTGAGTTGTGTCACAGGCTTGGTCGCGTGGACCGACAACACTTCGGCTTCGGCGGTGATGGTATCGCCAATGAACACCGGTGCCGTGAACTTCCAGTTCTGGCTGAGAAACACGGTACCGGGTCCCGGCATATCCATGGCGACCAGCGCGTGGAGCAAACCGGTGGTCAGCCCGCCCTGGACGACCAGCCTGCCAAACTTCGTCCTGGATGTGAATTCTTCGTCGAAATGCAGCGGGTTGTAATCCCCGGTCATCTGTGCATAGGCTTGCACATGGTCCGCAGTGAGGGTGAGGGAACGGGTGGCTCGTTGTCCAACATGAAGATCCATCATCTGACTCCTCAATGAGCTGGTGGCGTGGGGGCTATGCTACCACGTTTCACCGTCCGGTCCCGCCGCGAACGACAGCCTGCTGAAAACAAAACGAACGCATCGTACAGGTGTTGAAATAGCCATATCTCTGAATTCTGGAGTTGTTATGTTATCGAACGGATCGCGCTTGCTGACGTATGTGCTCTCCGCTTGCTATCTCCTTCTGGGAGTAGCGCTCTTTCTGCTGCCCGAACAGATGGCGCCGGTCTTCGCCTGGAAGGTGACCGGGTTCATGACGATGACCATCGGCGGCTGGTGCCTGGGGAATGCCTGGCTGGCATTCTTTGCGGCGCGGCGCTGGGAGTGGCACCTGGTCTACCCCGGGTTGATCTATCTCTGGGCTTTTGGAATTCTCGAAGCGATCGTTGTGATCCTGTTCCGGGACAGGCTGCAGCTCACACACCCGATTGCCTGGTTGTACCTGGTGACGATCGCCATCAATGTCATCGCCGCGATCGTGGGTGTCATCGATTGGCTGCGTCTGCGGCCCTCCAGGCTGGCTGGCGAACCGTTGACCGGGTTGATGCGCTTTCTCATCATCGGTTTCATCGTATTTGTCGGTTTTCTGGGCATCTGGGGCTTG
>DATHTH010000185.1:0-9680 GCA_035463495.1 Anaerolineales bacterium | reverse complement strand
TGGCAGTGGCGCAATCCGATAACCATATGGCATTGCAGCTCGCAAACAGGAACTTCGAGCTTGCCAACCAGCTTAACGACATGAGTTTGCTCGCGTTTGCCCATCACGCGCGCGGGGTGGTGTTCTGGAAGCTCAAAGAGTACGAGTCCGCTAACGATCAATGCCAGCGCGCCCTCGAGCTCTTCCGCATTATCGATAACCGTCCTGCTGCGGCCGGCGTGCTGCAATCGCTGGGACGGATTGCCATGAACCAGCACTCGCTGGCCCTGGCGAAGACTTATCTTGATGAGTCCGCGCAGCTCCTGGGAGAATTCGGGGACACGTTCGAGTACAACGAGATCCTGTGCGATCTCGGCTTGCTTGCCTACCTGCAAAAGGATTTTGCTGGCGCGCGGGCTTATCATGAGCGGACCCTGGCCCTGTTCCGCAAGGTGGGTAACGTGACCGGTATCGAGATGGCGCTGAACCGGCTGGCAGACGTGGCCCGTGCCCAGGGGGACTATGAGGAAGCTGGGCTCCTCTACACCGAAGCTTTTACGATCTATCGTGAGACCGGCGATAAGGATGAGATTGCCAGCCTTTTGCACAACCTAGGGTATATTGCAACGGATCGCGGAGATCTGGCCGAGGCTCTATCTCATTTCCATGCAGCGCTCGAGCTGCAGTGCGACCTCGATAACGAGGCGGGCATCGCGGAATGCCTGGACGGCGTGGCCGCGGTGTTGACCGCCAACGGCCAGACGGCAGGCGCGGCGCGGCTGTTCGGGGCGGCGGAGGCGATCCGTGAACGTGTGGGCGCCGTCATTTGGCCGGCCAACGAAATGGAAATAGAGCGCTGCCTTAACAGCCTGCGCGCCTCACTGCCTGCGGAACAGCTCCAGGCGGAGTGGGCGCAGGGACGCGGTTTGACTGTCGGGCAGGCGGTTGCAGAAGCTCAATCCGCATCCATTACCGGTTGAGCCTGCTATCCTTCGAGATACAGATAAAACTCAATTGCATGGTCGTGTGGATTCCCACCGTCTACAGACTCCCCCATCTTTTCAATTTGAAAGAAACCCCAGGTTTGCCCGTTGGAGGCAGGATGTTTTGGCGCGTGGACAAGAAAGTGCAGGTGCCGGAATTCTGCTGCCCGCTCTGACCGCATGGCGCGTCCGGCTGCATCCTGTCCAGATTGCAGGATCTTGCCTAGGAATTGCGCGTGCAGCCCGAGCGGGTCGAGCACTTCGCTCAGCCAGGCATGGATCGCGTCATCCACGCTGGAGCCAACCGGCAGCTCGAGCTCACCAAGCGTTTGCCAGTCTGGATGAGGGACATTACGGGAGGTGTTGGAATTGTTCATGGGTTTCACCGAAACAAAATGGATTTGCAGGTAACAATAAAGATCGCGTATAAGCTTTGAGGGTCCTCGAGAGTTCAAGCTCTCGAGGACCATTCTGTTATGGATGCTACGGTTAAGGCTGGCTCACTGCGATGGACTGCACCATCTGGTCGAGCAGGGCGAGATTCGGGAACACTTCACTATCAGACATCAGCTCGAAGCGCTGCAGGGCTTCCGCGTTGTAGGTCTCGATCACCCGGCGCTGCTGCTCGTGATCCTCCGTCCACTCACCAATGGCGAGCGCCTGCGGGTTGATGTTGTTGGGCGGCAGCGTGAAGCCTTCCAGTTCCATCAGGAAGGGCACACTTACCGGATAGCGTACGTTGACGTAGTGGCGGCCATCCTGAGTGAGTCCCTGGAATTCATAGATCAGTCCGTTGTTGGTAAAGAAGAAGAAGTCCTGCATGTACTGGATGAGTCCGCGCACGCCTGCGCCACTGGCGAAATCCAGATACGCCTCGTGGGTGTGCAGTGGAGCATTCTGGAGCCAGGTGATCGGCTGAGGTCGCGCCTCCAGGGTTGCCTGCAGCTCGTCGAGGGAATTGATCGGGAAGAGATAGCTTTCCAGGTCGCCCGTCACTTCGTACACGCGGATGGAGGGCTGATAATCGACATTCTGCCGGCTGAAGGTGGGGAAGAAGAATTCGGTGTAAGGCGGGTGTGCTTCGTTCACCATCTGTTGTTCCTCCGCAGTCGTCGCCGAGCAGATGCGTGCCGTCAGGCCGTAGTCGAGGGACGGATCAATTTTGAATGAGATGCCGTTGTAGGAAGCCTGCCCGTTCACCACCGGGACTGCCTCCGGCTCGCTGCAGGACTGTCCCATGGAGGTCTCAGGCGGCGCAAAGCCTTTGGGCGTGACCAGCACTCCCTGCCAGAACAGCGAGCCCTCCGGGCGGCGGCTCACGAACAGGAGCGCATCTTGCTGTCCATCGGCGCTCCAGCCGGTGACGTAAATGGCTTTGGCCAGCTCCACATCCGGCCCCACAAAGGACTGGGCGTCGAAGGCGGGGATATCTTGGAATTCACGGAACTCCAGGGCGCTGTTCTCTGCAACGTGACTGTTGAGCAGCTGTGTCACAGCTTCCTCTGAGGGAATAGATTCGCCTTCCGATTGCCAGTAGGCGACGATGAAGCGCTCGCCCATCAGTGCTCGCATGCCTTCTGCGTCTCGCTGAGTCAGAGCGGCCTGCAGCTGGCTTTCGAAATCTTCCAGGCTAGCCGGGGCGGCGGGCGTGGCGCGTGGATCGAAGCTGGCCGTCGTGCCGTTGACGTTCACTTCATAGGGTCCCTCGGGCAGATTGACGATGTTCAACGGAACCTTAAGGACGAAGGGGATGCTGTCTTCCCGGCAATCGGCGCGTTCGGCGATATCGGCGATCAGGCGCACATAGAAGGTGTTGCCCTCGCGGTGCAAACGGATCTCACCGAGCTGTGCGCAGGAGTCTGGCAGGTTCACTGCCACGATGGCATGCACCGGGATCGGCGAGCCCACGCCAATCTCCACGTTGACGCTCGGCACCTCGATGTCGTCCTTGCGGATGACCGTGTCAGCATCAGGCTGGGAGGATGTCGTGTTGCCGGTCTCCAACTGGAAGTCCGCGCCGACGCCGTTCACTGCCACCGTGTAAGACCCGGCGGGCAGGTTGGTGATGTTCAGCGGGATCTCGATGCGGAAAGGCAGCGTGTCTCGCACGCAGCCTTCGACATTCGAAGGCACCGTCGACATGGTGATCTCGAAGTGTGAGCCCTCTTGCTTCTGCTGCACCAGCTCGATCTGCGCGCAGGTATCGGGGAGGTTACCGGTCACGGTCACCTGCACCGGGATGGGCGAGCCCAGACCCACCTCCACCTGCACCTGATCCACGGCCACTGGCTGGTAGCCGGTGACGGGCACCTCAGTGGCCGGCAGCACTTCCACTTCGGGAGTGGGCTGCTCACCAGAGGATGTTGCCGGGATGATGGGCGCACAGGCGTTGAGAATGATCATCAATGTAAGTGTGAAAAATACGAAAAACTTGCTCTTCATGGCGTACTCCTTGCGAAATATGGGTCGTTCAATCCAGATTTCCTTTCCTGGTTTGTTGAACACGGCAATGACGGCTTTATACAAGGAAAGGTTCCCTTTTTGGTGCGGAAATCTGCCAGGTCAGTAACACAAAAAATCACACAAACGTTTCCATTAAGAAACAACCCAATCGAACGGTTCGATTGGGTTGTCCGCTGCCTCTCAACGCTATACAAATTCGAGCGTAATGGCCGAGATGGCAGAATATTGATCGTGAAACAACTTATTTGGGCTGCTTTACATACACCAGTGGCACGCCTTCCCGCTCGACGACGAAGACCGTTGGAAGTCCGGCATACTCCTCATCATCGTTTTGTGCCGTGCTGACGATGATGTAATCATAATCGCTCCAATCCCTTTTCCTGCCCCCTTCAGCATTGAAGACCAGATCGGAACGGGCAAATGTCTGCGCGGTCTGTTTCGCATTCCCTGCATAGACATTGGCGTTCGGATCAGCATGCTGGTTTACATAACCCTGCGCTTCCCGGAAGGCCAGGTTCCAGTAATCGAGTTCAAACACGCGATAGGCGCCACGGAGTCCGCCAGCCAGCTGGTTGTAATAAATATACTGGTACGGATACAGCCTGCTATTGGCATACAACCCCGGCAAAATAAGCAACAGTAAAATCAAGGTACGGGTGACCGGGTGACGGATATGCGTGAAAAGCCAATCCAGCCCCAGCCCTGCGATCAGAAACAGCGGCGGAAGGATGAAAAAGACCTGGCGGAAATTGTTGTATAAATTGACGCGCATCCCCACGAGCGCCAGCACCGGCAGGACGAACCAGATCGAGATCAAGACAACCAGATCCCAGGGGAACTTCTTCAGAAGAGCCACCGCGCCCACCAGCATGAGCAAGAGTGTGGTCTCGGTCAACTGTATCGCCAGCAGAACCGGCAAGTAGGAACGGGGAGTATGCTGTGCATCGACCAGCGCGCCTCGGAAGAGGGTCAAATGGACATCGGGATAGTTCGCGCTGTTTAACAAGACCTCCGCTAACCGCCCAACAGGATCGGCCCACAGGTACGGCCAAAACAGGAACATAAAACAAAGCGCGATCAGCCCATAGGCAAACAGGCGCGGCAGCATTTGCCACCTGCGAGATACCAGGATATAACCCAGCACCACCAGCCCGATCAGCGGCGCGGCAATGCGGATGGCGCTCGCGTACCCGAGCAGAAATCCGGCCAGCCAGACGTCGGCGCGCAGGAACTGCCTGAAAAAGGATCGGATCGTATCCAGGACCGGCCGTCCGGTAGCCCGAACGTATGTTTCCTCACGATCCACCAGGCGCAGCCCGAGGACTGCATTGGCGATCAGCAGCGACATAAACACAACATCTTTGGGATTGATAAAGGCATGACCTACCAGCAGAGGCTGCGTGGCAAGGAGCAGGGCAGTTCCAAATGCAGCCGTTTCACTGACCCAGCGCCGCGCCAGAAAATAGAGCGACACCACGCCCACCTGGAACACGATGAAATAAAGAAAATGGCCGAAGTGCAGTTTCTGAACCGCAGTTCCCGCAGGCAGGAAGAGATTCTTGAGCAATGTCACCGTCATGATGAACGCGGGGCCATGACTGCCCTGCCTGGGTCTTTCTTTTACAACTGCCGTACCCGTGCTGGCCAGCGATTCGAAGACGCGCACGGTTCTTTCCCCGTAGTCGCGCTGCATGAGCTCGTCCATGCCTTCGCCGTAGCCGGGCAGCGTCAGCAGGCCAACGATCAAGCTCACCGTGACAAGCATCACCAGGGGAACATGCTTGCTCAGATTCGTCAGCAAACCACGTCCCTGGGTTTGAGTTACAGATATATTCATAGTCGATTTGATGAGTAGCCTCAATCTGCGTACTCAATCCCATTTCATTATACATCGCCCGCGGAAATTTCCTCTCCGCCGGAGAAGGGGTTTTGCCCTTTCCACCTGGACAGGTGCAAGTTGTACAAGATGATTGTTACTCGTTTTGTGCTGTCATGATCACCTCATAGTGTGCGACTTTTTCTTCAAACTCCAAAAGATAATCCTTATCTTCCGGGTAGTAACGGGCTTTCTCATAATCTTCTCCGGCGAATTTCTTCATGGCTTCGACGGAATCCCAAAAGGTTAGGATCAGGAAATGCGCCTGTTCGCCTTCGATCCGACGCAGCACATGTACACCACGATTTCCTTCCGTGGCTTGATAATCATGCACACCTGTTTTGCTTAGATAATCGGTATACTCAGCCGCTTTCGATGCGGGTGTCCTTCCGTGCCAAATCCTTGCCAGCATAGAGTCTCCTTTCCAGTTTCATCGAAACAATAAATCAAAAATACGGTCGTACGACAACGCATAATGGATGACGAGTGCAATACCGAATATGGTTCCTGCTTGAATCGCTCCTGCATCGAACAGTCCCCAGACGGCGAAACCGAAGAAGCAGGCTTCGATGAGTAAGCGGACCGCCCCGGGAACGGGAACCGGCGCGCGCCCCTTTGGGCTTTCGCCTGGAATACGGAAAACGCCCCACAGGGTTGCGGCGAACAGAGGCACTATGATCATAAGAAGGATGCGCGTTAAGCCATCGAAGCGATGCCAGCTCCAGTAGCCCATTGCGTAGAGTGCATAAAGTTCCAGCAAGAAACGCAGTGCAAGATTGAGAGGATTGTTTGCCATCTTTTCTATTGCTTATTGTATTAATGATCGAATGATGTCTTCCGCGTTCTTTTTGAAAAGAGATAAATGCCCTTCGTCGGCATAGAATTTGGCCTGGCATTTGGGGATGACCCCTGTCATGTAGCGGGCCATGCCAACCGGGACATTTTGATCCATCTCACCATGCCATAGCAAGACAGGTGTTTGGATATCCTCTAAACGGAATCCCCAATCGGTAACCGTCACCAAGGAATCGTAATGCGCCCCGCGCGTCCCCTGCCGCATGCCTTCACGCACTGCCCGGATGAATCTCTTCTGTAGCTCGGGATCTGCCGAGATCAGTGCCCGATCTGGTATAGGCAGAAGGGATGAAGCGTTTTTGATGAACAGGGTCGGAGCAAGGCGGGGCATCACGCCGAGCATCAATCCCAGGAACAAATGTGAGAGCCACGGTTTTTCGCGCGGCAGGTTCATAAAACGGCGTGTCCCTTCATTGACATTTTGGATAAGTTCGGGGACGGTGAAGAGTGCCGCGCCGCTCACAATTCCCACTTTTGACAGTCGCTCCGGGATGGCATAAGCGCAGGCTGCTGCGTACGGCCCGCCAAGTGAATAGGCCAGCACCCCAAAGCGTTCAAGATTCAGATGATCTGCCAGTGCAAGCACATCCTGTGGCCAATCCAGGAGGCGGCGGTCTGGCTGGAAATCGGAAATCCCCATACCCGGGCGGTCCACGGCGACCAGGCGGACGTTGAGCAATCCCAACAGTTCTTCGCTTACATACAGATCTGACTCGAGACGCGAACTTGGCGAGCCATGAAAATAGAAGAGCGGCTTTCCGTTGGATGGACCGCGTTCGCCATAACCAAGTTTGCGCCCATCCGGTAATTGGATCTGCTGACCGAGATTGGACATGCTGACCTCCTGTCTCAATCATATCGCGTATATTGCTCCATGGTGGTCTCGCCCGTCGTGTGCCCTCAGCCCAAAAGGCAAAACCCGCCTCCGATTTTCGTCGGAGGCGGGTTTTTGATCGTACAGTTAAATTGTTGGCAACAGGCTCAGTTGTGGAAGTATTGTACTCTGACATCCACACTTACATCGCTATCGGCGCTGCTGACCACCAGTGTCAACTTGTCGCTGTTCAGCGAGGGCATGGTGAAGCGTATCACCGCGTTGCCATTCGCTGTGGTGACAGACTCGCCTACGTACAGGTCTGCCGCCTCGCCCACTTCACCCAGCCGGGCGATCACTTTGCTATCACCGGGGAAGCCTGCCACGTACACGATCGCAAGATCGTTCTCGATGCTCACCTGCACATTCAAAGGTTGACGGACATCTTGCGGACCACTCGACGGGTACAAATCGGGACCTCCATAGGCTTCTTTCAGGGGCAGATCGGCGATCACGACCTGGGTATCAACATATCCGGAATATACCCAGCCCTCTCTGCCGCCCGGCAGTTTTACAAGCAACCATTCGAGGTTCTCGCTGCGTCCCTGGATTTCCAGCTCCGTGCCTTCGCCCAACTGACCAAAGATCACGTGATTGATACTGGGTCCGGCACGCAGGTTCAATCCCTGCTCATTGACTCGCCCGCGGGCAACCGGCTGAGGGGTCTCGGCGGCTGGCGGAGCGGGCAGGGGCTGGGAGTCCGGCCCGGCATTGGCATCGGTGTCTTGTGAGCTGGCAGCCAGAGTGACGCTGGCCGCAGCGCCGGCTGCAGGCACGACCCCGGGCTCAGGCCCTGAGACGACGGGTGCACAGGCTGCAAGCAGAGCGGTTAAGACAAATAAGATCAGGATCAATTTTCTTTTGTTTCTCATTTCAACCTCCTTGCGACCATAGAATAGCAAATCGCATTCCACGAGGCATCGGTTAATAAAGGGTTTGATTTTCAGAATAAAAATGTCCGAGATGAATATCACCTCGGACATCTCATCTCATATGGATGACGCCTGAACCTGCTTAGAAGTTCCCCCGTATCGTCTTTCTGATGTCTCATCAAACCCGATAATGGGTCAAACCGAACACGGAGTCCTCGATGCAACCTTGGGATCTGCTCCTATGCCTGGTTCCTAGAGAACGCTCCGGGTGAATAATCCGTTTCGTGGAGCACACGCTCTTCGATCTCACCCACCAGGTCGCCGTGCTGCGCGCTGGTGACGCGTTTGATTTCCTTCCACTCTTGATCTGCCATGAACTGTGCCCAGGCGTCGCGCATGGACGGTTCATCCGGCCACTCGAGCAGATAGACGAACTCGGTCCGGCGCTCCGTCTTTGCTTCCCACATCGCCAGGATATGAAAGTCATAGGTGTTCATAATGCGTGCGGCATGGTCACGAAAACGTGCGTGAAAGGCCGCCTTGTTATGCTCGAAAATTTCGTAGATGCGCAGCTGGTGGATCATAGATCTCCTCTTCATAAAGGTGGGATTGTCACTGGCAAGGATAATTCTACTGTTAACCTCCTGAACGTAAATTCTGTCATCAGGGAAGCCTGACGTTAAAGAAATGAGAAAGAAAAGTCGGGAGCGTCTTCACTCCCGACTTTTCTATGGAGGTGCCGTCAGCCACTGCGGTTCGGCATCGACCGGGCCATCCAGCGTTTTCAGAAATGCGATGATCTGCGCGATCTCTTCCTCACTTAAATTCAGCGGTTCGAGCTCACTGTGACCCATGGGCGCTTCCGGCGCGGTGTTGTAGTGGTTAAGCACTTCTTCGAGCGTCGCAAATTGACCGGCGTGCATGAAGGGTCCGCGCTCCGCAACGTTACGCAATGAGGGTGGCTTGAACTGTCGTTCCAACTGATGACCTTCAGCCACCATATAGCGCAGTTCGCTGCATTCGCTTTCATCGGCGTCGCTGTACGGGCTCACGCAGTTGAATTCATCTGCCAGCACCTGCTGGGCGCCTTTGGCACGACCATAATCTTCCGGCACGCCGTCCGCAGCAGGGACGCCGGTATTGTGAAAATCATTGTTCGTAAAGAGCGGCCCGTTGTGACAGTCTGTGCAGTTGGCTCGCCCAATAAAAAGCTTCAGCCCGGCCACCTCCTCCTCACTGAGGATTTGATCGGCGGCCGCGTAATCCCGGTCCAGGATGGCTTCCACATACTGATCGAAGCGTGATTCTCCCGGCATCAGCAAACGCTCGTATGCCGCAATGGACTTGCCCATGTTGACATAGATGCGCGTCACGGCTTCGCGATCCTCAGGGGACATCGCATCCCAGGCGGCGATCACTTCGGGATCCTGAACCGATCCCGCAATGACGGGCAGGTGACTCACCTCAGGCATTTCACCGAAGAGCGCTTCATATTCCGTGCGGTATTGCTGGTCGATGAGGTGGGCGTAATACGTGCGGTTGCTGCCGTGCTCCACCGGGCTTTCCATCGGACCAAGCGCCTGGGCCCACTGGCTATCCTTGCGCCCATCCCAGAAAAGCCACGGACTGTAGGCCGTGCCGATCAACGTCATGGTGCGGCGGTCGGTGGTGCCAACGCCGTGCGCGAGCGGCGTGCCATCCTGAAATTGCTTCTCGGGGAGATGGCAGGTCGCGCAGGCAACCTGGCCGTTTGCGCTGAAGCGCGTGTCGAAGAAAAG
>DATHTH010000184.1:0-2292 GCA_035463495.1 Anaerolineales bacterium | reverse complement strand
GAGGTCCGCGACCATTGGTTGGTCTACCGGAAGATGACAGAGTAAAAAGTTGCCACAGCTTGGCAAGACCGCCCAGCCGAGTTTCTGTAATCCCTGCGCTAGTTCTTCGCGTAGGATATGGGTGTCCTGCCATCTTTCTTCGTAATAGGAGATGGCTTTCAAGGCTTCACAGGCGGCGATTTGTCCCGGCAAACTGACCGCCCAGGGCGGGGAAATGGGTCGGAGTTCTTCTATCATAGAGGCTGGACCACAAAGATAAGCGCAGCGCACTCCCGAAAGTGCATAGACTTTGGACATGGATTTACAGATCACCACATTTGCCGAATTAGCTGCGTAGTGCTCCAACGATTGGTTTGGACCAGCATATTCCACATAGGTCTCGTCAATCCAAAAGTAAGTGGATGGAGGGGCAACCTTCAGGATCCCCTCTAGTGTTTCTTTCGGCACGTGCTGGCCCGTGGGGCTGTTCGGGTTGACAAGTATGACCCAGTCATAGCCGCGTTGGAGCTGAGCCTTCAGGTCGTGAGGTGATATTGCGTAGTTATTCTGCTTCGCAAGACTCAGGCGCTCAATTGCACAACCTATGATTTTCTCAAGCACATGTGCATACTCTCCATACATCGGATCCAGGATCAGCACGCGGGACTGAGCGGTTAGCCAATGGCGCAAAGCCAGGAAGATCAAATCCGAAGATCCCGCACCCGGCAGCACGTTGTTCTCATGTACACCTCTGCTGTGGGCGATAACACGCCGCATCCCCTCGCAGCCCGTCGGTGGGGAGGTTCTTAGAATCCAGGGTAGATGTTGCGTCAGCGCCTCAGTCACCTGGGGCGCCGGATCGAACCACGCGTCCAAGACATCCGCGTTGATGACCTCAGCTTTCCTTTCCAAGCAATCGAATTCGTCACCGATTGCCTCAAAAAAAGCGCCGCCATGGTAGACAAGATCCGTTTGATGGAAGCGAATTCCAGAGAGGTTCCATTCCGTGTGTTTTTCGAGATCCGCAATTAATGGCGTGAATTGAGAGTAATCTTCCTCGACATTCGCTACGATCAATTCAAACGTAACTTGACCGGCACGAACCTGTTTTTGAAGAGATCGGAAGCCGGCGTGCTTATACAGCTCCAATATCTCCAGACGTCCAATGCCGACAACTGTCCTGCCTCCCACCGACTGGATGTAACGCAGCGCCGCGTACATCAGCAGCGCCGCCACACGACTGTTTCGCCAGGATTTTGCGACGGTCAGGATGCGTGTCTCATACAGTTCTTTGTCAAATCGGAAAGGCAGCTCGTCTCGAGTGAAATACTTGTCAATGGAATAGCCGACCTCGTTAGGCGGTGTAATGGATACAAAACCGGCGATCTCTTCTCCGATCTTTGCCACAATATACGTATTGATCATGTCAAGTTTATCGGTGATTCGACCTTCCTTATTTTCAGCATGTTGACCCAGTTCGCGGGCATAGACTTCGTGCCGCATCCTATAGATGACTTCGCGGTCTAGCTCGTCGGCGAAGGTGATTGAAAATTTCGTCGGTTGCGCATGGTAAAGAGGAATGTTCATCTTGTCTCCTTGTTAAGTGATATATGACCGATGATGGAAATCGCCATTGCCAGTCTAGGACTTCTCCACTACAGGGCACTTTGAATGAAGTGCGTCTATCCCGGCCTTGACACCAGCTCGCGGCGCAGGACCTTACCGACATTCGACTTAGGCAGGCTATCGCGAAACTCGATGAATCTGGGCACCTTGTAGGCTGCCAGTTTCTGGCGGCAGTACTCGCGCAGCTCTGCATCGCTCAGTTTCTCACCGGGTTGGAGCACGACCCACGCTTTCACCGCCTCCACAGTGTGCGCATCGGGAACGCCGCCTACACAGACCTCTGCGACTGCAGGATGAGCGGCAATGACCTCTTCGACATCACGTGGCCAGACCTGAAAGCCGCTCGGCTTAATGAGGTCTTTCTTCCGATCCACGATGAAGACATACCCGTCCTCGTCCTGGTAGCCGATGTCGCCGGTGTAGAGCCAGCCATCGCGAAGCATATGCGCGGTCTCGGCCGGTTTGTTCCAGTAACCCTGCATGACCTGAGGCGCGCGTAATAAGATCTCGCCAATCTCACCCGGCGCGAGCCTGCCTTCTCCTGTTTCTACATCCACAATGCGGACCTCGACATTTGGCAGAGGAATGCCGATGGACCCCGGCTTATAAACGCCAAGGACGGGCGAGACGGTGGCGCCCAGCATCGACTCTGTCAGAGCGTATGCTTCAATGATCCGCCCGCCGGTC
>DATHTH010000183.1:0-3933 GCA_035463495.1 Anaerolineales bacterium | reverse complement strand
CAGGCAAGACTGGATGCCCTGACGCGCGAGCTGAGCCTCTCGGCAGACCGGCTCCACGCCGCGGTGATCGACCTGCGAAATGGAGATGCGGTGCACGCGACGGCGGAGGCGGTTGCCGCGAAATTCGGCGGCGCCCACGCTCTGATCCATCTCGTCGGCGGCTGGGTCGGCGGCAAGACCCTGGTGGAAGGGGATCCAAAGGATCTGGATTTCATGCTCGGGCAGCACATCTGGACGACGTTTCACCTGTTCCAATCCTTTATTCCGCAGTTCTCTACAAACGGGTGGGGCCGCGTGATCGTGGTCTCCGCCTCCACAGTTCCAAACCCGCCAGGGAAAACCGGGATCTATACCGCAGCAAAAGCCGCGCAGGAAAATCTGGTCTTAACTCTCGCAGCGGAGCTTAAGGACAAAGGCGTGACTGCGAACATCATCCAGGTCCGCGCCATCGATGTTGAGAACAAAGGTACCGGAACGACGCCCGATGAGATCGTCGCGGCGATGCTGTATCTCTTTTCGGACCAAGCCGCGAAGATCAATGGGGTGAGGCTTCCTCTATATTAGAAACAGAGATTTGTGCTTTCTTTTTAGGAACAAAGACCTCCGGTTTGTAATCCGGAGGTCTCTCTTTACTTCTCAGGCTCGGCGTTCTTTTACGGCTCGCTGATCTGAATCCAGTCCATCTCGATCAGAATCGGCAATACATTGAATGAAGAAACGGACATACCTACCTGCCCGGAGCGCAATCCATAGCGCCTTTCGGGAACGGTAATGACTTCATCTCCATTGATGAACAGTCCAAGCTCGTCTCCTTCACAGATAATGGCGTATTCGTTGACATCCATGCCCTGGTTGATGGCATTGGAGCCTCCGTTGGCGATCCGGCTATAGGAAATGTCGCCATCGTTTTGGACTTCGGCGTAGAGGATGTCGTAGAGTCCGTTGTTCATAACATTGAATTCGTACCAGCCCACATCCGGGTCATAGCGACAGATCAGGCTGATGGAATTATTGTTTCGGCCCCGGTTGTCGGCGCGTACATCCAGCCGAACATCATCATATTCGTAGGCATTATAGAATATGTAATAATATACATATTCGCTATCGAAATCCCAGATCAGCTGACCTCCTTCGGCCTCTACGGTAACCTTATCGGGGTCTGCATCAGTGGAGCCGGTGACCGTCAAGATATCCCAGTCACCGGAGAGAGGGGCATCGAATTCTTCCGTGAAGAACTGCTGAGATTGCGGCTCAGGGACGGGCGGTTCTTCGGTTGGCTCCTCCTCGGTGGGTAAGGCTACCGTCGGCGGCACTTCGGTCGGCTGTGGCGGGGGATCGGTGGGGATCACCTGAACGGGATCGGTTGGGGGAGGAACCTGGGTGGGGGTTGTCCCTCCGCCCAGGGCCGCGCATGCCAGTCCGACAAACAAAATTAATCCTGTCAAAAAAAATAAGGGTCGTAAGGGTTTCATACATTCTCCTTTTCAGTGTTGTGCCGCCGAGTATAGCACCGGAATAGAAAAATGTAATCCCATCGGGATTACATTTTCCCAACAAACGCGAGGCGCCGGGGGGCTTTTTTATGATACATTCACTCCCACTATGCCCACATTTGCTCTACTCCTTCTCCTATTATCGGCTTCCCTGCATGCGCTCTGGAACGTTCTCCTGAAGAGGTCGCAGGAGAAGTATATTGCCATGGGCTGGCAGGTGATCATCAGCGGGGTCTTCGCTTTTTGTCTGCTGCTGTTTACCGGGTTTCCGCCACGCTCGATGTGGCTGTTCGCGTTGATCAGCATGGGACTGGAAGCGATCTACTTTATCCTGCTCTCGAATGCCTACAGCGACCATGATTTTTCCCTGGTCTACCCGATCGCCCGCGGGACCGCGCCTGCCTTCCTGATGCTGTGGTCTGTGCTGTTCCTGAACGAGCAACTGACGGCGGGCGGCATCCTGGGAGTGGGTCTGATTGTGCTCGGCATGGTCATCATCGGCGCGACCAGTCTCATCCAGAATCGGGGCAGCCGATTACATTTGAAAGGCGTGCTGGTTGCGCTCTCGGTTGCCTTGATCATCTCGTTGTATACATTAATCGATGGGACCGCCGTGAAAAACGGTCCGCCGCTCCCGTATGCCCTGACCATGTTCATGTTGGTCCCGGTGCTGACCACCGCCTACAACGTGCGCCGCTTCGGGTGGACTCAATTTGTCGCCGCCTGGAAGGGACCGCGCCTGCCGTTGATCCTGGCGGCGGTGCTGGGTGTGGTCGCGTATCTGCTGGCGCTCATCGCCTACAGTTTTGCGCCGTTGAGCTATTCAGGCGCAATTCGCGAGGTGAGCGTGGTGATCGGCGCGTTCCTGGGCTGGCAATTTCTCGAAGAGCCGATGGGCGGGACGCGCGTGCTCGGTTCCGCTACAATTTTTGCGGGGATCCTGGTGATCGCGATCTTCGGCTAAACGAGAGCCTGTTTAACCTCTTGCTGCATCAATTCCCAGAGCGCCTCGACATGTTGGCGCTCGGTCGGAATCGCTCCGATCGAGACCCTTACCATCCAACGCCCATCGAGGATGGACGGCGTCAGATAGGCCATGCCGGAATTGTTGACGCGCTCCACCCAATCCAGCGTGTGTTTGTCCAGCGCCTCGCCTTCGAGAGCCGGAGGCTCATGGCGGACACAGATAGTTTGCAGAGGCACAGGTGCGAGCACACACCAGTCCGGTGCACTCCGTGCCTGCTCGGCAAACCACTGGGCATTTTCCAGATCGCGGCGCAGGCGCCTCTGCAATGCCTCCACGCCCTGCTCACGGATCAGGCACCAGAGCTTGAGGGCGCGGAACCGCCGCCCGAGCGGAATGCCCCAGTCCCGCAGGTTTTTGACCCGGCTGTCCACCGCGCTTTGCAGATAGCTGGGATTGGTGCTCATCACGCGCACGAGGTGCTCCGGGTCACGCACATAATACAATGAGCAATCGAAGGCCGCCCCGAGCCACTTGTGCGGGTTCAATACGAGCGAATTGGCAGCTTCCACCCCTTCCCACATCCAGCGGCATTCGGGCAGGATCATCGCGGAGCCTGCCAGCGCGGCGTCCACGTGCAGCCAGAGTCCATGTATTTGAGCCAGCTCGGCGATCGCCTTGACCGGGTCTAGGGCGGTTGTGCCGGTAGTGCCTGTCGTGGCGACCACCGCGCAGGGGATGCGGCGCGCCATGACGTCCTCCTGGATCGCTTCTTCCAGCGCATCAGGTTTCATGGCGTACCTGTCGTCCACGGCAATGAAGCGCAGATTCTCGCGTCCAAACCCGGCGAGCAGCGCGGCTTTCTCTACCGAGCTGTGGCTGTGATTGGATACATAAACTACAAAGGGGCGTTCCTCACTTTGCAAGCCGCCGCGTCCGAGGGAATAGTTCGAGGTGCGCTCGCGCGCGCACAACAATGCCACCAGCGTGCTTGTCGAAGCCGTATCCTGGATGACCCCGCTCCACGCCTCTGAGAGGCCGAGCATCTGACGCATCCAGTCGGTGACCACCTCCTCCAGCTCGGTGAGCGCCGGGCTGGAGATCCAGGACAGCCCCAGCACGCCCAGGCCGGTGCTCAAATAATCGCCGAGCACGGAAGAAAGCTCCCCGTTGCCCGGGAAATAGCCAAAGAAATTTGGATGCTGCCAGTGAGATAACCCCGGTAAGATAATCTGTTCGAGATCGTTAAAGATGCTGTCGAATGTCTGAGGCTGACTCGGCGGCGTGGCAGGGAACTGAGCACGCACGCTGCCAGGCTCCACCTGTGAGCGCACTGGCAGGTCCGCGACCCGGGCGCGATAGTCGGCGATCCAGTCTATGAGCTGGTGCCCAAACTTGCGAAATTCTTCTGGGTTCATAGGATGTCTTTCTACGACTTTGCCAGTGTAGTCTTATGCCCCGCTGCTTTATTTTCCA
>DATHTH010000182.1:0-11184 GCA_035463495.1 Anaerolineales bacterium | reverse complement strand
ACCTGGCTGGTGGGCGCCCGATAAAACAGCACCCATATCAGGCGGACGATTGCCCAGCCGATGAGCGGGTAAACAACCATTGCAATCAACGACGTGATTTCGAGCACAGAATTTCCAAAGGCCGGGTTGGCAACGATATTGCGGAACGGCCACAGGAACAATTCGCTGAGCTGATAGACAAAGGCAGTGAACCAACTCGCAGGATTTGCGCCGATCAGCAACAAGACCACGCGGATGCCGATGAGGGCCTCAAGAGCGCCGAACATCAACCAGATGAACTGGGAAATTCTGTAGAGCGTCTCGCGGTATTCCAGGTTGGTGTTGTGCACGATGTGCTCTTCATGAACATGGTCAGTGCCCTGGTGAACGACAACCCGTTTCTGTTGCCCGATTTGATCTCGATCTATGGTCATTTGACACCTCCGTGTAGAAAGCGGTTTAATAAACCCGGCGTCTGGTCAACAAACCAAGAAGCAAAGACAAAATTGCTGAACCAATCACACCCCAGACAACCGGGAACGATTCACCTTCAATATTGACGGTAAAAACTTCCGGTAAACCGAGCTGGCCAGCCAGCCAGATCCCAACATACGCGCCGATAAAACCGACGATAATCGACATCAGACAGCCGCCAAACGAATAGCCAGAGATAGCCTGGCCCAGCCCTCCAACGATGCCAGCGATCAAAAGTAGGATCAGAATTCCTGTCAGCGACATTTCTACCTCCGTATCGTATGTTGATCCGGCCGCTACACTTCGCGGGCTGGATACGCCTCACACGCGAAGTCAGCGCGATCATCTGGTCTTACTATAAAAGTTAGGAATTCTTCTATCAATGGGGGATGTACCTACTGGTCTGGGTGGTTCCCTAAGTGGGAGATTAAAGATCAGAGCTACGACCTTCTGGGTCATAGCTCTGATCCGTTGATTGTTTTGCGTTCGATACCTGGTTAGCCGCCTCGCCTTGAAAGGATGCGTTGCGCGATGTGCTTGAGGGCATTCATCGATTCGGTCTCGAATTTTTTCATCAGCAGTTTCAAATACTTTCCTACCTGCTCGGCGCTCATATTGAGAAAGCCTGCGATCTCTTCAGGTGACCGGTCCACGATGACCTGCTCCAGGATTTCCACTTCCCGCTTGGTAAGCGTTTGCTCCTCCACAGAGGGCATCCCAGCCTGCCGCAGGGCGCGCGGGCTAAACCAGCTGGATCCATTGCGGATGATGCTGCGGATCGCTTCCAGCAGCATCATGGGAGCCTCGTCTTTTGTAATATATCCGGAAGCTCCATTTTCCAGCATTCCCAGAATATAATCCCGGTCGCTATACGAACTAACCGCCAGCACCTTAATTTCAGGGCGCGTCTCATGAATATGGCGCATGACCTTATCTCCGCGCTGATCAGGCAGTTCAATATCGAGCAAAAGGATATCAGGATGCCTGGAAGCCACGAGATCGATCGCGTCTGCACCGTTTGCCCCCTCACCCACAACGACCATGTCGCTCGCTGTATGCAGCAGATTTTTTATACCTGTCCGCACCCCGGAGTGGTCATCAACGATCAATACCCGGATCCGCTGGTCTACCATCAAAGTTCTTCTGCCAGTTTCTTCCTGGAAACTCGTTTCTGGTGAAGTCATGAGTCCCATAATTGCAGACAAGTGTACCGGAGAAGCGGAACCCGCATCAATGGGGATTTACCCTAATTTTTTAAGGTCGGTCTTCCGCCCCCACGTTGAGATCCCTTTTAACCAGGCTTTCCTGTACAGCCAGGATGGCCGCCTCCACCCGGGAGACAACACCCATCTTCCGGAAGATGGCATGCAGGTGCTTTTCCACGGTTTTCACGCTGATGCCCAGGGCAATCCCAATCTGATTATTTGTCTTGCCTTCGACGACCAGATTAAGCACGTCCAGTTCACGGGAGGTCAGGTCGGTGCTGCCCTCCTGTTCCTTGAGCAGAATCTGGCTCAAAAGGGCAGCTACCTTGCGGCTGACCCAGCCTACTTCACCATGCGCCACCCCGCGGACCGCCTCGACAATTTCCTCCGGCACTTCATCCTTTAGCAGATACCCCGAGGCGCCGTACGTTAGCAACTGGGAGATAAATTCGCGGTCATTATACGAGCTCAACCCGAGGATCCGCGCGTTACTGCCAAGCTTATAGGCTCGCTTGATGATCTCCACCCCGCTCATGTCGGGCAGCTTCATATCCAGCAGGACGACATCGGGCTTTAAGTCCTCGATCTTTTTTAACGCGTCTTCGCCTGTATGGGCCTCGCCAACCACAGTGATCCCAACCGCCGGCGCCAACAGGTCGCGAATTCCCTTGCAAATGATAGGATGGTCATCCACGATCAAAACACGAATGTCTGCCATAGCTCAACTCTTTCGTTTCTCTATTCTCTATATTTTACTCAACTGAGTCCTTCCAGGGAATGGTTACGCGTATGGTTGTTGAATATCCAGGCTGAGATTGCACTCTAAATATGCCGCCAAGGGCACTTGCCCTTTCTGCTGCGCCTGCCAGACCGTAATGTCCCTGTCGTACAAAGTCGATCCAATTGGAAGGCACGTTAAAGCCTCTCCCGTTATCGGTAATTTCCAGATTCACCTCTTCGGCATCGAACGAGAAACGCACATGCACTTCGGTTGCCCGGGCGTGCCGAATCACGTTGGCAAGTGACTGCTGGAAGATCCGGAACAGCGCCAGGCGGACCTTCTCTGGCAGCATCTGCCTATCGTGGGCCAGGGAGAGATGGATGTTAAGGTTGGGATGTTTCTCCACAATGTCATTGGCATGCGAGCGAATGGCATTCTCCAGACCAAAATTGAAAATCGTGGGCGGCCTCAATTCCTTTGCGGTCGCGCGCAAGTCCTGTAATACATTCTGGATATGCTGCTTTACATCGCCCAGAGCTTCTTTGAGAGCCGGGTCGGCATTGCCGCGCAGCTCTTCGATACGATAGATGGCGCTGTAAAGAGACTGCATGGGGCTGTCATGCAGCTCCTGAGCCAGCTGCAGCCGCTCAAGCTCCATGCTGGCTTGCAGGCGGTTATTCAGTTCTGCTACTTCCATTTCGATACGCTTCTGCTCGGTAATGTTTTCGACAATGCCGACCACGAGCGCCGGGTTCTGATCCTCGCTGCCTCTTTTTATGACGGTGAAGATGGTCTTGACCCAGATGATTGACTGATCTTTATGCAGGGTCCGGTGCTCAAAGCGGAAGGAGGAGGTGCCCTTGTTTTTTACATCCTGGAACAGGACGATTGCCTTGCCAATATCCTCCGGGTAAAGGAATTTATGGAAGTAATTGCCTGCCAGTTCCTCATCCGCATAGCCGATCATGGATTGAAAGGCACGATTCGTTTGTATGATCCTGCCTTCCAGATCCAACACTTTGATCCCGACCGTGACGGACTCAAAAATCGAGCGGAACCGTTCCTCGCTCATGGCAAGCGCCTGCTTGGCGGATAAGCGCTCTGTAATTTCTGCATGCAGCGATTCGAACAATCGACAGTTTTCAATCGCCAGCGCCGCACGATAGGCGATATCCGTCAAGAAAGATTGATCTTCTACACTGTAGGACTTACTGCCGCGGTGGCGAGAGAGACTGATCGTCCCCACGACGCCACTCCGGCCGATCAGCGGCACGATCAAAACGCTCTCTATGCCTATCAGATCGACGAATTCCTTGAGCTGGGGCAATGTCACTGCCTGCAAATGCTCCGGTGGGATCAAGGGGATTAGAAGGGGCTCACCGGAGCGAATGACGCTGCCTCCCAGGGTCCGGCCGTGCTCATATTCGAATTCGGGAACGAACAGCTTCCGCAGCAGAGCCTGCGCCGTAGGATTGGTATCATGGAAGGCGCTGACGCGCAGCCTGTCGCCTTTGGCGTTCAGCAGGGTGATGAGGCTGAGATCGCCGATCACTTCCGCAGTGAACCTCGCCACCAGATGCAGGATCGTGTTGAGATCGTTGCCCGCCTCGGCAATCGAATGGGAAAAGCTGTAGAGAGCTTCGGTGCGTCTGACATGTTTTTCCCGGGAAAGCTCGATCTGCTTGCGATAGTCAATATCGCGAATGAGGGCAATTGCCCCGTTGACATTGCCGTCTTCGTCGCGCAGGGTCTCCGTGGAAAAGGAAAGCCAGATGCCTTTTTCATCGTGGTCCCTGCGCAAAATCAGCTCTTCCGCATCCACAACTATTTCCCCGCGCAGGGCACGGATGATCGGCAGCTTTTCAGGTGGATAGGGGATCACACCATCATCTAAATAAAAACCGAATGCCTGCGGCCACTCTTCGGGCTTCAGGTCTTGATCCGGCATGCCGAGCATGGAAATCGCAGCTCGATTCATCGATTGGATCTGCCCCGCCCAGTTGACAGAAATGATCGCAATCGGAATCGCATCGAACACCTTCTCGGAAGGCATGGGTTGCTGCGCGACATCAACCAACATGGATTGGTCTGAATTTGAATTTTGTTTTCTTGGATTCGATTTGCCAGCTTTGGTCATAATCGATTTCTCTTCCATCCACAGTCCTTCTTTTCGGGTATTGACGAACAAAGAGTACATCTGCCCGGTTTATTCGAGCACAGTGACAACGGAGGAATGAAGAATCGATGGTCTGCGCCGGACTTCCCCTGGGTCAATAATAACACCAAAACAGCTTACGGTAGCCCAAATTTATACCACAATCCCCGAAAATGCAATGACCTTTTTGTTACGGGCCGAAGGCTTAAAAAGATTTCATAAATAAAATCTGCGCAGAAGCTATCTCTGCGCAGATTGTTCGTCGATTTCCTTAATCGAACTTGCTTAGGGAGTAGGCGTCGCCTCGGTGACCATTCCTCCACCAGCCCCGGCGCCCGCCCCGCCGTTGTTCTGCCAGAATGTATCAATATCAGCATTCCAGCCAGCCGTGGTCGTGTCAGGGAACTGCCCATTCGCAAAGAAGGGTGCATTCTGAAGCACGGTCGCATCTGAATTCAGATTGAAGGCACCGTTGGTGCCGTCCCACTGGAACAATCCAAGCGGAACCGGGATCCAGCGCTCTTCCGCTGCCAGCGTTGCGGTGACGACAATATACAGGATATCACCGGTGTCGACATCGGTGAGCATGTCCTCGATCGTACCGGTCGTATTGCCGGCACCCGTGCCGAGGCCCGGATCGGCTGTGGCTGTCTCAGCCGTCCCAACCGGAGCCGCGGTACCCTGGCCCGCTCCAGCATTCGGGTCAGCCGTAGGCGTTCCCTGGCCGGTTCCGGTACCCGTGCCGGCACCCTGTCCCTGTGTTCCCAGGGTCACGGTGGAACCAAGAACCTCGCTCGCTAACACTAGACCCTGTAATGCCTGTGCTTGCCCCTGTCCGGCGCCTGCATCCGCCGTGGCTGTGCCCTGGTCAGTTGCTGCGGGCTCTGTAACCTGGTCTGTACCTTGAGTGGCAGTTGCATCGGCAGCAGGCGTATTCGCAGTGCCACCAGTCGCGCCACCGCTTTCCCAGTAGGTACGGATATCAACATCCCAATCCGCCGCAGGCTGTCCCATCTCGGGGAGAGTGCCCAGGTCGAAATCTGGCGCATTCCTGAAGACTTCTACATCGCCATGGAGGACGAAGGCATTTTGCTGGCCGCCCGTGGTCTCACCTGTGCCCGTCTGCAATTCAAGGGAATTCCAGGGCACCAGGATGTCTCGTTCGCCCAGGTCCAGGAAGCCACCCGTACCTACAATCACATAGGCTACACGTGGGTCATCCAGGTTCAAAACCATGTCATTGACATCACCGATCTGCTCGCCATCTTGGCTCCACACAGTGAAGTCCAGCTGTTGAGAAATCCGTGCGGGGTTGACATCACCCGTCACCGGAACACCAGGGGTTTCGGTGGTTGTACCTTCTTCGGTGGCGGTTCCGTCTGTGGGGCTTTCGGTTGCTGTGCCACTCATATCTCCGGTGGCGTCAACGGTTACGGGAGGCGGTGAGCCAGCCACGTTGGTGCTTGTTGCTCCTCCCCCACAGGCGACGAGCACCAGCGCCGCCAATATCAGCGTAGAAAACAGTAAACTGATCCTTCTCATACTTCTCTTACTCCTTTTTTGAGGGTGTAACTTGTAACCTTTCCCAAAAAGAAAAGTCACTCTGACGGAGCAGGGTAGGTCTCGTACCTTCTCAATTGAGACTTTGCGCTCTGTTCAGAGTGACACGTTTTGGGCGAGCTTGATAGCCTGGTGGGCTATTTATCTTGTTAAGGGTAATCGAAACTGGCTGATAATCAATGGGGGATGACCAATGAGAAGAATTGGGGGATTCCTTTACTACCGGGGGCTAAGCGAGTAGTTTCTCTAAGCTTTTATCAAGAAGGATTCATAAACCACTCATGAACTCCCTAAATACATTGGGCACATCCCCCATTGTATAGCGTGCCGCTTAGCAGTACATTGTGATTAAGAAAATAGCAGAGTAACTTACTGCTCTTCCACATATGAAAGGAGTTGAAAATGGATCTCTTACAATGGGCATTAATTGCGTTTGTAGTGGCGATCATCGCCGGTCTGTTTGGCTTCACCGGTGTGGCGCAGGGTGCGGCCTCTGTTGGGCGGGTGTTGTTTGGGCTGTTCCTTGTTGTCGCCGCGGTCTTTCTCGTGCTTGCCCTCCTGGGCGTGAGCATCCTCACCTAAGCAGGACATCCTGTTCGTGAGAACGGATCACTAGCTCTATACGCTTCTATACGCTGTAACATATGAATCGAGGCATTCAGACTGAATGCCTCGATTCATATGTTAACCAACGATCCGTTGGTATGAAATAAGATCAGATCAGTCCTCGGTCAAGGGGTTGAAGCCACGTCCAAGGATTTCCTGCGCCGCCGAAACCACAACAAAAGCCGATGGGTCCTCCTTATTTACTGCAGATTTCAGATTATGCACCTCGGTGACTGTCAATGCACAGATCAGCACGGACCGCTCCTGCCCCGTATACATTCCTTTCCCGCTCAATGCCGTTACGCCGCGCCCAAGATCCTTAAGGATCCGGCTTGCTACCGCTTCTGCTTTATTGGTAATGATCAGCGCCATGAGCTGTCTTCGGCGATGTGGCGGCGCCAGAAAGGCAAGCCAGCCCTTCCTTTCCCCCTCCTCCGAAAACCCGGTAACTGCTTCCTCCCCAAAGCGTGGCAAGACCTCCCCGGTCGCGCGGTGCATGCTGATCGTAGCCAGTGCAATCACAGCCAGCGAGGCATAGAACCCGAAGCCCAGCCCGATCATGATCTCGCCAGAAACCGGACCTACCCCGCTGCGCTCGACGAACTCGGCCAGGTTCGCTGCCGGCTGCGGGAACTGCCAGATCTTTGCCACCCAGGCCGAATAGAGAATCAGGAAGATCCAGATGTAATTCCGGCGCAGCCGTCTCCCAAACGCTTCCCAGATGGAAATAGGAAAACTGGGCGAAAGCAAATTTTCCGCCAGGCTTTCCGCCCATTCGGGCGATGGATGGAACGGCGGCACCAGCATGGCAGCATAAAAATCCGTTTCCATCAAACGAACGCGGTAGCTCCAAAGCTCGTAATAACGGTAGCGCCGGGTTTCGATGAACAGGAACCACAGCACCAGCAATGTATTCAGGATGATGATTGCATGATGGATGTCCGGCTGGCTAAAGGCAATGGACAGCGTTGCGCCGGTGACGACCACCGCCCAGTTCGTAGTCGTGTCCAGCCGCTGCCGCCAGACATTGGCGCGTTGGATCTCGGCGCGGAAGAAATGGACCATCGCCGTCACGAACTCGCTGGTCTTTAAGCGGTAACCGCGGTACGTCCAGACGGGCTCGTCAGGATCTGGTGAAGGTGGTGGAGAAGCTTTGGGTGCAGGCATACCTTTCCTTTTCTGACCACAATGCAGCTTGTCTCAAAAGTGTACCCTATAAATCGCTCCTCGCGCCGCGTTCCATGATAACAGCAGGGTGAGACTTGCCGCCCTGATTGTTTTTTGCAGGAGAAGGGTTTATACTCCCTCTGACTTAGCAGCAAAATTGAACATTCTGTTCCGAAAACGGACGCAGTGAAGAAGAGATCATGCAACCCCTGAAGGATATTCGAATCCTGGATATTACCCGCGCTCTCGCAGGCCCCTATTGCACGATGATGCTGGGGGACCTGGGCGCAGACGTCATCAAGGTGGAGCGCCCCGGCATGGGGGACGAAACCCGCGGCTGGGGACCTCCGTTTGTGGGCAAACCATACGGTCCCTACCCTGGCGAATCTGCTTATTTCATTGCCGCCAACCGAAATAAACGCAGCGTGACGGTCAACATTCAAACGGCTGAGGGACAGGAAATCGTCCGCCGCCTGGCAGGCATTTCGGATGTGCTGGTTGAGAATTACCGTACCGGGGATCTGGATAGACTGGGACTCGGCTATGCAGATCTGCATCGCCTCTACCCAGAATTAATCTATTGTTCGATCAGCGGCTATGGCCGCACGGGTCCCTATGCAGATCGTCCCGGATACGATGCGATTCTCCAGGCAGAAGGCGGGATGATGAGCATCACGGGACCCGTGGAGGGTCCACCATCCCGCGCCGGGATTCCCATTATTGACATCACCTCCGGGATGTTTGCCGCAACGGCGATCCTGGCAGCTCTACGCGCCCGTGATCTCACCGGCGAGGGACAGCTCATAGATATCTCGCTGTTCGACTCGCATGTTGCGCTCCTGACAAATGTGGCGTCGAACTACCTCGTCGGAGGAAAACCACCCCGACGTCTGGGGAATGCGCATCCCAACCTGGTTCCCTATGATGCATTTACCGCCCGGGATGGCTGGTTCATCGTCGGCGTCGCCAATGAAAAGCAATGGAGTCTGTTATGCGATGTGCTTGCTCGTCCCGACCTGAAAACGGACAGTCGTTTTGCCGCCAACCGGGATCGCGTGACTAACCGAGAGGCTCTGGGGGACGAGCTCAACCAGATCTTTTCCGGGCGGGATACAAACGATTGGCTGGCGGAGTTAACGAAGGCAGGCCTGCCCTGCGGGCGGATCAATTCCGTTCAGGAAGTCTTCTCGCATCCGCAGGCACAGTCGCGCCAGATGACCCTTGAGTCGGAGCACCCAACAGCCGGGACTGTGCAGTTTCCAGGCTTCCCCTATAAATTTTCCCAGACGCCGGCAGAGATTCTCAAACCTCCGCCGCTGTTAGGCGAACACACCGAAGAGGTGCTGACGAGTTTGCTGGATTATTCGGCGGAGCATGTGGCGGCACTTCGAGAGCAGGGAGCCGTCTAATCGCAATACGGAACTTAAGAGGGTGGACATAGAACTGTTGTTCCAATAAAATGCTATTGAGTAAGGCAGCAGGATTTTTAGCTAACACGTCTGGCAGCGCTAGCTGTTGGACAGTTTTGATCCGTATTAATTCCAAAGGCAGGATTGAGATGCAGTACGAAACAGATACGAATCTGGCGGTTCATGTCCCCGATCTGGCGAAAGCAAAAGAGTTTTATATAGGCGTGCTCGGTTTCAGATTATTGGAGGAGACGATAGAGCGGCTTGTCCTGGCAACCGGGAGCCGGACGTTGTTTGTGGTCTGGGATGAAGTCATGATGCCGTTCATTCCCGCTCTACGCGTCCACGATCTTGATGAAGCCAGACGCCATCTGGAAGCCCATGATGGCAAAATCGTGCGGGGTTTTGCGCCTACGCGTTCCTTTTACTTCGAGGATCCGTTTGGCATCGTGTGGGATGTGAATAACTTAGAATCTTCGCGAGAGCACCTCGAGACGGACTAAGCCTCTTACATAAGATATATGAAAGCGTAGCAGCGGGGAAATCAATCCATTAATTCAAAAAGAGCAATATCCTGCAAGCCCGTAAACCTCCGGGTATGGTACAACACAGGCACGGAGTGAGTATGCAGCCCCAGGAATGGACCAGGATCGTGCACAACCCCCAGCTCGATGTTGAGCTTTTGCATGCCTATTATGTTCAACACGCCTATCCGCGACACAGCCATGATTATTATGTGCTCAGTCTTATCGCCCGCGGCCGCCAGTCGTTTACCCACAAAGGCACCCGGTACTCCACGCCGCCCGGCGGATTAATTTTGATCAATCCCGGAGCCGTCCATACCGGGGAACCGGCGGATGCACAGGGATTTGAGCTGCGCGCTCTTTACCCGTCTATATCTCTGATGGAAAGATCAGTCCTCGAGCTGACCGGCCGCCGCGCCCTGCCGTTTTTTAAGGAAGTTCGAGTGGACCATCCCTGGGCGACCCGCAGTATTTCATCGCTACACAAAGCCCTCCTGGAAGGCGCGAGTCGACTGGAAAGTGAATCCCGCATCCTCTGGACGATGGCTCAAATCATTCAACGCTACGGTGATCTCAGCTCCACCGAAATTCATGTCGGAAAAGAAAAAAGAGCGATCCAACAGGTTCGCCAATATATTGAGGAACATTTTACGGAGAGCATAACCCTGCATATGATCGCACAGCAGGTCGCTTTCAGCCCCTACTATCTCCTGCGCGTATTTCGCGCGGAGGTGGGTATGCCTCCTTACGCCTATCTGGAAAGTGTCCGCATACAGCACACCCAGCGCCTCATTAAAGCAGGGAAACCCCTTGCAGAAGTTGCTGCTGAAGCAGGCTTCAGTAGCCAGAGTCACATGACCCGCCAGTTCAAGAAGATCATCGGCGTAACACCGGGCCAGTACGCCCGGCAAATTCGATACTAAGCCTCTTAATAACTATGATAACCAGCTTACTCCCAGTCCTCTCGTACATCCTGATCTCAAGCTTTACGCCCGGACCCAGCAATATTTCCAGCGTTTCCCTGGCTGTCCTCCATGGGTATAAAAACACCCTCAGATATCAGCTCGGGCTTGCTGCCGGCGTCTTTCTGCTTATGCTGCTCAGTGGCTGGCTTTCCACGACATTGTTATCGGCGTTTCCCGCATTCGAGCCGATCATGCGCTTTGCAGGTGCGGGATATATACTGTATCTGGCGCTTGCAATTCTAAAAACCAGCTACACATTTTCTGATAAAGAAGTGAGGCCCCTGGGTTTTCTGCATGGATTGCTCTTACAGGTCTTGAACCCCAAGCTCATCGTCTACGCGCTCACCCTCTTTTCGGCATTTCTTGCTCCCATGACCCACAACCTAGCCAGCCTGCTCTTCGCGGCGTCGTTACTGGCA
>DATHTH010000181.1:0-6335 GCA_035463495.1 Anaerolineales bacterium | reverse complement strand
GATAGTTTGTGATGGACTGCGGGGTAGAGCAGGATGCCGCTCGCCGTCCGGTGGGCCTCCGATAGTTCTTCCTGGGACTTTAAGTAAGCATAGATCTGGTAGAGGTGAGATGAGTCATACACCGGCTTGCCCCACTGGTTCTCCACGAGGCTGTGAGAGGTGAACTTGGTATCCAGAACGATGATCTGCCCTGATGTTTTTTCCTGCAGGATCAGGTCGGGGACCATCATGGGCAGGCGCTCACTTCCCTCGGGGGTGTGCCACTCCAGCCGCTTCTGCGCACTGACATCCCAGCCCTTCAGGTGCAGTCGGTAAAAGTTGCTGACAAAGCGCTCATAGATCCGGTACAAGACCAGCAGCTCACGGTCAATCGCCGGCACCATAGACGTTAAGCGTCCCTCCTCTCCGGCGGGCATCGTACGCTGGACGATCAGGTCACAGATCGAGAGCATCAGCCGGTAGTCATGGTCGCTGCGCCCGGTCAATTGCCGGTGGATGCGCTCCGGCGTCACGTCGATGAAGTCGATGCCGTCCAGGTCGCGCACCAGACGTCTGAGCTTTTGCTGCATTTCCTTTGCCGCGGCGGGATTGGGTCCAAATTGACCGACCCGCAAGAGCCGGGCGAGCGTGCTGCGGATGATCTGGTTATGGAGCGAGTTGAGGCTGTATCCATGGATTTCGCAGACGATACGACCCCGTTCCATTGCGCGCTGCCGGATGGTTTCGCCAAAGGCGATCCGCCCGCGGATGCCCCGCAGGGGGCGTTGTTCCTCCACGTAATCATGTCCGAGCCCGATGCGCAGACGCTGCTGCATGAGCTGCATCAACACAGAGGCGAGCAGCGCATCCAGGGTCGGCGCGTCCTCGACCGTTTCCCATGCCCAGCCGCGCACGGCGCTCCCGGGAACCTCGTTCCATGCATATAGCAGCATGTGCCACAGGTTACGGATCGGGATGCCATATTCGGTGGAAGGGGGGTCGATATCCGTGGGCATTAAATATTCCCGTTGTTGCGAGTCTTCGAGCAGCAATTTTTCGAGCGATTACAGGAGATTGATTCGGGCGAAGTGCCTGCCCTCGCAATGACATCAAGTCAACAATCTCTTCTCCGCATCCTCGGCCCGCCTGGGGTTGTCGAACCAGTATTCCTTGAGCAGGGGGACGATCTCGGTGCGCACCACACGGCGGTACCAGCTCTTGTCCAGCCCGGCAAAGCTGTCTCCTTTTGGCAGGAAGAAGCTGTGACCAATCTCGTAATTCTCGCCGAGCAGCGGGTCTTCGCGGATCTCGCGGTTCAGCCGCGTCATGCGCTCGACGACCATCTCGACCAGCTCACGATCCATGCCGCGTTCCTCCAGCCACTGGCTGAAAAGCGGACTGTCATACTGCGGCTTGAGGCTGATGAAGCCAAAGCGGCGGCGCATGGCGTAATCCACCATCGCCAGCGACCGGTCTGCCACGTTCATTAGTCCGATCAGGTAGAGATTGGGCGGCACGTAAAAGTGAGGCTCATCCTCGGTGCGGTAGGCAAGCGGCAGTGCGAACTCGGGTCCGCGCTTATCCGGCTCGATCAGCATCAGCAGCTCGCCGAAGATCTGGCTGATGTTGCCGCGGTTGATCTCGTCGATAATGAAGACATACTCCCGGTCCGGGTCGCGGACCGCTTTTTGACAGAATTCGTAGAAGATACCGTTTTGCAGCACAAAGCTGGCTGCTTTGCCGGGGATCGGGCGGTAGCCGCGCACAAAATCGTCGTAGGAATACGATTGGTGGAACTGGACCATTTCCAGGCGGTCGTTATCCACTTCGTTCATCAGGGCATAGCCGAGCTTGCGGGAGATGAAGGTCTTGCCCACACCCGGTGGTCCCTGAAGGATCATGGCCTTCTTGGACTGCAGCCGCTCGAGGATGTGCTCGAGCTCCTCCTTGTCGAGGAAGATGCCCGAGGCGAGCAGGTCATCGATACTGTAGGGCGCCTTGCTGACCTCGATGAACTCAGACAGGATCTGGTCGGTCTCGCTGGCGTTCACCAGGTGGTTCAGGAACCAGTCGTAGTCCTGTTCCCGGTCATACCAGACGAAATCTCGCAGCCGCTCAGCAAATTCCTTGAAGCGGTAGTTCTCGTCCAGTCTCAGCCGCCAGATGGTGCTGCGGTTGGTGTAGAAGTACCAGGTCTTCTCCTCGAAATCCGGATCCCACTCGACTTCGACGATGCGGCCGTCATTGCGGTTGGCGACGATCGTTCCGATGGCTTTGATGGTCATACGCGAGACGGTCTTGTTGCGGGCATCGAAGGGCAGTCCCGTGCGCTGGGTGGAAGCCGCCTTGACGGCGATCCGGTCGTTGACGCGCATGGACATGACCTCGTTGATATAACGGTTCTTGTATCCGTTCTCCCAGATGCCCTCTTCCAGGAAGCGGTCGGACTGGTCCGCAGGGTCGCGGTCATCCCAGTAAGCGCCTACCAGCCAGTAGCTGATGCCGCCCCAGGCGCGGTACTGCGCCTCTTTCGATTCGGCGACCATCCGGGCGCGTTCGTTCTCCGCCCCCCAGGCTACCAGCGAGACCTCCGGGAAGGGCTTTTCCTCCTCTCGAATGAGCCTGACCGTCTCGGCATAGAACTTGGCAGTCAGACCGCCGGTCGGCAGGCGGATGCCGAGATACTCCCGGGTCGCCTGGTCGAGGCTCAGGAAGGTATCCGGTCGGATCCAGAACAGCGCGATGGTAAGATTGACGTTGGTCTGCTTGACCCTCAATGCCGCCTCGAAGGCGTCCAGAAATTCCCTGTCCTCCAGAGGCGTTTCTCCCAGAGCCTGATGAAAAACGCGCCACAGGCGGGCGATATCGTTCGGGTCGCGGCTCGTCTGGTTGGAAAAGAAGCACGAACGCATATTGTTCAGGATGGGGATGCCGTCCAGATCTTCCGGCAGATCACTCTGCAGGTTGAAATGCTGTTTTATGCGCGCGAGGATGGCGATCCGCTGATCGTAGCCGATACGGCGGTTGAACACCCCGAAGAAGGTAAACGGATCGACCTCGCGCAGCAGGAAGCGCGCCCCTTCGGAGTCCTTGTCCTGGAGCGGGGTGATGACATAGCCTTCCGCCCGTAGCGCTTCCAAAAATGCGATCAGCTCCTCCTGTCTGTTTTCCCACCCGCTTAATTCCTTTGCAAGTTCCTGGTATATGGGGATCCATGTGAATTGATTGAGTCTCGTAACTCTTAAAGGTTTGTTTTTCATGCTGTGCTCCAATTGCGACCGCTTGACGGTCTCCAGGTCGCAATGCCGGAATTATTATAATAGGTTTCAAAAGGGTCTTTCCGATATGGGGGAGATACCCAACTTGACCAGCCTTCTGTGATTTCTTACAATGCCTATTCACCGGGGCATGCACTGCAATGTTCTTTTGGAAAGGAAGGAAGCAGGATGAATGGTGATAGCGAATTTGTGACAATGAAGGACGGCCGCGTTATGACGATGCAAGGCGGAAGCCTCATCCCACTGGAAGAGGACACCACCCTCTCCGATGGCACCCGGGTGCAGGTGGATGGGACGGTCGTGATGAAGGATGGCAGCAGCCGCGTGATGACCGAAGGAGAGACCCTGTACATGGACGGCAGGATCATGGATATGGCTAACAAGCCGGATGAGCCCTCGGAAGGAACAGGTATGGAGACGGATGAACGGGGCTAACAGCCAGGGACCGTCCCCCGGAGCCATGGGCGGACTTTTGTGGAGCAATCCTGGATCAGAATGTAACGCAAAGAAATCCGGAGATGGAAATGAATGCAGATACGATCATGATGAAAGACGGCAAATTAATGAGAATGCGGGAAGGTAAAGCCGTGCCTATGGAGGAGGAGGTCACCATGCCAGATGGCACTCGCATCCTGCTGGATGGCAGCGTCCTCATGACCAACGGCATCACACGCATGATGGCAGAGGGCGAGACCATGCACGTGGTAAACAGCTCAGCCGATACACCCGCCCTGCCCGAAATGGGATCTACCGAGGACATGACCGGCACAGAGTCTCACGATCCGACCTGAGATCGGGATTGCCTGCTCGTGAACGGTTGAACCAGGCAGATTTCTCTACCTCCGGCGCGGCGGGCGAGGCCCGATATCTGGGATAGTGGGGTGAACCCCCGCTTGACGTTCGATTTCTGCTTCCGTACAATGATCAAACTCATCGCGCTCCTGAATGTCTGCGATCTGGCAGCCAGTAAAACCTCGATAGAGAAAGGAGGTGAGAAGCGTGGCAATGATGGGAGATGAAATCACGATGAAAGACGGCAAAATGATGGTGGTGAGGAACGGCGAGTCCGTGCCGCTGGAGGAAGATGTGACAATGGCGGATGGCACCCGGGTCATGCGCAACGGCCAGGTACTCATGGCAAATGGCACCGCCCGGATGATGCGGGAAGGCGAGACCATGGCGATAGATCGGGAAGGGCGAGAGCCCGAAGAGATGACGGACCGCCAGTTCAAGGAAGCCATGGAAGATGAAGAACTAAGGGACGAGCTGCATTAGAGATACAAGTACGCTTTACCATCCGCCTGACCTTCGTCAGGCGGATTTTTCTATCCTCACCGCCCGTTGTCGCGAACAGCCCGGAACTTTCCTCCACATTCTTCGTCCTCGTCCTGCAAGATCACACTAAGGAGAGAGAATGAAACGATTGATTGTTGGTTTTTCTCTGATGTTTACCCTGTTATCAGCCTGCACGGGGCTGCCCGCGACCAGCCAGCCGGTGTCTGCGCCGACAGACCTTCCACGCGTACTCCCGGCGACAGAGCCTGTTCCCACCTCGACGGAAGTACCCCCTACGGAACCCGCCAGCCCAAAGCTGCCTGCTGCCTCGTTCGAGTCCCGGACATACCTGAATGAAGCGGATGGATTTGCCCTGGAGTATCCCGCCGGCTGGACGGTGCAAGAAATGGTTGTCGGATCGCGAGGCACGCAGGTGCAGTTCTTGTCTTCTCCAGAGCTGCTGGATGCGGCGACGCTGCCGGAAGGCGCAACCCGGGTCTCCGCCACGCTGTATGACTGGGAGCCGAGAAACGATCTCGCCGCCTATGTCGAGAATATGAAGGCCGCCTGGGAAGCCTCGGGGTTTACTGTTCTTTCGGAAGAAGAGCGCATCCTTGAGCTGGGATTGCCTGCCGTGGAATTTACCCTGCAAACCCCTGAGGTGCAAACCGTCTTTTTGATCGCCTCCCTGGGTGAGCGGTATCTCGTTTTGAGCGGCGAAGGGGACCTTGAGCTGGTAAAGGAGATCATCGGCAGGGTGCGCCCGATTTTGCAGTAATAGAACGGAGTCAACGACTCCAGTCGTTGAAATTGCAAAGTCTGGAGACCTTGACTCCGCTACGTGACTCCCTGCATGAAGATCTCTCCAAAACTTTCCTCGACCTTTCTTAATACCTGGTTTGTATCTTGCGGCGCCACCAGATATTGTTCCGTAAAGCCATACTGGAAACCCAGCTCCTCATTCAATGATCGGAGCTGCAGCGCGTACCGCCGGGGGTGGTAGTTGAAGACCTCAAAGTTCCAGTGGACCAGGCTGCGCAGCCTTTCCCTCACTTCCCCCTGGACCGTATCGGGGATCGAGGCGAACCAGCCCGAGCCGATGACATGCAGCCAGGGCAGGGCTGTGTAATCTTGTTCGCTCAGGTCCAACAGGTCGAGGTACCCGTTTTCGTAGAGCGGCGCGAATCCCTTTTCGACGAATATGTTTTCCGCCCCCCGGAAATCTTCCATCTCCTCCTCGGAGACGTGGAACTTCACGCCGATGCAATAACTCTGTGGCGGGCGGTGGTCTGCAACATCGAATTGATGCAGATGCAGCATATCCGGCGCCTGGCCACTTTGCGGGAAGTACATTTCCATCTGTTCGATATTATTCACATAGCCGTCGCTGGGAAAGCAGGTCTTGACCCGCCCGAAGACCATCGGCGGGCGATCATCCCCCTTGTAGCGCAGAGGGAGCTGGCAGAAATAATTCTTTGCGATCCATCCTTCGAGAGGTGAGGGAACCAGCTGGCTGGAGAAAATTTCGTATGCCTCCTCCACTTCCCCCAGAGTCAGGCTGGCAAGCTGGCGATAGCCGCGCGGATCGATGCGCTGCGGCGGGCGATCCTGCGGTCCCCCCTGATTTTCATCGTGCTGTGGTGATGTGGACTGCTTCCGCTTGTCGCCCAGCCAGTGCGCCTTACGCGGCTCTCCGTTCCCGGTCTGGATGAAACGGGGCAGGAGAGCAAATCGCCGAAAGGCAGTCTCCAGAGCCATCTCACGGACAAGGATACTTCCTTTTTAGCCGTGGTGCAAGCGGTT
>DATHTH010000180.1:0-26455 GCA_035463495.1 Anaerolineales bacterium | reverse complement strand
TTTATGATTGCCGACTCGCTGAGCCAACCAGACTGGTCGGCTCCAACGGATATGCGTAGCCTTCATGTGAAAACAAAGATCTTATTGAGTGCATTGGTCGACCTCCTCGCCCTGGAATGAGGCCGTAGTTGATCAAATGCCCGCGCTGCCGGAATGTGAAGCCGGGGTGCTCCCCCGTAGTAGCCCTGGAAATCTACGTTGCGTGTGGGAAGATAAAGGATACAGAAGCTCGACGCGGCTGTACTTCAAGCCATTAGCGAGATTCATTCAGAGTGCGGGCTTTATCCAGCTGCAGGATCGTATCGATCGCCAGTTCCAGATTGCCGAGAATCAAAGGCTGGATGATGTCTTCCGGTTGAGGCTGCAATAGCTGATCCTCGCCGCGTCCCGTCCGAACCAGGATCAATCCTTGTACTCCGGCGGCGCGACCTGCTTGCAGGTCTGTCCAGGCATCGCCGATCATCCAGGAGCGCGGTAAATCGATGGACAGGTCTGCAGCCGCTTGAAGTAGCAAGCCGGGGTTTGGCTTGCGGCAGGCACAGCCCTCCCCGGGTCCGTGCGGGCACATATAGACCCTATCGAGCCTGCCACCCTGTCCGCGAATCAAATCGACCAGCCGGGCATTGATCTCCTGAGCCTTTTCGAGGGGAATTAGCCCCCGGCCGACGACCGATTGATTGGTGACAATCACAATTCTATAGCTCTTGAGCTCTGTACGCGCGAGCGCCGGGATGGTCTCCGGGAAGAGTCTCGCCTGGGACCCTTCCCTCACATAATCCGGCCTGTTCTCGATAAGCACACCATCACGGTCGAGGAAGATTGCGGGATACATAGAACCATTATACAGGCAGGAACCTTACACTTTCAAAACGATACAGCGAAAACGGCTCGTGACCATGTAAAATTGGCGAGGCTTCAGCCGGGCCAACCTGCCCGCGAAGTACGCTACATTGCAGACAAACGGAGGTTTTTATGAAAGTACTCGTCACAGGCGGAGCAGGCTTTATTGGTTCTCATGTTGTTGATGGTTTCATCCAGGCTGGACATGAAGTCAGCGTGATAGACAATCTGTGGGAACATGGAGGGGGCAAGCTTGAGAACATTAACCCTCGAGCCAACTTTTACAAGATGGATATTCGTGATGAGGATGTGTCCCGGGTATTCCAGCAGGAGCAACCGGAAGTTATCTGTCACCTGGCTGCCCAGCACAGCGTGAAGATTTCCACCGATGATCCGGCGCACGACGCAAATGTTAATATCCTGGGACTGATTAACCTCCTCCAAAACGCCACCCGGTTTGGCACACGGAAAATCGTCTTCTCATCCTCTGGCGCAACATATGGCACCGCGGATGAAATGCCGGTGGATGAGAACACTCCCCAGCATCCTGAGTCGCCCTATGGCACCAGCAAAATGACAGGCGAACTGTACCTGCGCTGCTGGAATTCTATGCATGGGCTGGACTTCACCATCCTCCGCTATGGAAATGTATACGGACCTCGCCAGGATCCCCTGGGAGAGGCTGGAGTGATTGCTATTTTTGCGCGGCAGATCCTTTGCGAGGAGCCCGTTCGGATTGACTGGGATGGCGAACAGCAAAAAGACTATGTCTATGTAGGCGATGTGGCGCGTGCCAATCTTCTCGCCGTGACCTCTGGTAGTCAGGAAGCATACTGCATTGCGTCTGGACAGGGCACATCGGTGAATACTCTTTACCGGAAACTGGTTACGGAGATCGGTCATGAAGTGGAGATCCGCAGGGCGCCAAAGCGGCCTGGTGATATCTACCTCACCTACTTCGATTGCACAAAGGCTCAGCAGCAGCTCGGCTGGCAAGCAGAAGTGAGCCTGGATGATGGCTTACGCCAGACTGTGGACTTTTTCCGGGAGCGCTTGCGTCCTGGGCGATCAGAGTCTCTGCACTGAGAAACAAGGTCATGGAGGCGTAGGTGCATTCCATGTTAAACTTCTGGAATGCAGCGTGTCTTGATTCCGAAGACAAAGCTTCAACCGCCATCACTCCGCCAGCCCATCGTCCCGCGCCCGCGCTTGCAGGAGGCGTTTCTCGACAGCCGGCCGCTGACCGTCCTATGCGCGCCCGCGGGTTCGGGGAAGACTACCCTTGCGCTCGAGTGGCTGGCTTCAGCGGCAACCCGCGTTGCGTGGCTGTCTCTCGACTCCGATGACAACGATCCGGTCCGCTTTATCCAGGGCGTCGTTGCCACTTTGCGACGAGCCGGGGTGACACTCCGCATCCCGGCCGGCCAGCGCAATCTAAAGCCCATCATTACCCAGATCATTAACCAGCTAGACTCCGGCGAGCCGCTCACCCTCGTGCTGGACGATTATCATCTAATTCTCGAGGATGCCATTCATGTGGCACTTGCCTATTTGCTCGATCATATGCCAGTCTCCCTTTGCCTCGTGCTGGTCACTCGCGAAGAGCCGCCGCTGCCCCTGGCGCGCATGCGAGCCAGAAGACAGGTTCGCGAGCTTACCCTCCAGGATCTGCGTTTCACCGGCCAGGAGACAAATGCATTCCTCAATGACGTGATGGGACTCGATCTGTCCATTGAGGAGATCGAGTCCCTGGAGGAGCGTACTCAAGGCTGGGTTGCGGGTTTGCAGATGGCGGCGCTCTCCCTGCAAGCCAATGGGGCACAAGCAATTAACGGGGTGAATGAGCGGCAACCCATTGCCGAATACTTGTTGATGGAGGTCTTCCAACAGCAGCCCCGTGAGGTTCAGGGGTTTCTGCTCGATACCTCTATACTGGATTCGTACTCGCTGCCGCTGTGCAGAGCACTCACTTCAAACAACGCGGGCAGGTTGCTGGCTCAGGTCCAGAGGGCGAATCTTTTCGTTTCTACGGTCGGCGCCTGGCATCGCTACCATCCACTCTTCCGGGAGTTCCTACAAATGCAACTGCACAGCCGGTTCCCGCAACGGGTGGAAGAGCTTCACCGGCGGGCATCGAGCTGGTTCGAGCAAAACGGCATGATTGCCGAAGCGATCCAGCATGCATTTGCCATATCCGATTACGAGATCGCCGCGCGCCTGATCTCGTCACTGGCGCCAGATTTTCTAAAACGTGGCGAGCTTGTTACGCTCAGGCGCTGGCTGAACCAGATGCCAGAATCTGTAGTCTGGAATAATGCCCGTCTTTGTCTCACACAGGTCTGGCTACTTCTGGATTCCAACCTGCAAAGCGATGCACAGAGCTATTTCGACCGGCTGGGCAACTTCCTTGAGAAAAACTTGCGGGGTGAGTTCCTGGCAGTTCGTGCGCTGCATGCAGCCATGATCCACCAGCCGGGACTTGCCCTCAAGTTTGCGAGACGGGCACAGAGATCCCCGGAGGCAAAAGATCCTTTCATTCAAACGTATGTCTCCTTCGGGTTGGGCGCTGCACAAAAGATGGGACTACACTTTTTCCCGGCTGAGCAGAGCTTTCGGGATTCACTCGCTCTGGCAGACGCAGATGGGAATTCCTACATGGCGATCGCCTCGCTGGTCAACCTGGCTGATATTCTCTATCTGCAAGGTCGGCTCTTCGATGCCGAAAACGTATGCCGGGCAGCGTTGAAGCGTTTTACGGGCAGGCTTCCCGATGCCTATGAGTGGTACTGGACTCTTGGACGGATCGCATATCAGCGCAATGAGCTTTCCCCTTCTCTGGAGTTTACGAATCTGGCAATCGAGTTAAGTTCCGAGGCTCAGGAGAAAACAGTGCATGCCCGTGCGCTCCTGCAACGGGCTCTCGTGCAGTACGCACTTGGCAGGAAGAAGCTGGCTCAAACCGATCTGGACGCCGCCGATCAGGTGGCGCGCGGTTTGCAGGACCAGGTGGTCCTGCGTGCGGTAATACGCCAGCGGGTGTTGCTGGCTCTCGAAGAAAAACAGCTTCCCGCGGCGGGACAGTGGTTGGATCTTCTCTCCGGATATGGCAACCAGCCTTTTCCTTTTTATCTGGCGTATGCGAGGGGCAGGGTTTATCTCGCAGAGCAGTATTTCGGCAAGGCAGTCCTTGAGTTTGAATCTGCCTTGAACAGCCTGGAAGATACCGATTACGTGCTCGCCCGCATCGAGGCGTTGATCTGGCAGTCGGTTTGTCTAGGTGCACTCGGAAAAATTGTTGAGGCGAGTCAGGCACTGAGACGCGCTGTTAAAGCATCTCAGGCTGAGAATATCATTCGTCCATATATAGAGGCGCGCCCGGGACTGCTCTCGCTCATGGAACGGGCTGAACATCATGGATTGGACTGGGTGACGGATCTTCTGGATCGGAGAGGGCGGAAGGTGGAAGGTCCCGTATTAACCCGCCGCGAGCGCGAAATTCTGCAGCTACTCTCAATGGGGATGTCTAACCAGGAGATAGCTGAGAAACTCGTAATTGCCGAAGGGACTCTCAAGCGACACGTTGCAAACCTGTACCAGAAGTTGGGAGTCCATAATCGCACCCAGGCTGTCCGCTACTTCCACCAGCAGTAAAAATACATACATAAATACACCTTTTGACGCATCCTTCGGCGGTCAAGGCGGGATATATTCGCCGAAACCACAATGACCGGAGGAGCCATGTCTCAGAAGATTCGCACGCGCGCCGAAATTCCGGCGAAATACAAATGGAGTGCAGCCAGCGTTTACCCATCCGATGAAGCCTGGGAGGCGGAAGCCGATGCCCTGGTGATCAAGCTGGAGAATCTAAAGCAGATGGAAGGCTCTGTAGGGAAGAGCGCCGCCAACCTTGCGGATGCCCTCGACGTCAGCAATATTTTGCTGGAAATCCTCGGCAAAGTCCTGACGTATGCTTTCAACTCACAGGCTGTGGATAACGCCAATGCCAACGCGGCGCGCATGTGGGGCAAAGCACAGGGCGTCCTGGGACAGGTGCTGGCAGGGATTGGCTTCATCCAGCCGGAGATCCTCGCCATCCAGGCAGACGAACTGGCGCAATGGAGGGCGGAAGAGCCACGCTTGCAGGTTTACAGGCAGTACTTTGACGATCTGATCCGCCAGCAGGCACATGTCCGCTCTGCGGAAGTGGAAGAGGTCTTCGGGCTCGCACAGGACCCGATCGCCAGCCTGTATAACACCATGAACGTGTTGACCAACAGCGAGCTGCAGTATCCGAATGCTCTCACCGCGGACGGAAAAGAACTCGCTGTCACGCAGGGCACCCTGGATGAGATTCTGGCATCCCCGGACCGGGAAGCACGGCGCACCGCCTGGGAAGGCTTTCGCGATACCCACCTGGCATTCAAGAACACCCTGGGAAGTAATCTGCTGGCCTCGGTGAAGGCGAATGTCTTCGCCCAGCGCGTGCGACAATATCCTTCTACGCTAGAAGGCGCACTGTTTGCAAACAACATCCCGCCGCAAGTATTTCACAATTTGATCGAGACCACTCGTAAACATCTTCCCGTGTGGCACAAGTACTGGCGCGTCCGAAGGCAGGCGCTCGGACAGGAGAACCTGCAGCCTTACGACATCTGGGCGCCGCTCACGAAGGAGAGAGTCACCGTCCCATACGAGACCGCCGTAGAGTGGATCTGTGACGGGCTGGCGCCGCTGGGCGAGGAGTATGTTTCCACAGCGCGGCGCGGGCTGCTGGAAGAAGGCTGGGTGGATGTGTATCCGAATCTTAACAAGAGTGCTGCCCAATTTTCTTCGGGATCCAAGGGAACACATCCGTTTATCGTTATTCTTTACGACGACACAATCTTCAGCATGAGCACGCTGGCGCACGAGCTGGGCCACTCGATGCATTCCTATCTGACCTGGAAGCATCAGCCCAATGTATATGCCTCGTATTCGCTCTTCGCAGCGGAGGTCGCTTCCAACTTCAATCAGGCGATGGTGCGGGCGCATCTGCTCAAGACAACCAATGACCCCCAATTCCAGATCAGCCTGCTGGAAGAAGCCTTTTCGAATTTCCACCGTTACTTCTTTATCATGCCTACGCTGGCGCGCTTCGAGCTGGAGGTGCACCAGCGCGTCGAACGCGGCCAGGGCGTCACCGCAGACGATATGAATGCCCTCATGGCAGACCTGTTCGCCGAGGGCTATGGCTCGGAGATGCAATTCGACCGCGAGCGCACCGGAATTACCTGGGCAACCTTCGGCCATCTGTACCAGGATTACTATGTCTTTCAATATTCGACCGGAATCTCCGGCGCACATGCCCTGTCGCGTCGTGTGCTCTCCGGCGTTGAGAACGCAGCTGATGATTACCTGCGTTTCCTGAGCGCGGGCAGCTCGCTGTATCCGCTGGATGCCTTGAGACTGGCGGGGGTAGACATGTCCACGCCGCAGCCAGTGGAGGAAACGTTCGAGATCCTTGCCCAGATGGTGGACCGGCTGGCGGAGCTGACGGCTGTAAAAGCCTAGCTGTGATTCACTGATGTTGAGAATGAAACGAAGCCCTTCGATTGAGATCTCCCTCCTACTGGTGGTGTTTTCCGTTGTCGCATGCAGCCCCTCTGCCGTGACCACACCCCGGAGTGAAGCCACCATCCCGCAAGCTACAGCTACGGAGATGCCGCCGACGCTTGTCCCTGTCACCCCGACGGCTGAGCCCGCCTTCGAGCCCGGTCAATGGACATACATCTTTTTCCATGAAGGGCTGGGACAGGTGGTGCTGGTGAATGGCGGACCTGAGCATGGCAAGCCGGCCGAAGAGCCGCTCGAATTATGGGGTTGGGATGGTGCGCAATGGTCATTGATCTCTGCTGATCAAGATGGGCCCGTCTGGCGGAACTGGCCCGCCGTCGCTAATGATACCGACCGGGACGTCCTCGTGATCCATGGCGGGCTGCAGAGTGGGGAGGACTTTGACGAAACCTGGGAGTGGGACGGGCAAACATGGACGCGTTTCGAGGGGAGCGGACCCAGGGCCCGGGAGGGCGCGTTGATGGCATATGATCCAGCGCGTGAGAACATGATCTTATTCGGCGGCTCCACCCCGGACTTTCAAATCCATGGCGATACCTGGATGTGGGATGATGGCACCTGGATGCAGGTCAGTGATACAGGTCCGGCGGCGCGCTTCCCGGGAGGCATGGTCTACGATGCTGCCCGTCAGGAGATACTTATGTATAGCGGGCATTTCGCTGCTGCCACCGGCGAGTTCACCGACTACGATGATCTTTGGTCATGGGATGGAAGCCTATGGCGGGAGGTTACTGCCGACGGTGATACACCCGGTCACCGAACCCATGCCGGTTTTGTGTTCGATCCTGTGATGGAACAAGTACTCTTGGTAGGCAGCGGAAGCGATGTCTTCCTGGGTGATATATGGGTGTGGGATGGCTCGCAATGGGCGGAAGTTTCTACTGCAAATACACCTGCCCGGAGCGGCGGCAACGTCGCCTACGATCCTGCTCGCGACCGGTTTGTACTCTTTGGCGGCGTGGACCGCCCCGGCGGGAAAGCCCTTGTCGATACCTGGGAATGGGACCGCTCGAGCTGGAGCTGTGTTCACAACTGTTAAATGGGCCTCTAAATTTATGATGACAACAACGAAAAACAACTGGGCAGTTCGCTTTATTCCATTATGGGTCGGTCAGGCGCTCTCTTTGCTTGGCAGCCAGCTAGTGCAGTTTGCGATCATCTGGTACCTGACCCGGGAAACCAATTCTGCCACCACGCTTGCCATTGCCTCGATGATGGGATTGCTGCCGCAGGTACTGTTATCTCCATTCATTGGGACGTGGGTGGATCGTGGCAATCGCCGTCTCATCCTGATCGCCGCCGATTCAATCGTTGCCCTCACCACGCTTATCCTGGCTCTGCTCTTCGCCTCCGCAGTTGTCCAGGTCTGGCACATCTATATTGCCCTGTTCATTCGTGCCGTGGCTGGCGGTTTTCACCAGTCTGCCTTCGGCGCCTCTATTGTCCTGCTGGTGCCGAAGGAACAGCTGGCGCGGGTGCAGGGATTCAACCAGGCGCTTTACGGTGGATTGAACATCATCTCTGCTCCGCTGGGAGCGTTTTTGCTGTCGGTGCTGCCGATGCAGAGCATCCTGGGAATCGACGTCGGTACGGCTCTGTTCGCCGTCATTATTTTGCTTTTGATTCAGATCCCCCAGCCGGAAACGAAGGCACAGGTTCCAGCGACGTTCTGGCAGGACTTCCGCGCCGGCTTCCGCTATATCATCGCCTGGCGCGGGCTTGTCATCCTGCTGGGGCTAGTGATGGTCGTTAACTTCTTCTTCAGCGCCACAGAGCCGCTCACCCCGCTGCTCATCACGAACCACTTCCATGGGGATGCGCAGCAGCTGGGCTGGTGGTTGTCCTCGTTCGCTGCAGGCAATATTCTCGGCGGGCTCATCCTTGGCGCCTGGGGAGGTTTTCAGCGCAAAGTTGTCACTGCGCAGCTAGGATTGATCTTTTCGGGTTTGAGCACATTCGTGATCGGGATCGTTCCCTCCGATAGGTATCTGGTAGGGCTGGCGGCAAACGCGCTTCTGGGTCTCATGCTGCCCATCATCAATGGCTCGTACGGCGCGACTCTTCAGGCAACGGTCGCGCCTGAGATGCAGGGCCGGGTCTTTGCCTTCATCCTAAGTGCCGCCATGCTGGTCTCCCCGCTCGCGCTGATGATCGCCGGTCCCTTTGCAGACGCGTTTGGAATCCAGCTCTGGTTTCTGATCGCCGGTATCTCATGCACACTGATGGGGATCCTGGGCTTTTTCTCTCAGGATGTGATGCGTATGGAAAGCAGAGCCAGAGACGAGGCGCCCTCTGCCCTGACCGAACCCTCCTAAAGCTTTGCCCTACATGCCAGATCTGGAACTATGCGCTGTCTCGTACCGGATCAGGCATTTCTGCCGGGGATTGTTTTTGCAGTAAGCTGTCGATCATCTGCTTCAGGATCTTAAGATTCACAGGCTTGCTCATATATTCATTTGCCCCTGCCCGCAGACACCGCTGACGGTCGCCGGGCATTGCCAGAGCTGTCAACGCGATGATGGGTGTAGACTCGAAAGGTGCTTTGCGGCGCAGGCGGGCGATGGCATCCAATCCATTGATGGCTGGCATCTGGATGTCCATCAAGATAATATCGGGGTTCATCGCTTCTGCTTTTTCCACAGCTTCCAGGCCATCATGTGCTACTACCACTTCATGCCCGTAACTTTCCAGATATTCGCCGATGGTCAAAATATTGGACATGTTGTCTTCCGCCAGAAGAACGGTGCAGCCATACCTGGCTGGCTCTGTGGAGACCGGGCTATTTTCGGTCGGGTGCCCGATAACCGATTGCGCATCTATATGGACTGTTTCGAGTCTGGCTACCTCACCTAACTTGCACGGAATGTTCACGGTGAACTTGCTGCCTGCACCAATCCGACTTTCCACCTGAACGCTGCCGCCATGCAGATCTGTCAGTTTTTGTACCAGTGACAAGCCCAGCCCGGTTCCCTCATATTGCCGGCTGAGGCTGCTATCGACCTGTACAAAGGGCTGGAAGAGTCGCTGCATATCCTGTTCTGCGATGCCAATTCCATTGTCGATGACAGAGAACTGAATGAGATCCTGCTCCTGGTCTGCGTTGACTCTCAACATGACGTGGCCGCTTTCAGGTGTGAACTTGACGGCATTCATGAGCAGGTTGACCAGGATTTGTTTCAGCCGCCTCGGGTCTGCCAGGATTTTGGCGACAAACGCCTCCTGAATATAGGTGATCGTAATCGACTTCTTTGCTGCCTGCGATTTCACGAACGCGACACAGGACCGGCAGAGGTCGTCCACCAGGATGACTTCGGGATAAAAGTCGAACATCCTCGCCTCGATCTTGGAGAGATCGAGGATATCGTTGATCAGGTCCAGCAAATGCCGACCGCTGGAGGCAATGATCTGAATCGAGTTTTGCTGGTGCTGGTTGAGCGCGCCGCGCCTCTGTTCGAGGAGAGATTCTGAAAGTCCCAGAATGCTGTTCAGAGGTGTTCGCAATTCATGGCTCATATTTGCCAGGAACTCGTCCTTGGCGCGGTTGGCATGCTCCAGCTCGGCATTCGAAATGTTCAACTGGGCGGTTCGCTCCGAGACGCGGCGCTCCAGCTCAGCGTTGGCTTTCTGTAACGAGTCGAATAATTGGGCATTGTCGATCGCAATGGCAGCCTGTCCTGCCATCGTCTCCAGGAAGCCCAGCCATTCCAGGTCTGGCTCTGAGCGAGAGAGGCGATAGACCTCCAGGACACCCTTAATCTCCCCCTTGGCGATCAGCGGGATCCCGTAATACTCGGCGAAGTTTTGATTCCCCAATTGCAGCATCGTCGCCATCTCGCCGTCGGTTTCCATGGCATTTGGGATACGAATCGTCCGTCGTTCACGAATCGCGTGCCCCGCATAACACGTGGCAGGGTCGATGTCGGTCTGGCGGATTGCCTGTGAAAGAAAGCCGCGGCTTGCCGCACAGTCGATCTTTTGTGATTCAGGGTTCACAAGGAGTATGGCCGCCGCATCCGCCTCCAGAAGAGAGACAGCCTGTTCCAGGACAACGTCGAGGGTGATGGTCAGGTTGAGGCTCGAATTAATAGCGATGTCGATCAGGCGCAGTCCGTGGAGGCGTTGAAGCTGCTTCTGGACTTTTTCTTCGGCTTGCACCCGTTCGGTCACGTCATGATAGTTGATGACAATACCCTGTACGGAGGGCTCGTTCAACAGGTTGGCGCCGACCGCTTCAATCCAGCGCCAGGATCCATCCTGGTGCAACAGGCGAAATCTCACGCGAGGTTGAACTTCCGGTTTGCGTATGAGCTCAACCAGAATGCTGTGAGTCCCGTTCACATCATCGGGATGAACCAGGGGAAATAGATTCTTGCCAAGATATTCTCCATAGGCATAGCCCAGGATGGGCTTGGCGGTTGGACTCTCATAGATAAGCTCTCCACTGGCGTTCAGAATGGAGATTTGATCGGAGCTGTTTTCAATCAGGCTGCGAAAACGCTTCTCACTTTCCTGGGTCTGTGCCTGTGCTTCCTGAAGCTGGCGCAGGGACGTCGCGCCGATCATCTGCCTGACCAATAATCCGCCGACGATCATGGCATAGAGAACCAGAGTCAAAGGCTCGGCATAGACACCACTTCCATTCGCGCGCAGGAGCAGCACGCCGATTGTCACAATCCCGTTGATCACCACGCCGAAGGACTCGGTCAGGATCAACGCGAGAATCGCCGGCATGACAACGACCATGGGAGCGTACTTCGTGATGAAGGGTTCAGGCAACAGCAGGGTGACGAGAAGCGTCGCGATGACAGACGCGAAGTACCGGACAAATTCCCAGCTGTAGCGATAGTAAAGAAACCAGGCGCTGCCAAAAAGCGCCGTTGCCGCGAAGGCCCCTGAAGGATACAAGTCGTCGACCGACCCACCGCTTATCGATTCGATCGCCGTGACAAGCACAGCCCCCAGAAAGTAAAGAAAAAGCACTGCCAGCACAGCATGGCGCTGGGTGATATTTATCCGCTCAATGAATTGTCTCAGTGAGAACATTCGCGCATATCCTGGGTCGGAGAAGATGTAGATCCTAACAACCGGGAGCATCGATCAAGCAAGTCGCATCCCATTGCTTTTCGTGGTCAAGGGTGTGTATAGGATTATGATATTACCTCGGAGTTGCGTCGCTTTTCCTTGCCCTTTCAATTCTGTATGTCCAGCGGGCTTATACTTTTGTTGGCTCGATGCAAATCCCTCCTGCAGAGAAGCTCCAGCCAGAAAAAAGCGCTCAATGAAATCTTCATTGAGCGCCGGTTAAGCAGCTGCTTCGGTTTGTGCTATGTCCCCGCACAAACAGGCGGCGTAAAAGTCTCCTCGAATACTGTGACTTCGTCGGTTGCCGAGAGAAGTCTGACGATGACCGGCCCCTCCGGTGGAGAATCGCCAGAGAAGTACAGCGTCGCCGGTTGGTTAATGACGGAGGCAAGCTCGTACGGGATATCATCCACGGAGGCTCGATATTGCCCGAGCACGGGTCCCTGGAACTCAAAGGCAATCATGAGATGCCGGCTAGGCAGGCACGTTGCGCTCCGGATGACGGGGATGTCATTCGGGGAGGGATCCGCGGGAACGATGCCGGGCGCCGAGCAATCCGAGACATAGACCGAATAGGCGACAAAGCTGTACACATCATCGTCGGTGATAACAAAGTTACCGAAAATCTGTTCTCCCACGGGCATCAAATCCACCGGAATTATGAAGTCCGCATGATCCGCATCGCCGGCGAGTCTCATGTTCATGCGGAAAGAGTCGGAAATTCCCTGTTCGGAAGGAAAATAATCGTCCCCCGTTGTAAAGACCTGCAGAGTGGATGCCCCCGTCAGGGGCTCGCTAAACGTAACCGAAATATTGAGCCCCCCACCATCCAGACACGCTGATGTGATCGTAGAAGTAATCAGCTGGCCGGAGCCCTCAGGACCTGAAGCGGGGACGGAGGAGCACATCCGCGGTAAGGCATCTCTGGCGCCAGCCGAGTTGCACAAAAAGTTCGGGATTGTACCTGGTGGCAAGGTAATGATTAATAAGATCGCCGCGAAGAGACCCATAAAAAGCACTGCTGTCACGGTTTGAAGTCTGTCTGATGGTGGGGCCTTATCGAACGACATGTTTACCTCAGCAGGAGAAGAAACGTAAGGTTCTGTGAGAGGCCTCGTTCGCGAGGATCCAAGGCAGGCGGAGACCCATGAATCAAGTTTACATGAGGCATTCGTATCTGTCAATTTTGAGCACGGATTGCCCGGCTGTCAGTTTGGTTGGTCAGCTGAAATTTTACTTCGCACGGCTTTCTTCTAGAAAGTGTGATGTATAATCGAAACACACATCATCGTAGTACTTGTTACCTAGCGCGGGAATTGGTTTCTGTATATGAGAGCGCTCCGCCATGGAGGAAGTAGTACCGCGCGGGCGTGAGGCAAGAGATGTCGATACAGAACTCCCGATACCGGTACATGAGCTAACCAGCCAGGATGCATGTTACTTTGTGCGTTTGAGTCCGTCATGAGATATACGTTGTTTTTGATGTCCAGGTACGCTTAAGGAGAGTGGATAGATCATCCGAGACAAACCACGACTCAACACCCCTTTCGTATAGGATATTTTCCAGCATAGAAGCTATTTTATTGTCGGATCGACGAGGCGGAACATGCGGTTCTTCTTTGACCTTAATCTCAAGCTCGGGCAAATCTTGCTCGAACACCGCTGGTTGTTTATCGTATTGCTTTCCGCGTTTGCCTTTATCTTCGAGAGCTCGGAGGTTTTTTTAGGGCTGGAAGAGATCGATGCCCAGTACTATCGTGAAGTCATCTTTTTTGTATTGATCTATCCGGTATTTGTGGGCTGGCTGCTCAGCGTTCTGCTCAAGGTGCAAACCGAGCGTAATGAGGCCCTGCAACAGCAAAAGTTTATCGAAGACATGCTTGCCGTCCCGAGCTGGGACCTGTTGCTCGAGACCATCGCTGCCATTCCCCGCCGCATTGCGCCGGTGGTAGCTGTCGGTCTCTTTTTGCAGTCTCGTGAAAACGAGAATTACTCGCTGGCTGCCGAATGGTCACTGCTGCATCCGGATGTCAGGTTTTCTTTAAAAGGAATCGATCCGTTCCAGAGCTGCGGGGGGGGCAATGAGCATCCCGGTGAGGAGCTTCATCCGTTTCCCAACCATACAGAAAATTCATCTCTGCGCGGATACTGCCTGCCCCTGTATCACGGGGCGCACCTTCTTGGATTGCTGCATATCTATACCTCGCGCAAAGATACGCTCACAGCGGAGCAAGTCAGGATGTTCAACGGGCTTGCCGGGTCGATTGCCTCCACGATCGAGTCTGCCACCCCGGAAGACGCCGACTCTGTTCGGGTCGCGGTAGCCCGTCTGGAGCGGGAGCGGCTGGCGCGGTTGCTGCACGATACTCTCGGGCAGAGTCTCTCCTATCTACGGTCAGTACTCGAGCAATTCAACATGGATGAGCTCTATTCCAGGATTACTTCGATTCAGCATGACCTTGACCGTATGAGGGATATTTCAAATGACGCCTACGAGCAGATCCGGCAGACGCTGCGCTCGCTCCAACCTCAATATGAAGGGAATCTCTCTGACACACTGCATACCATCGCGTCTAAAACTGCAGAACGCGCCGGATTTGAACTGCAATACCGGGTGCGGGGCGCCAAGCGGCAGTTGCTGCCTGCAGATGTTCAGCGGAAAATCCTGTTAATTCTGCGAGAAGCCATCAATAACATTGAGCAGCATGCCCAGGCGAAAGTGGTCAATCTCTCTCTGCTCTGGGAGGACCCTGACCTCGTGATCACGATCGAAGACGATGGAGTTGGCTTTGACCCGAATGCGGTCTCTGCCTTTGGTCATTTCGGCATACAGATCATGAATCAGCGCATCAAGGAAATCAGCGGCTGGATGGAATTGGCCTCAGCGCCCGGACAGGGATCCAGGATCGTTCTGCACTGTCCATTGAACATAGAACATGCCCTCGTTGTGGAGTAAAGCGAATAGGAGACTGGACGCATGCGTATTCTTATTGTCGAAGATCATATATTGTTTCAGGAAAGCCTTGGGCGCTTGCTGGACGCTCAGCCCGACGTCTCGGTCGTGGCAGGCGCAACCTCCGTGTTCGATGCTGTGGTGAAGGCGCGCCAGTTAAGACCGGATGTGATCCTGATGGACTTTACCCTTCCCGATGGCACTGGCGTAGATGCGACTAAGGCCATCCTGGCTGAGCAGCCGTCGATCAAAATCGTCTTCCTCACCATCCATGAAGAAGATGACATGATCTTCGAGGCCATCCGGAACGGAGCCATGGGGTATCTTCCCAAGAACGTGTCCTCGACTCATCTCCTGTCGTATCTGCGTGGCCTTGAACGCGGGGAAGTAGCTCTCCAGCCCGAATATACGGCGCGCATCCTCAAAGAGTTCGCGCATCTCTCTCCGCGCGGGGAGATCACCGCTGAGACCCGGTCTCGGCTGACCGTGCGGCAGCGCGAGATCCTGCAGGAATTAAAGACAGGGGCAACCAACCGACAGATCGCTGCCCGACTTGTGATCAGCGAGCAAACGGTGAAAAACCATGTCAGCCGTATCCTGAAAAAGCTCAACCTCAAAAGCCGTCATGAGCTCAGTTAGTGCGGGTTGAGTTCAGTGGATACGTGCAGAATTCCACCGACTTCAGCCCCAATGATCTCCTCAACTTTACTTCGGATACATAGTACTTGGTACTTCTGGCGGGTTAAAAAAGTACTATGCGGATGGGCAGGAAGAGTACACCTGCCGGTACGCAAATTATTCGTCGGGGGATAGTAGTACTACATCGACTTTACTAGAATGATGGCAGAACGATGAAGAATTTTCCTTTCCATATTGCTTTTCACCAACTGGCCGATTACGTCGAGGGTCGCCTTTCACTTTCCGAGCGCATGCAGATGGAGGCGCATCTCGCCACCTGTGAAAAGTGCTCTGCCAAAGTGGCACGCCTGGCAGCGCTGGTCGGGGCGATGCGAACGGATACCGGTGAAGATGCGCCGCAGGGTCTTCTCGATCGCGTGAAGAAGTTATTTCGCTCGCGGCCCGTACTTCAAGCCCCTGCCACTCCAGCGCGTCGCCGCGTCCCGGCAGTTCTCCATTTCGACAGTATGACTGCAAGCGGGGGGCTCCATATCCGCTCGGGCAGGGCCGGCACCCGACAGCTGCTCTTCAGCACGGGCGTAGACGAGATCGATTTGCGGATAGAGCCTTCCGGGCTCGTCTGGAATGTTTCCGGTCAGGTGCTTGGGGAGTCGGTCCTGGGAGGGAAAGCCATCTTGCAAAGCTCCGCCGGTACGATCGAGTCCGATCTCAATGAGCTGAGCGAGTTCATTCTCCCCTCCGTGCAGGCAGGGACGTATACCCTGATCTTAAACCTGGACAACGTAGAGGTAGAGATTGAGGATCTGAGGATCGGGCTATAACATGGATCATGCAAATCTGGCAGAGACTCTGGTCGCGGCAGATGAGAACGAACGATGGGCGCTCCTGAGCGAGCACCTGCAACTGGTAGACGCTCAGCTTGCATGGGCGCTGAAATCCCGGTATGACGCGGTGGAAAGTCATGATCCAGCGGGCGCCGCCCAGGTCGCTTTGACTCTGGCACTGCTGCCAAATAAGACCGGTAACGTTCAGGTGAGCGCAATCGCCGCCTGGGTTCAAGGCATGGTCTCCCTCGACGAGGGACAACTGGAAGCGGCACTCGAACAGTTAGAAACTGCGGGCGCGCAATTCATGTCTTCGGGGCTGCCGGTGCAAGCCGCGGCGACGAACGTGAGCCGCCTGAGAGCGCTTGCCATGCTTGGGCGCTTCGAAGATGCTCTGAGCTGCGGGATACAGGCGCGGGATGTCTTCCTCGCTCATAACGATATCTTAGCCACGGGAAAGATCGAACAAAACCTGGGCAACATCCACTTTATGCTCGATCGCTATCCCAAAGCAGAGCAGCACTATCGCGCCGCCCGCGAGCTCTACGAAATGGTGGACGACCAGAAGCAACTGGCTCAGATCGACAATTGTCTGGCTACGACACTAACTTCGCAGCACCGCTTTCGTGAAGCGAGTATGGTGTATGACAAGGCATACTCACGAGCAGAAGCTGCGGGGCTGGAGGTCACGCTGGCAGAGATCGAAGCCAATCAGGGGAGCCTGGCGTTGTTTCGAGGTGATTTCGATCGCGCTCTCGATTATCTCGAGAGGTCGCGCCGCCGATATGCTGCGCTGGGCTTACCGCCCAGGCTGGCTGTTGCCGACCAGGAGCTGGCGGATGCCTACCTTGAGTTGAACCTGACCTCAGAAGCGGCAGCTATCTATAAGCGAGTTGTCCCGGTTCTCTCTTCTTTAGGTATGCAGACGGAACACGCACGGGCGCTTGCCTTTCACGGTCGAGCATGCCTGGCGATCGGTCATATCGAGGAAGCCCGCCAGCTGCTGGCCCAAGCCCAGGCATCCTATGAAGCAGCCGGGAACCCTGTCGGCAAGGCTATGGTCAGACTGATCGAAGCGCAGATACACTATGCAGAGGGCCGGTATCTTGCTGCCGGGGAGGCAGCTGCAGGGACGGAGAACGCCTTCGCCGACGTGCAGGCGTGGGGCAGGCTGCTGATGGCGCGCTGGCTGCAGGGGGAGGCGGAACGGGTTCGGGGCAACTTTCATGAAGCCGAACGACTGATCAAGGGCGTTTTACAGGATGCCAAGCAGTGGGCAGTGCTGCCCCTCATTCATAGATGCCACACCTCACTGGGGCTGATCGCCAAAGCCCTTGGAGACAAGCTCGATGCGGAACGTGCGTTCGAAGCCGCTGTCTTTTCGATCGAGGAGATGCGCGCGCCTCTACCGGCAGAAGAGTTCCGGATCGCGTTTCTGGCTGACAAACTCGTCCCGTATACGGAGCTGGTGCGGTTGTGCCTGGCAGATGGCAGGGCAAGCCGTGTGGCCGATGCACTTGCCTACGTGGAACGCGCGCGCTCGCGTGCGCTGGTAGATATTATGCGCGGAACGTTGTCCGTCTTGTCCCCACCGGCCGATGAGTTCGAAAGCCACCTCGTGCAACAGCTCAAGGACTTGCGCGAAGAGCTGAATTGGTACTACAGCCAGATCAACCTGCCTGACAGCGATGCCTATTCGCGCGGCGCGGAGATGGTCTCTTCCCTTTACGATGCCGTGCGAGATCGTGAGACCCGGATCTCGGAGATCAGCCTCCAGCTCCGTCAAAAGAAAGCGGGACAGGCAACGCAAGCCGAACCGTTCGATATCAATTTACTGAAACATGATCTCGGCTCGGAAACTGCCCTCGTGGAATACTTTAGCCTGGATGGACAGCTGCTCGCCTTCCTGATGACCGATGAGGTCACCGAGGTTGTGCATCTACCCGCGAGCGAAAATGAAGTCGAGGCAGCCCTGCGTCAATTGCATTTTCAGCTTGGCGCGCTGCGTCATCGCGCAACGTCGCTGGCGTCCTATCTTCCCGAGCTCACCGGACGGGCTCGCCATCACCTCTGTGTCCTCTACGATTTGTTGATGAGACCCATCGAAAGCCGGATAGGTCCACGGCGGCTGCTGGTGGTGCCCCACCGTATTCTTCACTATGTGCCGTTCCATGCTCTGTGCGATGGCTCGAGCTATATCGTCGAGCGGCGCGAAGTATGCTGGGCGCCAAGCGCCGCCGTGCTTCACCGCTGTCTGACCCGTCCGCAGCAACCGTTGCGGCGTGGTACGCTGCTGGGAGTCGCCGACGAGCACAACCCGCGGGCGCGGGATGAGGTGCTTGAGATTGCTCCGCTCTTTCCGGAGGCAAAGACCTTGCTGGATGAGCTGGCAACCCGGGTTTCGCTTTCTCAGCAGGCGAGCTCTACCCACGTGCTGCACGTGGCGAGCCACGGGAATTTCCGGGTGGACAATCCCCAGTTCTCCGCCCTTAAGCTTGCAGATGGCTGGCTGACCGTGCGAGATGTTTACCAACTCGGATTGAGCAATTGTGAGCTAGTGACCCTGAGCGCCTGTGAAACCGGTGTGAGCGCACTGCTGCCAGGAGATGAATGGCTTGGGCTGGCGCGCGGCTTTTTCTCGGCCGGTGCGCCATCGCTACTGGTCAGCCAGTGGGCAGTCGACGATGAAGCCACGGCAAGTCTCATGGTGAGCTTCTATTCCGCTCTTTTGAGCGGAATCCGCCCGGGTGCCGCTCTTCGCTATGCCCAGTGCCAGATGCTGGAGAAACATCCCCATCCTTATTACTGGGCGCCCTTTGTATTGCTGGGTCGTTGGTAGGTCGATCCCGGAGGAATCCATGAAGCTTTTGCTATTGCGTTCCAGTCTGACAGTGATGATGATTGCCGCGTTGCTCCATTTCGCGCCATCCGGTAGATCGGCGCATGCCGATGGCTTTGATCACTATGTTCCGGATGAAGTCATCCTGAAATTATATGAGCCGGCGGACCTTACCGGAGTTGCTGCCGAGTATGCTCTGGGATTGCCTCCGCTTGACCAGTTTGGCGCGGCGCCTATTTACCGCATGCGAATTTTGGATGAGGCCCCAGTGCTCGAGAAGGCTCTTGCGCTGACGGAAGATTCGCGTGTGCTCTACGCCGAACCGAATATTATCGGCCGGGTGCCTGAAGCGCAGCAACAGGTTTCGTGGGCAAAAGGGGATGAGGCCCAGGGGTACCAGGAACAATGGGCGGTCGGTGTAATCCGCCTGCCAGAGGCACACACAGTAACACGCGGGACGGGCATCACCGTGGCAATTCTGGATACGGGGGTGGACCTTTCTCATCCCGTGCTGGCCAGCCGGCTGGTCCCCGGCTATGATTTTGTGGATCGGGACGCAGATCCCAGCGAGCAAGGCACACGAGGATTTCACCTCGCTTTCGGTCATGGCACGCACGTTGCCGGCCTGGTTGCCCTGGTTGCACCGGCTGCAAAGATCATGCCGGTGCGCGTGTTGGACCCGGATGGCGCCGGCAATATATGGATCCTTGCTGAAGCGCTGGCATACGCGCTGGATCCGGATGGCGATCCACTTACAGACGATGGAGCGGATGTTATCAATCTCAGCCTGAGCACCCCACTCCCCACAGACTTGCTTGCCGACATCCTTGGCGGGACGATCTGCGAGGAGAGCACCGAAAGTTGCCCGGGGGGAACTCGTGGGGCAGTTGTGATTGCCGCAGCGGGCAATAGCGGCTCGACACTGCTTGAGTACCCGGCTGCTGAGGGAGTGGCTGGCCTGGTCTCTGTTGGGGCAAGTGAACGGACTGACAGGCTTGCCGCCTTTTCCAACAACGGCTCGTGGATCCATGTCGCCGCGCCCGGGGATACCATTCTGAGCGCCGTGCCCGGGGGCGAGGCCGGGCTATGGAGTGGGACGTCTATGGCTGCTCCGATCGTGGCAGGGACAGCTGCGCTGGTGCGCGCCGCCTATCCAGCGATGGAACCCGATTCGGTAGTAACACAACTTCTCAAGACCTCTGCCAATATTGGCGGACCCGTCCCCCGGCGGATCGATACAGCGGCTGCGGTGGGCGTCCCGGCCCCCTATCTTAAGGGAACATATTATTGCACCGGTGTACTGGGATCCAGCATTGTGGATCATATTCTGGTGGCGAAGGACAAGACCTGTACTCTGAACCGGACGCGTGTCCTGGGGAATATTAAAGTAGAGGAGGGGGGCACCCTCAATGCGAATTATGTGAATGCGAGTGGGAATTTGCAAGCCGATAAAGCGGCATCCATCAGTGTTCTGGACTCCACCTTTCGAGGTAGCATCCAGCTAAAAGAAAGCCGCGTCGTTGCGCTGCGCGAGACGTATGTGCTTGGGAACATAGAGGTCTATAAAACAGTCCTTACCAGCCTGATCTCACACAATATGGTTGGCGGGAATCTGCAATGCCAGGATAACATTCTGCCGCCTACCGGTGTCGCCAATCTGGTTCAGGGGAACAAGGAGGCGCAATGCGCAGGCTTATGAGCATTGCGGTCCAGGGAGCGCTAGAGAGCGCTCCCTGGACCGGGGATGGCTTTTGGTGGGCGAGGCTATTATTCGTGTAATCATGTAGCCGCAACCGATACTTTGGCCTCGCTGTGCATAATTTGTTAAGTCAAGTACTAAATAGGTACCCAACGAGTATATAAGAATAGTACTTGCGATAGTACGCAAAATAGACACCGGGGGATATGCTTGTTTGCTCCAAGACCACTACAATGACAAAACAAGTCGTATACCGGCGCCTTGCCGGGAGATTTTGCCTCATGAGATCTGTCCACAGATGCTTTCCAATCGATTGAAACGAGCTGACCGGGTGATTACCCACACCAATTTCAGATCCGCGAATGCGCCACAGCATCCTGCCAGTGATGAGAGTCTGGTAGTAGCCTGCCGGCAGGGTGACGCCGATGCCTGGAACATACTTGTCGATCGTTACCAGCGGCTTATTTACACGATTCCCCGGCGCGCAGGACTCGACGAAGACCAGGCTGCCGATGTCTTTCAACGGACCTTCACCCGGCTCCTGGAGAATCTCGATCGGATCCGGCAGCCTCATTCGATCCATGCCTGGCTGGTGACAACCGCGCGACGCGAGACCCTGCGGCTTATTCGGGAACAGAATGCCACGCGCTCCCTTTCCTTCCTCGAAGAACCCGAAGGCATTCACATTGGGGAAGCCCTCCGAGATGACAACTTACTGCCGGATGAAACCCTGGAAAAACTCGAAGAGCAACATCTCATCCACACGGCTCTGACGTCCATGGATGAACGCTGCCGCCGGCTGTTGATCCTGCTTTATTATCGCTCCGACCAGCCCTCGTATGCCGAAATTGCGGAAATTCTTGGAATGCCCGAGGGCAGCCTGGGACCTACCCGCGCTCGTTGTCTTGAAAAGCTGCGCCGTTTGCTCGAACGCTCGGGTTTTTAATGTATTTCCCGAGCGGGTTTTCTCTCTGTAAGGATGCCGGAAGGTGAATTATCCAAGCAGAGTAAATCCATGAAAATTTTCCAACCTCATATTTCGATCCACCGGCTGGCGGATTATGCAGAAGGGCGGCTACTACCGGACGAGCAGCCAGTGGTGGAAAGACATGTTGCAGTCTGTTCACAATGTGACGATCAGGTATCGGATCTGCGACGACTCATTCAATTGATGCGTTCCGATCGATCGGAGGATGCGCCTGTCTTTGCGCTTGTGCGCGTTTACCAGCTGTTCGTCGCGAGGCAGGGCTTTCGACCCTCGGCACCGGGCTTGCGCAAGCGGGTCCTGGCGGAGCTGGCGTTCGAGAGCGTGGAGATGGCGGCCGGTTTTCGTACACGTGCAGGCCTGCCGGGCGCACGCCAGCTTCTTTTTCACGCGGGTGAAAATGAGATAGATCTACGCATCGAGCCTGTAGACCAGGCCTGGATCGTCTCGGGACAGGTGTTTGGTAAAGCCGCTGTGCATGACCGGGTGCTTCTGCAGGGAGAGAGGGAGACCCGGCACACCGCACTTAACGATCTGAGAGAGTTTGTCCTCCCACCGGTGCAGATCGGCCAATACCGGATGATCTTAAGTCTGGAAGATCGCGACATCGAAATCGATGATATCCGGTTAGGTCTTTAGATATGGATCAGACCAAGCTTGCCGAAGATCTGATTGCCGCGGATATGCCTGACAGATTGACCCTGTTGAGTCGCTACGCGGATCTGGCCGATGCGAATCTCGCTTGGATGTTGAAATCGCTTTACGATCACGTGGAGAGCAGTGATCGGGCGCGAGCAGCTCAGATCGTCAGTGCATTGTCGTCTCTGGCAGAGGCGACGCGTGAGGCAGGCATCGGCGCGGTGGCGGCATGGGTCGAGGGAATGTCTTTGCTTGACAATGGCCAGATGGAAGAATCAATCAGGAGACTGGAGACCGCCGAGTCTCAATTTTTGAACCTGGGAATGCCCGTGAACGCGGCAGCGACGCAGGTAAGCAAACTGCATGCACTCGCCGTGCTGGGATTCTATGAACAAGCCATCGAATGCGGTGCTCAAGCGCGTACTATATTCCTGGCGCACAGGGATCAGTTAGCTGCCGGAAAAATCGAACAAAACCTCGGCAATATTCATTTCCTGCTCGATCATTACTTGATCGCAGAAGAGCATTACCTGGCAGCCCGCAGCCTTTATGAGACGGTTGGAGATCAAAAGCAGCTGGCACAAATCGATAATTGCCTGGCGACCGCCCTGACTTCCCAGTTTCGGTTTCGGGAGGCGGATCAAATGTACGAACGGGCACTGGCTCGCGCCGAGGCAGCCGGGCTGGAGGTCACGCTGGCAGAGATCGAAACCAACCAGGGCTGCCTGGCTCTGTTTCAGGGCCACTATGACCGTGCTCTGGACTATCTCGAACGCTCGCGCCGGCGTTACGCCGCGCTGGGCATGCCGCACGATATGGCAATTGCTGACCAGGAGTTAGCCGATGCCTATCTCGAATTGAACCTGGTTTCCGAAGCCCTCACAATCTACGAGCGCGTGATCCCCGTTCTTTCCGACCTCGGCATGCAGGCCGAACATGCCCGCGCTCTGACGTATTACGGCATGGCGTGGCTGGCGCTCGGCAAGATCAGCTCGGCGCGGCTGTTCCTGGCGGCGGCGAAAGGATTGTATGAGGCCGCGGATAACGCCGTGGGCAAGTCAATGGTGACGCTGATCGAAGCCCAGGTCCATTACCGCGATGGCGTCCACGACGCCGCTGCCGCCCTCGCCGAACAGACAATCGCATCCTTTGCCGAGGGGCACGCCTGGGGTCGGTATCTGCAGGCGCGCTGGCTGCAGGGCGAAGCGCTTCGTGCTCAGGGCAAAACCCTTGAAGCGGAACCGCTGCTCAAAAGCACCCTGGAGGAGGCTGAGCGCTGGTCGGCGCTTTCTATCCTTCACCGCTGTCACACATCTCTCGGGCTATGTGCGGCTGCCCTGGGAGATCTCCCGCGCGCCGAGATGGCGTTCAAGGGAGCCATCTCATTGATCGAGGAAGCCCGAGCGCCATTACCGGCGGAGGAGTTTCGTACTGCTTTCATGACGGACAAACTGATCCCTTATCAGGAGATGGTCCGTCTCTGCCTGCTGGATGGCACCCCCGCTCGCGTGGCGGAGGCGCTGGGATATGTGGAGAAGGCGCGTTCCCGGGCTCTCGTGGATATGCTGGGCAGTGCGGTCGGGGAGTCCGCCAAGCCGCGGGATGTATTCGAAGCCGACCTGTTTGCGCGGCTGGAGCTATTGCGGGAGGAGCTCAACTGGTTCTACAGCCAGATCAACCGCCCGGATAGCGACGCTGCTTCGCGTGGGGCGAGCATGATGTCCGAGCTGTATCACGCGGTGCGCAGCCACGAAGCGGAGATCTCAGAAATCCTGTTGCAGCTCCGGCAGCGGAACGACAGCATGCCACTTTCCCCCGAATCGTTCGATATCCCTTCCTTCACCGGGCACCTCGGCGAGCATACTGCCCTGGTGGACTATTTCAATCTGGACGGCGAGCTGCTGGCGTTTGTCCTCACCAACGAGGGCCTCCGGGTGACCCGGCTGCCAGCCACCGAAGACGAAGTAGAGACGGAGCTCAGGCAGTTCTATTTCCAGCTGGGTGCAATGCGTTATGGTGTGCAGCGCCTGCGCGCCCATCTGCCGGCGCTTATCGAGCGCACCCGCCAGCACCTTTCTTTGCTTTACGAGCGATTGCTGCGTCCCATTGAGGGATGGCTCGGGACGCGGCGTCTGCTGATCGCGCCGCACCGGCTCCTGCATTATGTGCCGTTCCATGCCCTGTACGACGGATCGTGTTACGTGATCGAAAAGCGGGAAGTCTGCTGCGCGCCGAGCGCCACACTCCTGCAGCATTGCCTGGCTGCGCCGCGCCGGCCTCTCGAGCGGGCGGCGCTCCTGGGTGTTCCGGATGAGCGCACGCCGCGCGTCTATGATGAAATTCTGGCGCTCGAGCCCTTTTTTCCGGAGTCTATCGTCCTGCTCGATAGTCAGGCAACCTATGAAGCCCTGACCAAATCTGCAGCGACCGCCAATGTGTTGCACCTGGCATGTCATGGTCGTTTCCGGCATGACAATCCGCTCTTTTCCTCGCTCCAGCTTTCCGGCACCTGGATGACGGTCCGGGATGCCTATGGGCTCGATCTTGCGCAATGCGAGCTGGTCACCCTGAGCGCCTGTGAGACAGGTGTCAATTCGCTGGCGCCAGGCGATGAGTGGATCGGCCTGGCGCGGGGATTCTTTTCCGCCGGCGCGCCGTCACTGCTCGTCAGCCAGTGGATTGTGGACGATGAATCCACAGCGGAGCTCATGATCGATTTCTATTCCCACCTTCGAGAGGGAATAACACCCGCTGCCGCACTTCGGCAGGCTCAATGCCGGTTGCTGCAGGAAAACCCCCATCCCTTCTTCTGGGCGCCTTTTGTGCTCCTGGGCCGCTGGTAGACGGGTATTTCAGGAGATAAACGTATGAGTCACATCATCTTGCGCATGGGCCTCTCACTCATCCTGGTTCTCATGTTATGGGGCACGACTTCGCCGGGCACAGCGGTCCGTGCTCAAGATCTGGATGGGTTCGTTCCGAACGAAGTGCTGATGAAGCTGGTGCGTGCATCTGACCTGAACAGCGTTGCTGCCGGCTATGGTCTGCATCCCATCCCCCTGGCGCAATTCGGGACGCGTGCGATCTACCGGATGAGTATTCTCGATGGCGCCAGTCCGCCGGAGAAGGCGGCCGGGCTTGCGGCTGATCCGCGCGTGATCTATGCCGAGCCTAATTTCTTCGGGCAGGCGCCGGAGGCACGGCAGAGGGTCTCGTGGGCAAAAGGAGATGAGAGTCAGGGCTACGCGGATCAATGGGCAGCCATCATGATCCGCTTGCCGGAGGCGCATACGGTGACGCGCGGGGCAGGTATCACGGTGGCAGTGCTGGACACGGGCGTGGATGCTGAGCATCCCGCGCTGGCGGGGCGGCTGGTGACAGGATTCGACTTTGTCGATATGGATGCTTTACCGGCAGAGGAAGGCAATCATGACGAGCATATCGCTTATGGGCATGGCACGCATGTTGCCGGACTGGTCGCACTGGCGGCGCCAGCCGCAAAGATCATGCCTGTGCGAGTGATGGATCCGGATGGCTTCAGCAATATCTGGGTACTGGCGGAAGCGATGGCGTTTGCGGTGAATCCGGACGGGGACCTCAAGACAGACGACGGGGCTCATGTAATCAACCTCAGCCTGAGCACAGTGCGCCAGACCCATCTGCTTGCAGACATCGGCAAGGAAATCACCTGCATGAAGGATAGGGATGACGATGACGAGGATGAAGAAGACGATGACGACGATGAGCGTGGCTGCCTTACCCGGAACACCCAGCAGGGCGTTGTGATCGTCGCCTCAGCCGGCAATAGCGCTTCCGGCACGCCTGAGTACCCCGCCGCAGAGGGAGTGCCCGGTTCTCTGGCCGTTGGCGCCAGTACTCCTTCCGACTCATTAACCTCTTTCTCGAACTTTGGCGCCTGGGTCCATGTGATGGCTCCGGGTCAGAATATCCTCAGCAGCGTGCCCGGCGGCGAGTATGCGGTGTGGAGCGGAACCTCGATGGCGGCTCCCCTGGTCGCGGGCCAGGCAGCCCTCGTGCGGGCAGCCAATCCGCGCCTGGATGCGGCCGCTGTCGTCAAACGGATTCGGGATAGCTCGTTCGTCATCGCCGGGCACGTCCCGCGGCGCGTCGACGCCGCAGCGGCGCTCGGCATTCCTCTGCCGTCCATAAATACGGAATATCGCTGCAATGGTGTGCTGGGTCCTGTAACGGTGGACAACGTCCTGGTCGCACCGGGCCAGACCTGTATGCTGGCGGGAACCCGCGTCAGGGGCAATGTGAAGGTGGAGCCAGGCGCGACTCTTCATGCCATTGGTTTGCAGGTGAAGGGCAATATCCAGGC